>NZ_CAUYTK010000003.1:0-354035 GCF_963575625.1 Listeria tempestatis
CCTGTCCTATGAATTGATTGGTGAAACATCTGTTTCATCGCTTTTTCATCTTCGTTTTGTTCAGTTTTCAAAGGTCACATTGCTCTTTTCGAGACAACTTAATTATCATATCATGATTTAGTTGCTACGTCAATAAAAATTTTATTTTTATGAACCTCTTTTTTTGAGCTTTTTAAGTATATAATAATTATTGAAATAATTCAAGGAAAAACTACTTGATTTCGATGACTTTTTCATTTTGTAGTTCTAAAAGGAATTTTAGCATGTAGGTGTGTCGTTTTTCAGCAGACTTTATCGCGGTTTTGGTGTGCATCTTATCTTTTAATAGTAGTAGCTTATCAAAAAAGTGTGCCAGAGTGGTGTTTTGGTTTTCGAGATGATAATCGAGAGGCGGGCGGGATTTCGCGCCGCCATAAGTAAATGCTCGGATGATCCCAATTGCGCCAAGGGCATCAAGACGGTCGGCATCTTGCACAATTTTTTCTTCAAGCGTTTCAGCCAAAATGGAATTTTTACCTTGTTTATAGGAAACAGATTCGACTGCGCGGATGATTTTTTTCACGGTGTCAGGATCTAAGCCAGATTTCTTCATCCAATCGCTTAGCTCAGCTTTAGCCAAAGTGGGGTTCGTTGTTAATTTTTCATCAGGATAATCGTGAAAAAGGGCAGCAAGTTCGATGATGAGTGTGTCCCCGCCTTCCTTTTGTTGTAGGTGTTTTGCAGTTTCATAGACACGCATAATGTGCTCAAAGTCATGACCAGTGTGGTCAGCTTCGAATTTTTCTTGCATCCAAAATTTCGCTTCTTCTATTATATTCATTTTATTATCCCCTTTCTTTTTTCAGATAATTGTGTAAAATAAAAATTGAGGTGATATAAATGTTCGAATTTCAACAAGTGACTTTTGTTCGGGAAGAAAAAGAGATTGTTAAAAATATTAATTGGACTGTGCATGCTGGCGAAAAATGGGCGATGCTCGGTTTAAATGGTGCTGGAAAAACAACGCTTCTTAAACTTTTGAATGGTTATATTTGGCCAAGTAGCGGGCAAATGCAAGTACTTGGGCAGTGGTTTGGGAAGACTTCCTTACCTGAACTGCGAAAATCAATTGGCTGGGTGAGTAGTGCTTTACAATATCAACTAAAGGAATACGAAACAGCAGAGCAAATTGTCCTTAGCGGAAAATATGCGAGTATTGGACTTTATCAACCGTTTACAAAAGCGGATATGAATCAGGCGAAAGAGATACTTCAGGAAGCGCACGGCGGTTCGCTTATTGGTAAGGTTTATGCGACACTCTCGCAAGGCGAACGTCAACTAGTTCTCATCGCCCGCGCACTGATGGCAAACCCTAAATTGCTTATTTTAGATGAACCCTGTAGCGGGCTTGATTTATTTGCGCGCGAAAAATTGCTTTATCAAGTTGAAAAAGTCGCAGCAAGTGATAAAACTATCCTTTTCGTTACGCATCATACAGAAGAAATTTTACCACACTTCAATAAAACCGTTCTATTGAAAGATGGCGAAATTTTTGCAAAAGGCGATACAACAACCATGCTTTCTTTAGAAAATATGGAAAAGTTTTATGAACATCCGATTGACACATTTAAAGTTGCAAACAATCGAATAGCGATTTATCCGCAGGAAAGCTATAATGGTTAAGGGAGGCGAATTTAATGTTAGCCTATAAAAATACAATCGCAAATGCCATTTCGCATGGCTTGATTGAACCAGGAAGTGTGCCTATTTATGGTAACTTTTTATTTACAATTGAAGATGAACAGGCAAATTTAGATGGGCTGTGGATTGCAAATGCCAAGGGCGTTACTTTTTTTTCGGAAAATGATGCGTACTATTTAAATCGCACGTTTATCTATTCGGAAATTGCCCACTGCACGAAAAAAGTGAGTTTGCTTGCAATGAGTCCAAAAGTAGAACTCTCTACCTCAGATGGGCATACATATAGCATGATTGTGGAACAGGAAGACGCTAGACGATTTACGCACACTGTTCACGAACGAAAAAAAAACATCGCGAAATTTTAATTTCGCGATGTTTTTTTATGCGCGCTCTTCGAATAGCTGCACAATTTCAACAATTACTTTTGTTGCAAGTTCCATATTTTGAACGGATACATATTCAAACTTACCATGCATGTTTTCTCCGCCAGCAAAAATATTCGGTGTGGGCAACCCTTTAAAAGAAAGTTGAGAACCGTCTGTTCCGCCGCGAATCGGTTCGATAAGTGGTTCAATTTCTAAATTTTTCATCGCATCAAACGCAATATCGACGATTTCTTTTACGGGTTCGATTTTCTCACGCATGTTGTAGTATTGGTCATTTAATTCCAAGATAATTTTGTCTTTCCCATATTTTTCCTGCATAGAAGAAACGATTTCTGCTATTTTCGTTTTTCGTTCCACAAATTTTAAATGATCGAAGTCACGGATGAGGTATGCGCTTTTTGCTTGCTCTACCTCGCTGTTTAAAGTCATCAAGTGAAAGAAACCTTTATAGCCTTCTGTTTGTTCTGGTACTTCTTTTTGTGGAAGCTGTGCGTCAAACTCCATCGCCATCTTTGTTGCGTTAACCATTTTGTTTTTCGCTGTTCCTGTATGAACGCTATTCCCTTTAAAGGTAATTTTTGCGGAAGCAGCATTGAAACTTTCGTACTCAAGTTGTCCGCGCGGTCCGCCGTCCATTGTATACGCATAATTTGCACCGAATGCTTCCACATCAAAAAGGGCCGGACCGCGTCCGATTTCTTCATCTGGCGTAAATGCCACGCGAATTTTACCATGTTTTAGTTCGGGATGTTTTAAAAGATAATTCATCGCTACCATAATTTCTGTAATGCCTGATTTATCATCTGCACCAAGTAGCGTCGTGCCGTCTGTTGTAATGAGCGTTTGACCTTTGTAAGTTGCCAGTTCTGGGAATTGTTTCGGTGAAAGTGTTATCTCTTTATTCAAAATAAGATCTCCACCATCGTAATTTTCATGCACCATGGGCTTCACATCTTTCCCTGTAAAGTCCGTAGCCGTGTCAAGATGTGCTAAAAAACCAATTACTGGCACATCTTTATCCGTATTTGCGGGCAAAGTTGCCATGACGTAACCATTTTCATCGACAGTAACATCTGACATGCCAATCTCTTTTAGCTCCTCCACAAGAATGCGACCAAGCTCAAGTTGCCCTTTTGTCGTCGGACAAGTCGTACTTTCCTCATTTGACTGCGTATCCACTTTTACATACGTCGTAAAGCGCCGAATTAGTTCTTCTTTCATTTTTCTACACTTCCTTCAATTCATTGTCTACTCTATTATAGGCTTTTCTAGCAGATCTAACAACTTTTCACTCGTATTTAAATTACGCCCTGTAACGGCTTCTTCCGTCCAATTTTTGATAACCTTATCCGTCTTAACTTCATGGACTTTTGTGGTGTACATTTTAACAAAAATGGCTGCACCGCACGCTACATAACTTGCGTCTGCCGTTTCAATTTGGGCGTTTTCCAACTGTCCATTATGAAAGAAAATCATTAAACGTTCCGATTCTAAAATCGTTTGAAATGGATTTTTAGCTAGCGTCAAACGATAAGTTTCTTCATCTAACACAACGACAATTGGGTTTTTTATAGCGTAATGTGTTGTTAGATGCTTCTCTATTTTTGCGCGCACTTCTGGTCTTTTAAAAGGGGCGTTTAAAATGAGGTTACCGCTTTGAATATACGTCAAAACGTTTAAAAAGCCCTCTTCCTGTAAGCTCTGTCTTAATTCTGCCATCTTTACTTTATTGTGTCCGCCAACATTTACGGCGCGTAGAAGTACAACAAATCTCATTTTAATCCTCCTTTATAATTCGCTATTTTATTATATCTTAAAAGCTTTGTGCGGTATAATGAAAAAAAGACTTGGAGGGTGATTTTTTTGAAATTGATTTCTTGGAATGTAAATGGTTTGCGTGCGGCTGTCAAAAAAGGGTTTATGGATTATTTTCATGAGGTTGATGCGGATATTTTTTGTTTGCAGGAAACAAAGCTACAAGAAGGCCAAATTGAACTTGATTTAACTGGCTACCATGACTACTGGAATTATGCCGTCAAAAAAGGCTATTCGGGTACGGCGATTTTTACGAAACAAGAACCGCTAAACGTATTTTATGGCATTGGGGCAAAGGAGCATGACCAGGAGGGCCGCGTCATTACGCTTGAGTTTGAAAATTTCTTTTTTATTACCATCTATACGCCGAATTCGCAACCTGAACTTGCACGACTTGCCTATCGTATGACTTTTGAAGACGCTTTCTTAAACTATATTAAAAGTTTGGACCAAGAAAAGCCCGTTATCTTTTGTGGGGATTTAAACGTTGCACATCGCGAAATTGATTTGAAGAATCCGAAAACTAATCGGAAGAATGCTGGGTTTACAGATGAAGAGCGCGCAAAATTTACGGCGCTACTTTCGGCTGGTTTCACCGATACATTTCGCTATTTTTATCCCGAAAAAGAAAGTGCCTATTCTTGGTGGTCATATCGCATGAACGCTCGGGCGCGTAACACGGGGTGGCGGATTGACTATTTTGTTGTGTCGAGCCGTTTAGAAGAAAAGCTTGTTGATGCGAAAATTCATGCGGATGTGCTCGGGTCCGATCATTGTCCTGTTGAGCTAGAGATTAACTTATAAAAAAAGTGAAGAGAATCAAATTTGATTCTCTTCACTTTTTTTATGGCGGTAATAATCATACAGATTTGAAATGCTAAAATGATTTGTTTGATTAATGGCTAGAATAAGTAAGACAGCGACAGCTAATTGGGTAGGGTAAATATAAATCATGTCTGCTAGCCAGTAGTTGATACCCATAAAAATTCCTGAAATTAAGGCTGCCCATGTTAGTATGCCTGTAATAAGCCCGAGACCTACTAAAAGTTCTCCCCAAGGAATTAGAATGTTAAATAGTCCGGTGTTAGGACCAACAATATGCTCCATAAATGCTTTATACCAATCTGGCGAGTCTGTATTCATTAGCACACTCGGAACTAATCCAGAAATATCAAAATTAGCTTGTAATTTAAACCACCCTTGATGAAACCAGCTGATACCAAGAAGTATTCGAATAATCGGAAATAAAATACTGGCACCTTTTTTTATAATCAGCATTTTTCTCACTCCTGTATTTTTAGCTTAGCTTCGCTTGTCCAAATGCTTCGTGAGCTTTTTCACAGTAGATTACTACAGTGTCGTAATCCGCTGTTTCAATTCCACCTAATGAAAAAGTTTGCTCCGTTGCTTTCAAATCAATATCAGAAACTTCTTTTCCGCTATCGATATTCCCACTTTTTGTTAAGTAAACATGCAAATCAGGACCTTCATCGGTTTTAAAATTAGAGAGTTCTAAATCACTATTTGAGACAGTAACCATTCCACTAACCATATGTTTTCCGACACCTTCAAAATCACCTTTCATCATAGCAACATCATTTGCATCTTGTTTATCTGAAAGCATACCTTGCCCAAATATTTCATGCGCTTTTTCGCAATAAATCATAACTGTATCATACTTTGAAATATCTTTATCAGGAATGTCAAATGTTTGTGTCTTGTCTTTTAAGTCAATTGCACTAATTTCAAGTCCATTTTTCACATCATCACCTTTTGTTAAATAAACATGCAAATCAGGACCTTCATCTGTTGAAAAATCAGTTAGCGTCAATTTATTGTCTTTAATCATTGCTTTACCACTAACTTGATGTTTCCCCGTTCCACTTAACATAGCCATACTAGAAATTTTTTCATTCTGGGCAGACATTGAGGTTTTTTCTTCATTCATTGCTTTATCTTTACTTTCTGAATCCCCGCTTCCACATGCCGCTAATGCCAATGTAGCACCTAACGCTATTGTTAATAAACCTACTTTTACTTTCATTTTTATTCCCCTCTCTACGTTTTCTTATTTTCTACATTGTTATCATAACAATTAAAAATAAGCTAAAATTTATAAGATTCTTACGTATTTCTTAAATTTTCAAAAAGGGAATTTACGATATCATATAGGTCTCATTTATTGGAACTTCTAAAACAAATGTACTGCCATTATTTGGGGAGCTACTCACACTAAGCTCTCCTTCGCTTAGTTGTGCTAAATTGCTGGCAATGTGAAGGCCTAGACCAGAACCGCCATGAGCTAAATTACGCGATTTTTCAACTCGGTATAGTCGTTCGAAAATCCGTTTTTGTTCTTCCAATGAAATCCCGATACCGTAGTCTTTTACTAGAAAAAACATTTTTTTCTTTTCTCGTTTCACAGTGATTTCAATGTTGGTACCTACTTCTGAAAATTTCAAAGCATTCTCAATTAAATTACATAGAATTCGAACAATAAAGTTCGGATTGGCATAAATAAATTTACAATCAGGTTCAATTTGAACACATAGCTCCCTATCTTCTCGTTTTAACTGAACATCGAACATTTGTAAAACATCAAGTAATAATTGATCAATCCAAATTCGAACGATATTGATATTTGATTCTACTTTTTCAATAGCAGAAAGTTCCATTAATTCGTTGACTAGGTCGCCAAGTCGTACTGTTTCACGCTGAATCGTTCTTAAGTATTGTTGTTTTTCTCTTTCCTCAACAAGGACACCATCTAAGAGCGCTTCGGAAAAAGAACGAATGGAAGCAATTGGCGTTTTTATGTCATGTGACAAATTGGCAATTAACTCATTTCGTTCTCGTTCTCCATCTTTAGTTTTTTGAAACATTTCACCTAGTCTTGCTGACATTTCATTAAAATCTTCCGCCAACATCCGCGTTTCAAGTGACCCCGATACTTCTACTTTCCCAGAAAATTTCCCCTGTGCTATCTCTCTACTTTCTCTACTCAATTTATCGATTGCTTTAAACATGGGTAAAAGCAAAATGTAATTAATAGTGAAGGCAAGAATGCTTGCACCTAGAGTAATACATATCGTAAAGATAACCAAACTTGTTTTAAAAATCATTTTATAGGCACTAAAACCTAAAATAAGCGTTACTAAAATAACGCCAATTCCGTAGGATAACAAAATAAGCGTTCGCAGTTTCATTTTATCAGCTCCATTTCAAACTTATAGCCTAACCCCCATACTGTCTTTATAAACACGGGTGTATCGTCATTCACCTGTAGCTTTTCTCGTAAATGAAAAATATGAACATTGATGGTATTGGCATCGCCATCATATTCGTACCCCCAAACACGTTCTAACAGCTCTGATTTTGAAAAAACGCGTTTATTTTCACTGGCAAGAAGCCATAACAAATCAAATTCTTTAATTGTTAAATCTACTGTCTTTCCATCAACAAGTATTTCTCGTTTATTTTTATCTAAAAAAAGTGGTCCGTAATTTAATTGGTCCAGTTTTTTATCAAGATGTGTTCTTCGGAAAATGTTTTTCACACGTAAAACTAGTTCTCTCGGGCTAAAAGGTTTCGACATGTAATCGTCTGCTCCAAGTGTGAGACCGTATAAGCGCTCCATCTCTTGTGTTAGTGCTGTTAAATAGATAAAGGGAATATCTTTATTGCGTTGTTGTACTTCTTTGATGAAATGATGACCATCCATTTTAGGCATCATGACATCTACAATCATTAAATGCACTTGCTCTTTTTCTATTATTTGTAAAGCTTCTAGACCATCTCCAGCTGTCAAAACTTGAAATCCTTCATTTTCTAAATACCGACGGCACACATCGACTATCGTTTCTTCGTCATCTATTAATAAAATTGTTTTCAATTTCATCTCCTCCATTTGCGTTTAGATACCGATATTCGGAAAATCTTTATTATACCTAACATACTCCGAAAAAATTTTTTATAACTTATCTAATTATTAGGAATTTCTTAACTTTAATTTTCTAAATAAAAAGTGAGTCTAGGCCAATCTCAAAATCCGATTGGCTAGACTCAAATTGATAAGAGCAAGTTTAATTAGCTGGATTATTCGGTTTTTTTACTCCTAGGGCAATAGCTCCAGAGATTAAGAATGTAGCTGCCATAAAGAGAAAAGCCGTTTGATAAGAGTTTGTTGCGGCTACTAAATCGCCGATAACCATTGGGGCAAAAAAACCGCCTAAAACGCCCCCTGAATTGATGGCTGCATATTTAGTTGCAATGTGGCTTTGCTTAAATAGTTTGTGCGGTAAACCCATTAAAGTGGTGAACGCTACGATAAGAAAAATATTAGCTAGACATAAACAAATTATCGATAATATTAATTGTTTGGATAAGTAAACACCATAAACACTAAGTGCCCCTAGTATACTAAAAGAAAAAATAACTAGCTTCTCTTTTCCAATAAAGAAACGACTGATGAAATAACCACCTAAAATCCCAGCAATAAGAATACATAGCCCAGCTAGGGAACTAATGTAACTTACTTTGCTGATGGAAAGACCTCTTGCCTCATTTAAATAAGAAGCAAGCCAGCTTGTTAATCCATAGTTAGCAGCATTAATAAAGAAAGCAGATAACAATAAAATCCACAGTTGTTTATCGCGTAGTAGTTCTGAAAAAGGGACTTTATTTTTTTCTTTATTAGAAAGTCTTTCTTCTTTCGTTGATTTTGGAACAACAAGAAAAATACAAAGTCCAATTAAGACGACAATTGCCCCCATAACATAATACGTGTATCGCCAACCAATCGATACAAGTAGCGGTGCAATTAGTAATGGTCCAATGAACGCTGCAAAGCCAGAAGAAGCGAGCATGGCCGACTGTGCGAATCCCCTTTTATTTAAAGGAAAGTGTAGTGAAATATAATTGCTGACCGAAGGAGGATAACCCGAGTGACCGAGTGACCCTGCTAAAAAACGAACAATAATTAGAAAAAGTAGTGAATAACCGAAGCCGAAGATGGCTAAAAATAGTCCAACAAGAATGATGGACATCGCGAGTACTGGTCTTGCGCCGATTCGATTATTTAAGTAACCCATGGGAATTTGAAAAAGCGTATATCCCAAAAAGAAAGCGCTTAAAATTAAGCCTTTTTGACTTGGGTCAAATCCTAAATCTTGTGCAATGGGGACAAGCGAGATTCCAATTGTAAATTTATCCACATACACACTTGTGTAGCCAATGAATAGAACGAGCAAAATAATTAACGACTGTTTTTCTTTCACTTTGTTCATTTGAATTACCCCTTTGATTAAGCATAAATACTTCGATTCATAACACCTTTATTATATAATAAAAAAATGCTCCACTTGTGACAACGGTGTGTAACTTTTGATTAAATGGACATTAAAATTGTATAAACTACACATTATTAATAGGTTTATTGGAGGATGGTACAAATGAAAGAGAATCAAACCGAGCTGTTAAATGATTTATATAATTTAATTTTAAATCCTGGTACACGCGAATTTGAACGTTCCTTTTTTTTAAAAATGAAAAATAGGCTAGAAGATGGGGCTAATTTTCAAAATGAGCTTTCAAAGCTTGAAGCCGAATTGCGTCCCCTTGCACTACGAAATAATTTAACACCTGATGTTACCGACTTCTATTTAAAAATAACAGGAGACGAGTCTACGCCTTTTGATTTCACGTTACATGCAAAAAAAGCTGGGCAAGAACGTGCTATCTTTGCAGGTGGCTGTTTCTGGTGTATGGTGGAGCCGTTCGAGATGAAAGCGGGAATTATTTCTGTCTTATCAGGCTACACGGGAGGACATGTGGAGCATCCAACTTATGAACAAGTTCTTGGTGGTTACACGGGGCATGTCGAAGCGGTGGAAATTATTTTTAATCCACAAATTATAAGTTACTTGGAGCTTGTGGCGCTTTATTTCCAGTTGACTGATCCAACTGATGCATTTGGACAAATGAGTGACCGCGGCAGTCAGTACCGCCCAGTCATTTTCACATTGGATGATGAGCAGCGCCAAACAGCGGAACGCTATAAGGAAGAGCTCGTTAACTCAAAAGTGTTTAAACGTCAGATTGTAACAGCAATTGAACCGGCTAGCACTTTTTGGCCGGCTGAAAATTTTCATCAACAGTTTTATAAAAAGAATCCGAAACGTTACCGGAAAATCAAGCGGGTTCGCAGGCAGTTTTTATTTCTTCAGCATTTACAAATGAAGCTGCGTCATTTTCAGCAAAAATAAAAAGCGACCTGATACATGTCAAGTCGCTTTTATTTGTTTATTTCGCAAGTTCTTTTTTCGCTGCATCTGCGAGTGATGCGAAAGCTTGTGCATCGTTTACAGCTAAATCAGCAAGCATTTTACGGTTAATATCGATACCAGCTAGTTTTAAGCCGTGCATTAATTTGCTATATGATAAGTCGTTTAGACGTGCTGCTGCGTTAATACGAGCAATCCATAATTTACGGAAATCACGTTTCTTTTGACGACGATCACGATAAGCATATTGGTAAGATTTCATTACCGCTTGGTTAGCTACTTTAAATAGTGTATGTTTAGAGCCATAATATCCTTTGGCTAATTTAATGACCTTTTTACGACGTTTGCGAGTTACTGTTCCGCCTTTTACGCGTGGCATATTGTCTACCTCCTAGAATTTAGAAAATTATTTTTTATTATTTCATTTTAGCGACCATTTGGCGAATACGTTTGAAATCGCCAGCTGATACCATTGCCGCTTTACGCAGTTTACGTTTTTGTTTTTGAGATTTGTTAGCAAACATATGGCTAGTAAAACCATGTCTGCGTTTTAATTTTCCAGATCCTGTTCTTTTGAAACGTTTAGCGGAACCGCGGTGAGTCTTCATTTTTGGCATGAATTTTTCCTCCTCAAAACTTTTACTTTTCTTGAAGTGGTGCTAGGACTAAGAACATTGAACGTCCGTCCATTTTCGCTTTTTGCTCGACAGTGCTTACATCCTTACACTCGTCTGCAAAACGGTCAAGCACCTTTTGACCGATTTCTTTGTGGGTGATTGCACGACCTTTAAAGCGGATAGAGCATTTTACTTTATCGCCTTTTTCAAGGAATTTACGTGCATTACGCAGCTTCGTATTGAAATCATGCTCATCAATCGTTGGGCTGAGTCGCACTTCTTTTAACACGATGACTTTTTGGTTTTTGCGGGCTTCTTTTTCTTTCTTTTGCTGTTCAAAACGGAATTTACCGTAGTCCATAATACGAGCAACTGGCGGTTTCGCGTTTGGCGCAACAAGCACAAGATCAAGATTAGCCGCCTCAGCAATACCAAGTGCGTCAAATTTACTTTTTACACCCAATTGTTCACCGTGTTGATCGATCAATCTCACTTCACGTGCACGAATCCCATCATTTACCAACATGTCTTTGCTAATGGCGAGCCACCTCCGTAGTTTATTGGTACAACAAGTCAGAAAAGAGCAAATCATGCGTCTACCAGTGGCAGACATACAAAAAGCGAGTCTGCAAACTGCAAACCCGCCGATTCAAAGTCACACCAATACTGGCGCAACGGAAAATTGAACTTTTTGCCTGAGAACATTTGTTAACGAGGCGAGAAGCGGGTTGCTTCTTCTTTCTTGTTTTATAACCTTAGTAACTATAGCATAGATGAAAAGGTATTGTCAACCTAGTTTGATCTCTTTTTTGTATAGTCACCTCTCTCACTTTCTAAATCGGTTCTAGCATTGCGTATCTACCAATCTCTATTTCTCAAGGCATCTTCAAGATCAATTTGAATCTTGTGCTGGTCAAGTAAATGATCAACTGAATCAGCAATTTCCTCACGTGCAAATGTTTCTATTTCACTATCATGCGCCCAAAACTCTTCTTGAATTTTGTTAATTTTAACAGTCATTTCATCCAGCTTATTTTGAATGACTTCGTCAGTATATTGACCTTTTTCAAGAAACTCTGCCACTTCGATAATCGCCATCTCAATCTTCTCCACTAAAAAATCCGGAAAATAATCATCTTCATACATGCCTGCTAAATATCGGTTAGCCAAATCTAAAACCTCATTTCCTACTTTAGTCATTTTATTCAGTAAAAAGGAAAGAAAGATTCTTTCCCCATTTATATAACCCTATTATACTAAATTTCCAACAACTTTTATTCTTAAGCGATTTGCATTATCTGGATGATAGGCGAGTGGAATTTCATCTATCTCCACAATTTCAATGGTATCCTGAATTGCTCCTGCTAAAGTTGCTTGTGCACGTGCTTTACTTTCCGCATCTTGGAGCGCCTCTTCACGCGGCTGTTTGGCGTAAATGTAAATTTGCTCATATTGACCGCTGATTTGTGAAATTGAGGCACCAATTGCGTTTGCTACGGCACCGTTTGGGTCGCGAATGATTTTGGCAACGCCATCTAATTGTTCAGGAATAATAACACTGCCTCCACCAACAAGAATAAGTGTCACATCGCCCGAGTTTGTCTTCATTTTATCAATTGCATCTTCCGTCATCTCAGCCATTTTTGCGTAAGCTTTTTCCGCAAATTCCTGGCTAATATGCGCGACTAGCTTTTTATCCCCAATTTCAACTTTTCCTAGTCGTACAGCAATATCTGTTGCTGTTAGTTCGCTGCCACCAAATACAAGGGCCTTTTCCGTAATTTGATAACCCACACTGTCAGGTCCGACTGTCACTTCACCGTTTACTTCACGAACGATGCTGCCTCCACCAAGACCAATGGAAATAATGTCTGGCATTCTAAAATTAGTACGTACACCTCCGACATCAACAGCTAACGAAGACTCACGAGGAAAACCACCAGCAAGTACACCAATATCCGAAGTTGTGCCACCAACATCAAGCACCATTGCATTCTCAAGACCAGCAAGATAGGCTGCCCCGCGGATACTATTTGTCGGCCCACATGCAATTGTCAAAATGGGAAACTGGCGAGCGTAATCAAGCGACATTAGCGTCCCGTCATTTTGGCAAAGGTAAATGGCCGCTTCCTCCACCCCTTCTTGTTGTAGTGCTTTTTCAAACCCATTTGAAGTTAAAGCCATCACTTTCATGAGAGCCGCATTTAATATGGTGGCATTTTCTCGTTCGATTAAGCCAACCGAGCCAATGGAGGAGGATATTGAGACAGGAATGGCATCACCTAGTACTTCTTTTGCTAGTTCAGCGACCATCTCTTCCTGATCATTTTTAAGTGACGAGAAAACGCCAACAACGGCAATAGATTCCACTTCATTTTGCCATTTTTTAAAGACTTCTCGAATTTCAGCTTCTTTGAATGCAGAAAGTTCACTTCCATCATATTCATAACCACCTTGTGCGAGTGCATATGTGCCTGAAAGAGTGGCAATCATATCTTCTGGCCATGCCGTATAAGGAAGAACAGAGGCTGTCGCAGGGTAACCTAGACGTAAGACGCCCACTTTGGCTAGCTTTTTACGTTCTACGATGGCGTTCGTACATTGGGTCGTGCCAAGCATAGCATGGGTAACCAATTTGCGATCGATACCTGTATCTGCTAAAACTTGCTTTAGCGCACGTGCAATGCCTGTTTCAATGTCTTCACTTGTTGGGATTTTGACACTGTGAATTAAATTTAAGTTTTCATCTAAAATGACGGCATCGGTATTTGTTCCGCCAACATCAATTCCTATTTTATACATGATTAAGTTTCCCTACCTTTCCAGCAAGTTCTTCGACAGGCGTATATGGATAGTCGTAGCCAAAATAACGCGGTCCAACAGTTTCGATGCCTTTTTCTGTACGCCACTGTAAATCGCAAGGAAGCGCTAATGTACGCACTCGTTTTCCGTATTTTAGTCCTTCCGTTGTAACTGGATTTAACGTTTCTAAATCAACTAGGCAAATCAAATCAGGGGTTAATGCAATTGGCTTGCCGTCCATCTCAGCTACTAAGTTTTCATTTTGGAAAAAGATTTTCACTTGACTGTTTGCATATGCATGTAGGCCTTCAATCGTCACACAACCGCGATTAAACCCGCCTGAGGTGCCACGTTCGACGTCAACAATCTTACCATCAAATAAATGAAATCCTCCCGTTGCTTTTAAAAGCTCGTTTAGTTTCACCTGCTCGTCTTGTTGGTTGGAGCGAATAATTTGGCCAATTTTCTCAGAAAGTGTCACAATATTTTTGACGCTAGCTTTTTTAAGCTGACCTCCTGTACACGGATAAATGCTGACTAATGAACTGGCCCCCATTTCAACAGTTGAAACACGTGCTAAACGCTCCGTCCATTTATTATCAATCGTTTCCATGATACCAATGTTTCCTTTTTCATCCGTGATGGCCATTGGTGTAGAAGGGATATCATGCAAATGAAATGTCACCATTTGGAGTTCTGGAAAAGCTCTTCCCATTCCGTCACAATCGATTAGCGGCAATCCTAGCTGGGCGGCTACCACAATTGGAATCATTGAATTGACTCCGCCTGCTTCCATTGGAAACGTTCCTTTTACGTCACGACCTAAATAGCGGCCTAACTTTTGAAACACACGAGTAAATTCGTCGCCTTTTGGAAATTTTTCAATCAAGACAGAAGGTGCTCCCATCATTGCAGCAGGAATGAAGAAATCTTCCTCTTCCACTTCTTCTGTTGATAAAAGCTGGACTGGCCCGTATTTTTTGATTGCAGATAAGGCCATCATTTTCCCGATGTAGGGGTCTCCGCCCCCGCCTGTTCCTAAAAAAGCAGCACCTACTGCTATATCTTCAATTGCTTGTTCGTCTAAATAACGCATCATCATTCCTCCAACGCTTAATAATTTTTCTTTACGCTTCCTCGGGCGGTATTTCCAACTAGCTTTTGTCCAATAAGATAAAGGGCTAGTGAGATAACGATACCGATTAACGGTTGATTTGGTAGTTGCGGCAAAGTTTCAGGGAAAAAGGAGAAAATAACTGGGAGTGCTGCAAAAATAGCACCCGCAGACCATGCAACAACGCCTAACCAGTTAACCCCTTCTACAAGTTGCCATTTGTTTGGATCGCCTTTTAGAACAATCCAGTAAGATGCAATCATAACGCCTGCAACTGGTGGTACCATCGCAGAAAGTACGGACATAATCGGGATAAAATAATTTAAAATACCGAAAACCGCTAAGAGTGTCCCTATTCCACCTGCAATGGCGACAGCTACTTTTTCGCGTTTTTTAGAAATGTTAAAGACGTTTACAATCGCTATCCCGCCAGAAAAAGCGTTGACGGCATTGGTTGTCCATGCGGCCAGAATGAGTGCGATAACACCTAAAACTGGCATACCTAGTTCGTTAAAAACAGATGTAATATCGGCTGTTCCTGAAGTTATAGTAAGGATGGCTCCTACACCTATCATTAAAATTCCAGATGGTAGTATTCCGCTAATAGCTGCTTTGACAATATTTCCGCGTCCTTTTGTGTACTGCGCATAATCTCCGGCAATCACTGCACCTAGCGCAAATGAACCTACTGTTACAGATAAACCAGATAAAAACGGTAATGTCGTCTTCGGCGTGTAGTTTGTAATTTGAGCGAATCCTCCGCTTTGTAGGGATGTGATTAGCGCATATATACAAACGATTAATAGAATCGGAACCGCAACATAATTTAAAATATTCAAAATTCGTATTCCGTATAAAGCAGACAAGAGCATGATAATTCCCCAGACAAGTGATGAAAGCCAAACTGGAAACTGAATACCATACACTGCTAAAAATCCAGAAAAGGCAACGCCACAAACATTGGCTTGAATTCCGAACCATCCGAGACAGGCGATTGCTAAAATAATAGATATAATTTTTTTAGACCCTTGTTCTCCAAAAACTTGCGCAGCCGCTTTCACGGTTGGAAGTTTCAAATCACTCCCTTGAATCCCTTGGAAAATCATAAATAATACGATAATTCCATAACCAACACACGCGGTTAAAATCGCCTCCCAGAAAGGCATACCTCCAATTAGCGTTCCACCTACCAAGAGGGCAGGTACACAGATCATTGCGCCAGTCCATACAAAAGCTAAACTTCCCCATGACTGAGCCTGTTCTAAATTCTTGTTTGTCATGATTTTGTACCTCCAATTTTTTTAATATTTTCATTATATAGAAACGTTATACTGTTGTAATTGTTAAAAATACAAAATAAAATAAGCTTTCATTGTTAAATTGAACAACGAAAACTTATTCAGTGCGCGTTTTACGTTTGGTTCATTTCTTGAAGTAAGCGCCAAATCGCAACAGATGTGTATAAATTATAGCTTTCTGGAAGTTTTGTAACCGGATATTGCAAAATTTCATGCAACCTTGCTAATCGGTATTTGATGGTGTTTTTATGGAGAAATAAAATGTCTGCTGCTTTATTCATATTATTTTCAGTATCAAGTAAGAAAACACCCAATGTTTGTAGCAATTCCTTACCATGATGTTGCATTTTAAGAAGAGGCTGAACTGATTTAAGTTGCTCGGAAATAGCTCTTTCCCCTCTATTCATGATTTCATAACATTCGGCTGCAAACATCACTTCTTGGATAGAAAAAATGGTTTTCAGTGGGTAAATGATTTTCGCGGCAGAAAAATAGCTTGAGACAGTCGCATAACTTTGTTGCACATCTGTTGTATTTTCCTGTCCACCACAAATGATAATTTGGATGTCAAGTTCCTTAAGTAAATGTTCTGCGAGTTCACTAGACTCTCCTTGCGTTAAACTATTATCCATTAAGGCCACAATGAAATCATCATGAAAATCGACAAGTGAAACTTGAAAATGCGAGGAAAAATATGATTGAATTTTTTGTAGCGCCTGTTCATTCGCCTGTGCATTTCGTGCTTCGATAAGCCACATGGTTTGAATGCTAGCCACATCAATGCCTAATATTTTTGCTAAACGGCGCATTTTAACGCTCTCATTATTCAAAATAGCTTTCACAAGTTCAGATGTGCTAATCTCGCTATATTTTTCACCCCACAGATTCATAAAAACTTGAACAACTTCTGTCATTTGTGCGGCGAGCTCCTCTGTTAAAGCTTCATTTTCTTTAATTAGAAAAAGTTGTAACATCTTGACGCCTTCTTGCAAAAGCGGTCGTTTCGTGATGAATAGTTGCT
This sequence comes from Listeria tempestatis, assembly GCF_963575625.1. Classification (NCBI taxonomy): domain Bacteria; kingdom Bacillati; phylum Bacillota; class Bacilli; order Caryophanales; family Listeriaceae; genus Listeria; species Listeria tempestatis. Next base: position 17,015 of record NZ_CAUYTK010000003.1, read on the forward strand.
CATGTTGCTCGATTTTCTCTTGAATTGGGAGCTGAATGACTTTGTCTAAACGAATCGTATTAATTCGTGGCCAAGTAACGGCATGCACAATTCCGCCTGCATTATCAGTTAAAACGACCGAAGAACGCGTGCGGTCTGTTAAAATTTTTAGCATGGTGTCAATATTTCGCTGATTGTTTGGCAAATTTGAAATTTGTTCAAGAAGCTCACTCGCAAAATGAGTAACGCGCATTTCTTGTTTTACAATAGCTTCTACAACTTCATAAATAACCTCGCTATAACGGAGTGTCATTTCATTTTCAGGCATAACGATGAGCGTGAAATCCAGTTTATTAGCTAATCGGATTAATCTTTCATCTACTTTTGGCATAAAAATACCGACATAATAGAGAATTAATGCTACTTCACCAGCGCTATGTAACCTTTCTATCATACTACATTGTGCGTCGATGTTATCTTTTATGTTGATAAACGCAGAAATCACAATTTCACTACCATAAAATTCATCATTATCAAATAAAGCATCTTCCAAAATTTCAACATCCGTATTTTCTAAAACGGATACGGAAGAGACTAATTTCTTCAATCCCGTCTTCCCCGCAACCACCTTTGCTTCCCGTAGTGATGGTAATTTAAGCAATTCTTCCAACTTAATACTCATTTTTTATGCCACCCTCCTCATTAAATAAAAATGAAATAAGCTCTCTTTTACGAAGAAAAGAGAGCATTACATTAAACATGTGTATAATTTAATTCCCACATGTAACCGAACTTGTCTTCCACTTTGGCGTGTGTAGCTCCCCAAAACGTGTTTGCGACTTCCATTTCAACGCGTCCACCAATTTGAAGCATTTCCATATAACGGAGGAGTTCTTCGTTTGAATTGCACTCTAACCCGGTAATCAGTGTGTTTCCGTGAGTCATCTTTCCAAGCTGCAAATCGTTGAAAAAAAGAATAAGGTTTTCAGCAATATGCAGTTCGGCGTGGATAAGTTTATCCGGAAACAGTTCGAATCCGGGTACATCTTTTCCGTAAGACTCATGAAGAATTTCGCCTCCAAATACACTTTGATAGAAAGAAACAGCTTCTGCGCAATTGTTCATCGTGAAATAAGGAATAATTTGTTTCATGAAAGCACCTCGCTTGCTCCATTTTTCTCTATCATACTTCAAAATGGCGTTGCAAGCTACCTTTTTGTAAATTCTGCCATTTCCCGGATGACATCTTCTGCTTGTGGGAATAAACCTAATTTGTCCATAAAACCGTGTATCATGCCGTCATAACGCAGAAGTGTGACAGGCACGTTTTCCGTTTTCAGTCTTGCAGCAAAGTCTTCCTCCTCCATTCGAAGCGGATCAAATTCAGCTACTGCCATAAAAATGGCTGGCAATTTCCGTAGTGAAGGAGCTAAAAGCGGCGAAATAAATTCGTTTTTACTATCCGTACCGCTTGGCACATACCAATTTGTCACTTGTTCATTTGTGCCGATAAAATTGGTGAAGTATTTTTCAATATGGGCTTTTTGTTCTGGAATTACGGCGTACTCATGAATGCGTTTTGCAAAATCAATTGGGTTAATTTCCCGATTAACGGTCGGGTATACCGTCATAATACCTTTAACCATTCCCGTACCTAGCTTTTCATCCAAAAGGCTTGTGGCAATTGCTAAGCAGCCACCCGCTGAATCACCTGCAACAAATAGCTTTTCCCGGTTAAACTGCCAGTTCTCTTGATCTAGAAAAATGGTGCGAACCACAGAGTAGCAGTCCAAAAGGCCTTCTGGGTATGGATTTTCTGGTGCCAATCCGTATTCTACCGACACGACCTCCATATCGCTATAATCTGCTAGTGCCTGACATGGCTTTTCCATCAACCTCGCTGCGCCTGAGAAGAATCCGCCTCCGTGGAAAAAGAAAATAATTCCTGCATCAGCTACTTTCTTTTCCGGCGTGTAGCGTCTGACAAATATTTCTTTCCCATTTGCCAAAAGTTGAGTATCCGTTATCGTAATTTTTTGGCGTGCGTTATAGCTTGTCTGATACGTTCCTACGCGTTTTCTAAGTTCCGCAGGCGTTAGTGAAGCCGCATCCTTATCGAATAACTTTGGGCGTTTCTCTTTGATATCATTTTCCATGCGCAGAAGCGTTCGCGGTTCGAGACCGCGAACACCTTCTGGAATTTTTTTAAGACGAAAGTCACCACATAGCTCCGAACTTTCACGTAATCGTTTTAAACATTCTTTATAGTCCACCTTTTTAACCTTCTTTCTCCAAATAAATATCAAGCAAAGGAGTGCCCACATGAACATGCTCTTTTTCTAAAATAGCGACTTCCTCGTGCTCCGTTAAATTCGTTATCACAACAATCACTTCATCACGGAATCCAGCATCCCGAACTTTTTCAGCATCGAATTTGACCAATAAGTCGCCTGCTTCCACTTCTTCGTCAACTGCAACTTTTGGTTCAAAATAATCGCCCTTAAGTTTGACTGTGTCGATGCCAATGTGAATAAGAATTTCTTTTCCGTCCGTCGCCGTAATCCCAATAGCATGCCCTGAATCAAACAATGAAGTGACTTTTCCGTTACACGGCGCGTAAACTTGACCTTTAGTCGCTTGAATGGCCACACCACGACCTACTGCGCCAGTTGCAAACGCTTGGTCTGGCAGTTCAGAAAGTGGTACGACTACGCCTTCAACAGGCGATTTAATGAATGATTCATTTGTTTTTTCTTGCTTTTCTTCCAATTCTTCTTCGAGCATTTTATCACTAAAGCCGAATAAATACGTTAAGATGGCCGCTACAGCAAAGGAGCCGAAATACGCGAGTAAGAAAATGGTAAAGTTTTTCGTCATAAAGATGGGTAGTGACATGATGCTTGGAATTGCAAAGGCAATACCGCCACTGCCAGCAAAACCGATGACCATTGCGCCAACTGAACTCGTAGCAAGCGCAATAAAGAATGGTCTTTTAAACCGAATATTCGTCCCGTACATGGATGCTTCTGAAATACCGAAAAATGAAATGATTGAAGCGGCGGAAGCAATTTCTTTTAGTTTGCGATTTCTTGTTTTTAGGAATACTCCCAATGCAGCGCCGCCTTGTGCGACGATTGTTGGTGCGACAAATGCTCCAAATGTATCAAACCCTGTGGCTTCCAAATTGGCAAACGTAATAGGTAGAAGCCCCCAGTGAAGTCCAAGCATTGTAATAATTTGGAAGAAGAATCCGACAAATGCGCCTGCAAGTCCTGCGCTAAAGCCATAAAGTGCTGTATAGAGTGTATTAAGACCTTCGCTAAGCCATGCGCTTGCTGGACCAAATAGCATAAGTGTGATAGGCACTAAAATCATCAAGGAAAACATTGGTGTTAAAAAGTTTCTCACCATGCTTGGTAAGATTTTATTCAATCCTTTTTCTAGCCAAGCAAGTAGTGCTACTGCAAAAATGGCTGGGAAAACAGAGCCAGAAAATGTTGCAACCGTAATCGGGATATTAAAGAAGGATAATGCTTCCCCTGCTTCTTTAATCGCTGTAATGCTTGGATAAAGTAAGGTTAGACCAATTAAAACGGCGACATATTGATTGGCGCCAAACTTTTTAGCGGCTGTCATTGAAAGTACAACTGGTAAGAAATAAAAGACGGCGTCAGCTGCTGCACTCCAAACTAAATACGTACCATCTGTTGGCTGTAGCCAGTTCAACATAACAAGTAATGCCAATATCCCTTTTAACATACCAGAAGCAGCTAATACATAAATGATTGGGGTAAAAACGCTTGATAAAATATCGATTAGCCCTGTGATAACGCCTTTCTTCTGTCGTTTTATTTTAACATCATCAGATAATGGCAGAATTTTTTGCAATTCTTGGTAGACTTCTAAAACTTGTGGTCCAATAACGACTTGAAATTGGCCGCCACTTTCGATAACCGCTGTGATGCCAGATAAATTTTCCAATTCTTTTTTTTGTGCTGCTTTGTGATCTACAAGTGAAAAGCGCAATCTGGTTGCACAATGTGTATAGGTGACGATATTTTCTTTACCGCCAACTAGTTCAAAAATTTGCTTTGCTAATTCTTTTGTATTGATACCCATTTTTTTCTCCTCCTAGTTTTTACAAATGTTGTTTAGTGGTTTATTTTCCAAATAGTTCACAATATCTTCATAACAAATTTCCACCGAATTAAATACCGTGTCAGCTGAAAAGCCTGCTAAATGTGATGTTAATGTAATATTATCTAACTTAAGAAGCGGCGAATCCTGAGGGAGTGGCTCCACGTCATAAACATCAATTGCTGCGCCACCAATTGTTTCCTCTTGTAGTGCTTCTATGAGCGCTTTGGTGTCGACTAGTCCTGAACGGGCAGTATTAATGAAGTAAGCTTCCTTTTTCATCTGTGCAAATTTTTCTTTGCCCATGTAGTGGGTTGTCGCTGGAACAAGGCGCAGATGCATGGACACAAAATCTGAAGTCGCAAGAAGTTCTTTTTCGGAAACTGGTATATAACCTTCTTTTTGGATGACTTCATCTGGCACCATGGGATCAAAAATAACAATTTCACACCCAAAACCTCTAAGGCGTTCTGCAACGCGGGCTCCAATATAGCCAAAACCGATTAAGCCTACCCGGCAATTTCTTAAATCATGGATATACGTTTGATTCATAAAATCTTTACGCCATAACCCAGCTTTAATCGCAGCATGGCTTCTAGCGATATTTTTATTTTCAGCAAGCATCATCCCGACTGTAAAATCGGCTACAGCGTTCGCGCTCCGCCAGGGTGAATGGATAAGCGGAATTCCCATTTTTTCCAAATATGCTTTATCCGCATTTTCAGTACCACCACGTAAAATGGCAAACAGTTTTACATTTTTAGCCTTATTGATCACCTCTTGATTAATGGCAGCACAGTGGACGATAATAATATCTTTATCTGCACAATTTTCAATAAGTTCTTGGCAAGTCGGGGCTTCCTCCACTCCTTTTTGTTCTAATAAAAGCATACGGTCAGTGATTCGTTCAATTTCGCTTAAGCTACTATCGTTTACAAAGGTCACTTCCGCACCAAGCTCCTCCAAGTTTTTAAAACGTTTCATTACTTCATAAGGTTCATTTGCATCACACACACATAAAATTTTCACTGTTTAACACCCTTTCTTTTAGTAAAAAAGCAAGCAACACTCAAGTAATCAAAATGGAGAATCCCACTTTCATTTCCTGAGTGTTGCCTGCTTTACCAGTCACAATCTCTTAATTTTTTTGTACTAATCGCTCAATATGAGCTGTTAAAAAAACGATTTCATCCTTTCCTAGTTGGTAGCTATATTGTTTGTTTAAATAATCGTCAATTTTTCGTGTGCAAGCGTACGCTTTTGGCATGTCATAAATAATTCGGTTATAAAGCCATTTATCAGTTTCAAGTACTTTTTTAGGTGTCGCTTCAAACATTCTCATTGTGAAAAAACGAAGATGAACAATTAAACGCCTATAATCTAATGATTCCTCATCAAAACTAAGTCCGAAATGATAGCGAATGATGTTTAGTACATCTTGGATTAAAATAGTTACTTGCATTGTTTCATCAACGGATTTATAACCATTACAAGCATTTACAATGTGTAGTGCCATGAAACCTGCTTCGTCTTCAGGTAAATCAACCGCTGCATGTTCATTAATACGTTTCAAACATACTTTTGCGATTGCAAATTCTTCTGGATAAAATTTTTTTATTTCCCAAAGCAACCGATTTTCAAAAAAGATGCCTTGTTTAAAACGGGATACAGCGTAATGAATATGATCAGTTAACGTAACATAAATAATCTTATTTAATGATTTTCCGAGTTCTTTCTCTGTGTAGCAAATAATATCATCTGCCAAAGAAAAATAATCGAATGGTATTTCTTCCAGAAGCTGAATAAGTTGCTTATTCGATGGATCATTGTCAGTTGTAAAAATTTTTTCAATCTTTTCTGTTGGAATCACATCGCCAACTTTCCGATTAAAGCCCACGCCAAGACCTGTGACGATGACTTCTTCTTTCGTTTGGTTGACTGAAAAAACAACATTGTTATTTAGAATTTTTGTGATTAGCATCTGTAAAAATCTCCTTTTGCACGAAATAAAACCCGTATTAGTTGACACACTGCATTTCTAATAAACAGTATGTAATAATACGGGTCTTGCCTGCTTTACCAGTCACAATCCATTAATTTATTATAGTGTATCATAAATAGTAAGCGATTACAAGATGATTTTTAATAAGTATTTCTTTACTAAAAATCAATCAATCATTTATATTCGCTTTACAAAATTACGTTAAAATAAGGTTACAAGCTTTGAACTTGTAACCTTTTAACTCCCTAACTTTAGCTAGTTGCTGCTGGCTTCAGACTGCTGACAAACAACAATCCTCGGTACTCGGATTTCATCATTTGCCAGCAGTCTTTTTTTTGTGTGGAACGTTTTGCTTTTTGTATACTTCGAGTTTTTCTACAAGCTGAGCTTTTTATTCGTTACAACTTCTTTTGGTTAAAATAATTTCTTTATCCGCTGTGATACGAACAAAGTTATTCCAATCAGTTCGAATAAGTGAAACTTCTTTTTCCGCACAGCTGAATTTTAGCAACACATCATCATCTGCGTCTACAACCAAATAAATATCTTCCGTACTTTGGTAAAGTTTTAAATCATTCTCTAATTGAATCTTCCATCCGAAAATTAATAAGTCTGTTTTCATAATCGTCATTTCCGTTCACTCCTCCTATTTTAACTTTTATTTAGAGTGAATGGACTAGCTTTTATTTCAAGTAAATCTTTTTTCCATGATTGTTTTCTCCTTCTATAGTATTAAATTCATTTTAACTGGAGGAAATAAGAATTTCAAGGACTCTTTTTCTGCTAATAAAAAAAGAGACCTCTAAAAATAGAGATCTCTTCGTAGATTTGGGTAGGAGCTAACTAACACGTTTGCCTTGTTACATCATACCGCCCATTCCACCCATGCCGCCCATATCAGGCACAGCAGGAGCATTTTCTTCTGGTTGGTCAGCAACTACTGCTTCAGTTGTAAGAAGTAGTGCTGCAACAGAAGAAGCATTTTGAAGCGCAGAACGTGTTACTTTTGTTGGATCTACGATACCTGCTTCAATCATGTTGACCCATTCTCCATTTGCTGCATTGAAACCAACGCCAACTTTCTCACCTTTTAGACGCTCTACAATGACAGAGCCTTCTAAACCTGCATTGTGTGCAATTTGACGAACTGGTTCTTCAAGTGAGCGAAGAACAATTTTCACACCTGTTGCTTCGTCACCCGTAGCTTCAATTGCAGCTACTTTATTGTAGACATTTACAAGAGCCGTTCCACCACCAGATACGATACCTTCTTCAACAGCTGCACGTGTAGAGTTTAATGCATCTTCAATACGAAGTTTACGCTCTTTTAATTCTGTTTCAGTAGCTGCGCCAACTTTAATGACAGCCACACCACCAGCTAATTTAGCTAAGCGCTCTTGAAGTTTTTCTTTATCAAACTCTGAAGTTGTTTCTTCCATTTGCGCACGGATTTGATTTACACGTGCTGCAATTTGATCAGAGTCCCCGGCACCTTCAACAATTGTCGTATCGTCTTTTGTTACGACAACTTTTTGAGCAGTTCCAAGTTGTTCCATCGTTGTTGATTTAAGTTCAAGACCTAAATCTTCTGTAATGACTTGGGCACCCGTTAAAATACTAATATCTTCAAGCATTGCTTTACGACGGTCACCAAAGCCAGGTGCTTTTACAGCTACTACATTAAATGTTCCACGAAGTTTATTTAATACAAGGGTAGCTTGTGCTTCACCATCAACATCTTCAGCAATGATAAGGAGCGGACGACCTTGTTGAACGACTTGTTCTAAAATAGGTAAAATTTCTTGGATATTCGAGATTTTTTTATCTGTAATTAAAATATAAGGTTTTTCAAGTACTGCTTCCATTTTGTCAGAATCAGTGACCATATATGGACTAGTATATCCGCGGTCAAACTGCATACCCTCCACAACATCAAGTTCAGTTGCAAAGCCTTTTGATTCTTCAATTGTAATCACGCCGTCATTACCAACTCGTTCCATCGCCTCAGCAATCAATTTCCCAACTTCCTCATCACCAGATGAGATAGCAGCAACTTGTGCAATAGAATCTTTTCCTTCGATTGGTTTTGAAATAGATTTAAGTTCTTCGATAGCTGTTACAACAGCCTTTTCAATTCCGCGGCGGATACCAACAGGATTGGCACCAGCTGTTACATTTTTAAGCCCCTCTTGAATCATCGCTTGGGCTAGAACCGTTGCTGTCGTTGTTCCATCACCGGCTACATCATTTGTTTTAGATGCCACTTCCGATACAAGTTTAGCCCCCATGTTTTCAAAAGCATCTTCTAATTCGATTTCTTTAGCAATCGTAACACCATCATTTGTAATTAAAGGCGACCCAAATTTTTTCTCAAGGACAACGTTACGTCCTTTTGGACCAAGCGTTACTTTTACTGCGTTTGCTAATTGGTCAACGCCGCGTAACATTGCGCGACGAGCGTCTTCACTAAATTTAATATCTTTTGCCATAAGTCAATACCTCCATTTTAATTCAAAAATTCTATTTAATTACTGCTAAAATGTCACTTTCGCGGATAATCAACAAGTCTTTTCCTTCAAAGGTTACTTCCGTTCCAGAGTACTTGGAGAAAATAATGTGGTCGCCTGTTTCAACTTCTAGCGCATCTTTTGCACCGTTATCAAGAACTCGACCAGAGCCTACTGCAATAACTTTACCTTCTTGCGGCTTTTCTTTTGCTGAATCTGGTAAAACAATCCCGCTCGCTGTTTTTTCTTCAGCCTCTACAACTTCAATAATAACGCGATCTCCTAATGGTTTTAACAATTCCATAACCTCCTTGAATCTTTTTAGCACTCTATACACTCGAGTGCTAACACAATTCTTATATTAGTCAAAATAGGTTAAAAAAGCAAGTATAAAGGGCTCATTTTTATTAAATTTTTTCTTTCTTATTTGCAACGAATGCCTATTTCTTAGTACAATAGAACAGAATTGAAACGAAACGATAAGTTTCATGGAAGGAAGCGGTTTTTTGGCAAAACGATATATCATCATTATTGTAAGTTATTTTATTCTACTATTTTCTGGTATTTTAGGTGTACCTCTTGTTGCAACCATTTTACATTTATTTAGCCAAGCATCAAATACTGAAATTGCAAATCTCTCTGTTGTAATCTGGAGTATTCTTGCAAACATCGCTTCACTTTGTATTATTTGGCTGACGCTCCGAAATCAACCTGAATTTAATAAAATTGCTACTGGACAAAAAGCAAAACCTTCAAGTAGCATCCTTTTTGCAATAGGTGGTTTCTTCATTTTACTAGTTGCTCAGTATGTGGCGGTGTTTGTTATTACCATTTTTGCTGGTCTACCTAGTGGTTCTGAAAATACAGCAGAACTTTTAGGCTACTCGAAAACAGCGCCCATCTTCCTCATTTTCATTAGTATCCTTGGTCCGATTTTAGAGGAACTAGTGTTTCGTAAAGTGCTGTATGGTGGTCTTTCTAACATCATAAATATTCATGTTGCCGCGGTTATTAGTTCGCTTGTTTTTGCGCTCTTACATGGTGATATTCAATATTTACTCTCCTACTTCTTAATTGGTCTTATTCTTTGTTATCTTTATACGAAAACAAAGCGCATTATTGTTCCGATGTTCGCACATATCTTAATGAATTCTTTCGTTATAATTTTAAGTCTTTTCTTTTGGGGGTAAAAAAGAGATATGAATCGACGCTTTCTATTACAAGGATTGCTTTATATTATTTTAGGTATCGTATTCGTTTATTTCGCGATACAACAAGTAAACTTAAATGGATGGGGCTTTTTTGCTTATGTGATTGCCGGCATGGCGGCTGTGGATTTTGTGACAGGTGCCCGCTTTATTATCCAAGGCTTTAAAAAAAATACTCCACCATCTGATAAAAACTAAAAAAGCTTCCAAAATTTGGAAGCTTTTTTAGTTTATTCTACTGTAACACTTTTCGCTAAATTACGAGGTTTATCTACATCGCACTCACGGTGAAGCGCCGCATAATAGGCAAGTAATTGGCACGGAATAACGCTAGCAAGTGAAGTTAAAAGCGGATGAACTTGCGGAATCACAAGACGGTCACCAGGCTGTTCTAGGCCTTTCATTGCAAATACACAAGCATTTGCCCCGCGTGCTAAAACTTCATTTACATTTCCGCGGATATTCCAGTTAATATTTTCTTGGGTGACGATAGCTAAAACAGGTGTCTCTTCCTCAACAAGTGCTATTGTGCCGTGCTTTAACTCGCCACTCGCGAACCCTTCCGCTTGAATATACGAAATTTCTTTCAGCTTTAAAGCCGCCTCCATAGCGACGAAATAGTCGACACTTCTTCCTAGGAAAAAAGCATTCCGTGTAGTTGCGAGAAACTCACCGGCAATATGTTCAACTAATTCCTTCGAAGATACCATCGTTTCCATGGCTGTCGCGACAATACCAAGCTCAGTAGCTAGATTCAAATCTAGCGCGTCTTGAATTCCTTTTGCTCGACCAAGTGCAACCGCTAGCACACTTAAAACCGCAATTTGTGCCGTATAGGCCTTTGTTGAGGCTACTGCAATTTCAGGACCCGCGAATAAATACATAGTATGATCTGCTTCACGGTCGAGAGTTGATCCTGAAACGTTTGTAAGCGTTAGTGTTGGGTATCCCATACTCTTCACTTTCACGAGCACCTGACGGCTGTCTGCTGTCTCCCCGCTTTGCGTAATAAATAAAAATAGCGGGCGCTCAGATAGAAGTGGCATATTATAGCCAAATTCACTGGAAACATGGACTTCTACAGGAATGTGCGCCAATTTTTCAATTAAATTTTTTCCAACTAGACCTGCATGATAGCTCGTGCCACAAGCAATGATGTGCACACGGTCAGAGGCTAAAATGGCATCTAAGACCGCCTCATCTACACTAAGTTCGCCAGCTTCATTTTGATACGACTGGATAATGCGGCGTGTTACAGCCGGTTGCTCATCGATTTCTTTTAACATATAGTGTGGATAAGTGCCCTTTTCAATATCTGTCGCATCAATGGTTGCTGTATAAGGTGAGCGCTCAATTTCTTCGCCTTCAATGCTTCGAATTTGAATGCTTGTACGTTTTAAAATCACCATTTCTCCGTCCATAATTTCAATGAATTGGTCAGTTTCTTTTAAAGCTGCCATCGCATCACTTGCGATAATATTAAAGCCATTTCCTTTACCGATTAGAAGCGGGCTTTTGCTTTTCGCCGCATAAAGCGTATGACTTTCTTTTTTATCGATCAAACTAATGGCGTATGAGCCGCGTAAAAGTGTGAGCGTCTCGCGAAGCGCTTCTTCGGTCGTTAAACCTTCGTTCGCGAATTTCTCAATCAACTGAACGATGACTTCTGTATCCGTATCGCTTTTAAATGTTGCCTCTTTTAAATAATTTTCTTTTAAAAGAGAATAGTTTTCAATAACGCCATTATGAACAATCGTAAAACGACCAGACGGACTTTGATGGGGATGCGCGTTCTTGCGACTTGGTTTCCCGTGTGTCGCCCAGCGCGTATGTCCGATACCAATTTCTCCGTATGCATTTTTTGCGACAGCTTGAGATAAATCAGCAATCCGTCCCTGTTCTTTTACAACATAAACATCATTTTTATCAAGTAACGCAATACCTGCTGAATCGTAACCACGATATTCTAGTTTTTCTAGTCCATTTAATAAAACATCTTTTGCATTTCTTTCACCAATAAATCCTACAATTCCACACATAATTTATCCTCCAATAGTTAAAAAGGGCAGACGAATCCAATTTTTTGCCCTCCCGAAAAATTTTCGTTTCCTTGGAGAAAAACACATGCTCTTTAGCGCTCTGTTCACTTGGTCACCCAAATGGTTTGTAGCTAAAGCATAACGACTGCATGTACAGCCGGGAGACTCCCGCCGAAATTTCGATTAATCTCCTCCTCGTCAACTAATTTCGTAGCAAGCTAGGATTTCACTAGTCGCTCGTTCCGTTCAATTAGTTCTGGCGCTTTTATTTAATTGTAAACGATCCTCCTTTTCCTTTTTTTCAAGGAAACAAAATCATTCTACACTAAATTGTATAGTTGGTCAAGCATTTTATTAAGCCAATTATTAACAATTGGTATAGACAAGAAAAAGAAAAATTTAAATAAAAAATGGAAATCTATTAATAGACTTCCATTTTTTATTAGTTTTACATACCACCCATGTAGAAAGCTTGCATTAATTCTTGGACAAATAGAACTTGGCTATCCATTTTCCATACGCTTTCATCTTTTGAGTTCACTGAAAGCTTCAGTTTTACCTCTTTTGGTGTCGATACAATGTCTGCTTTATTAATTTGATCTGTGTAAACTTCAAGTAACTTCTTAATAAGTTTATCTTTGTCAGAAGCAATTGACGGGTCTGCTGTAAGTTCCTTTTGTAATTCAGTCGTCAAATTTTCTTGTACGGCATTCATATTAAGACCTTTAATTGAATACGTAATTTCAGGATTTTCCTTATCATCATTTGTTACTTTTGCTGTATACGTTGCTTTTTCTTTAACGCGATTACGTAAAGCTTTGTATAAACTATCCACTTCACTATCAATGTTCAAAGTGCTGCCTGTCATTTGTGCTAAAGAAGATGTAAAGCTCTGTTTAAAGCCCTTTTCAAACTCTTTTTCCGTATCTGTACCGTCTTCACCGTATACATCCTTTACTTTATCCGTGTCTTTTCCGTATACAAGCGCATTAACAGTAACTTCAGCCGCTTCTTTAGGCTCCACACGGTCATTCCCGCATGCCGTTAAAAAGATAGACATAACGAAAATTAAAATTAAACTAACAATACCCTTTTTCTTCAAAACTAAATCCCCCCAAAACAATAATATACTTTCTATCCTAGTATATCATTTTTGCAAGAAGTCTCAATAGATTCCCTATAAAATTCACCTATTTGACACAGAAAACATCGAATTACTTTGAAAAAGTGAAACTATTTACTTTTTTTCCCAATAAGAATTAACAATCCTGAAAGAAAACCAGAAATACCTACGACAAATTGGATGCCGAACAAGCGATTTTCATTTTCGGCAAGGTCATACCCATTTTTTATCGCAAAGTTCATCCATTGTTCAAACCAAGTATAGTTAGACAAATATAAAAAGCCGATTCCAAGCACGATTCCCGCCATAAAGTAAGACCCTCGTTTTAAACTGGAGGCTGCTGCTATTAATAAAAGCACTGTGCTCACACAGGCAAATACTGCATCAAAATCATTTGTAAAAATGTATGCATCGCTGACTTTTGGATTTTGGAAATGCTGAATAATAATGACAGAAAGCCAAATTGTGAGTCCTGCGCTTGCTACTAAAAAGATAACACTTGTCACAAGCCACTTGCGTTTCCAACTTTCATTCTGGTTGAGCTCTGTTGTAAGTAGACCATTTTTATTAAAAAGGAAAACAAAAAATAAAATAAGGCTAATAACCGCTAAGATAGAATTGGTGTAATTAAATGGGCCTTGAATGTCTTCTGTTTTATCAAGCAAAGGCTGGATTTGATAAAAATAAACTGAAAATGCTTGAAAAGCAGTATAGGCAAGTAAAATAGTGGCTACAGCTAAACGAAAAATATCATTTTGAATCATGACTGCCCCGCTCACAATTAGGAGTAGCGCGAATAAGCCGATGACCCAGTAGTTCCAAACAAAATTGTAATTACCTGAATCGCTCATGAAATAGCCATAGACAGCGCTAGAAAAGCTATAGAGTTGGGTGAAACCTATCATTATTGTGAAACTTGCAGCCACTTGGCGTAATTTTTGCAACATAAAAATCCTTTCTTTCATAAAAATCCCGTTATCATAATCGATAACGGGATTTTTAGGTTACTCAGCTCAAACCCATCTCTGCGCGAACAACACTTGCAATTTGTTCACAATAGGCTTCTGTTTTTTCGGTTGTTTCGGCTTCGACCATTACCCGAACGAGTGGTTCTGTTCCTGAAGGACGAACTAAGACACGTCCGTTATCTCCCATATCACTTTCAACAAGACGAATCGCTTCACTTACTTTAGGATTTTCTTCTACCGCATTTTTATCCGTAACACGAATGTTCACTAATTTTTGCGGGAAAGTTTGCATTTCATTAGCCAGCTCCGATAATTTCTTACCAGTCGCCTTCATCACGTTAATAAGTTGGATACCTGATAATAGGCCATCTCCTGTTGTATTATGGTCAAGGAAAATAATATGACCCGATTGTTCCCCGCCGAGGTTATAGTCGCCAGCACGCATGGCTTCCACAACGTAACGGTCACCAACAGCCGTTTGCACATCTGCAATATTCAATTCTTTTAACCCTTTATAGAAGCCTAGATTACTCATAACCGTTGAAACAACTGTATTTTGATTAAGAGACCCGCGTTCATTTAAATATTTGGCACAAATAAACATGATTTTATCGCCATCGACAATTTCACCATTTTCATCAATCGCAATCACGCGGTCCCCGTCTCCGTCAAATGCTAAGCCGACGTTAGCTTCTTTTTCTTTTACAAATGCAGCTAAGCTTTCTGGATGTGTTGAACCAACACCATCATTAATATTTAAACCGTTTGGTGAAGCGCCCATTGACACGGTTTCTGCTTCTAAATCAGCGAACAGATGATTCGCCAAGCTAGATGTGGCTCCGTGAGCACAGTCAAGAGCTACAAGTACACCTGAAAAGTCTTGGTCAACTGTTTGCTTCAAGAATTGTAAATACTTTTGCTTTCCTTCCAAATAATCGCTCACTGTTCCTAATCCGTCAGAACTAGGGCGCGGAAGCTCATCTTTTTCTTTATCGAGTAGTTCTTCGATTTCAAGTTCTTGGTCATCTGAGAGCTTGAAGCCATCAGAACCAAAAAATTTAATACCATTATCTTCAACTGGGTTGTGTGATGCAGAAATCATTACACTGGCTGAGGCGCCTTGTGCACGTGTTAAGTAAGCAACTCCTGGTGTTGAAATAACACCCAAACGCATGACTTCAATTCCTACAGAAACAAGTCCTGCAATAAGCGCAGATTCTAACATTTCCCCTGAAATACGTGTATCTCTTCCTACCAATACTCTCGGGTGCTCTCCCACATGTTTGGTTAGAACGTAGCCTCCCATGCGTCCTAAGCGGAAAGCAAGCTCTGGTGATAATTCCTGATTAGCTATACCGCGAACTCCGTCCGTTCCAAAATATTTTCCCATTATAATTCTCTCCTTCTGTATCAAAACATTGGATTACATTTCTAACAGCAGATTTTTTCTGCTTGCATTCTTCAACTATTTCATTTCTACCAAAAGACAATGCAATTTCTATTATACCTTTTTTTATTAAAAATTTCATCTTGCCGAAAAAAATGCGACTTTATTAGCTTACAGCAGCCGTTTCTTTGACCTTAATCAAAAAATCAGCAGTACTTACAGAAAGTTTATAACTTACTTTACTAGGTAAATTATTCACTTGAATTTTAGTGCTATATTCGCCTTCTTTTGCATTTGATAGATCTGCAATTGCAGTAATGCTTGACTCACTAATTTGATTAATGGTATTTCTTGGACCGCTTAATGTGACATTCACTTTCCCATTAGCAGGCGTTATCATTTCCGCTGTATAGGCGGACGGCAATCCTCTTGTAAAGACATCTAAACTTTGGAAAGTCTTTGAAACCGTTTGATCTCCGTCAGGTTCATCATCTGAACCTTGATTAGTATCATTGTTTGAATCGGGTTCATTTTGATTCGTGTTTGAATCATTATTCGACTTTTTTGCCGTCTTTATTCGCACCTCAACAGTCTGTGGCTGAACAGATTTTGCGCCATTTGGTACTGGAATAGTCACTTTTTGCACGGTATCTGCTGTAATATTACTTACATCTACATCCACACTAATTTGATTAATTTTATCAAGCACATCCGCCTCACCTTCAACTACGACTTCCTTCGTATCAGGCGTGATGCTTGAGATTGTAATATCATCACTAGGCGTCCCCGTTTGATTTATTTTAAGCGGTACTGACTTCCCGACTTTTTCTACCGGAACTGAAACATCTACTTTTTCAGGACTAATTTCAACATCTAATTTGTTTAAATGACTGTCAAACGCAGAAACTGTAGCTTCCGCTTTAAAGTCTTCCTTGTGCGTTGTGTTTGTTTCAACGTTCGCTTTCACATAAGCAATTTGTTCAATCGTGTCTTTGGCACCTGTAATTGATACTTTTTCTGGATCTATCTTCGGCGTTCCCGCCTTATATCCGTCTGCAATGGCCGCGTTGCCAATTTCTGCTTCAACAGAAAATCGCTTCGTCACTTTCTCTTGCACATTCACTTTGGCAGATTCAGGACTAATGGTCACTTTCAATCGTTCCGAAATATCTTTTACTTGGAATTTCACTGTTTGTTCCCCAATTTTAGCATCTCTTAAATCGGCGTACACTTCAAAATCTTGTTGCGCGCGCGCATTTTGAACGATGCTTCTAGGTCCGGAAAGTGTTACCGTTACCGTATCTGGCACACCAGAAACATACAAATTTTCTTTGTCATAATAAACTTGAACTTTCACATTTTGAATGGTTTCTGTGTCCATCTGAGAAGCCGTTTGAAAAGAACCATCACCCGCATTATTTTCAGCTGTAACGGATGTAAACAAAATCGCAGCTAAAACGAGTGAGAGAATACGAATTGACCATTTATTATTTAAAATGCGATCCATCATTTTTTACGACCTCCCTTCAAACGTGAAAAGAAGGATTTTTTCGCTTCTGCTTGCGTAACTAGTTCTTTTTCCAAAATTTCCTTTAGCCGTTCTTCCGACACTTCACGGAATAATTCACCATTTTTTGTTACAGAAATCCCGCCTGTCTCCTCCGATACGACAATCGTTAAACTATCCGTCACTTCACTAATCCCAAGCGCTGCTCTGTGTCTTGTTCCAAGCTCTTTGGATAAAAAGGGGCTATCAGACAGCGGCAAGTAACTTGCCGCAGAAGCAATTTCATTTCCACGAATGATGACTGCTCCGTCATGAAGTGGCGTATTCGGAATAAAGATATTGATTAAAAGTTGGGAAGAAATATTCGCATGAAGCGGTATCCCTGTTTCAATATAGTCTTCCATACCAGTATCTTTTGCAATCGAAATAAGCGCGCCAATTCGGCGTCTTGCCATATAATTTGTCGATTTCAAAATAGAATCAACCAAATTGTGTTGCTCTTTCTCGATTCTTGTGCCGAGTCGAATAAAAATATTTCCCCGTCCAAGCGATTCAAGCGCACGACGGAGTTCTGGTTGAAAAATAATGATAATTGCAAGAAATCCCCACGTTAATGCCTGGTCAGTAATCCATTCAACCGTTTGCAAATGCAGGAAGCTACTTGCCACTTTCACAACGATAATAATAAAAATACCTTTTAAAAGCTGAACCGCCTTTGTTCCGCGGACGAGCATAATTAATTTATAAATGACAAACCAAACAACAAGTATATCTACAATGTTCGCTAAGTATTGTAAAAGTGGTATATTTGCAAAGCTCATCTTTTCGCCTCCAATGCTAAAGCAACTTAATATCTATGCTAGTTTTTCTAAACAGTTTAGACACTGTTCTTTCATAATTTTCATTATAGCATAAGTATACAGCCATAAAAAGAAATCAAAAAGACAGTTTGTTAAAGATTTTTATAAGAAAAAAGCTTTGCTAGAGTTTCCAGCAAAGCTTTTTTCTTATTGGTGCCTTAGTTTTAATTCCGCTGTAGATGTAAGTAAATATTCTTCGTCGTAAACAAAGACTGGTATCTCTTTTCCTGCTAATAGTTTTAGGCATACTTGCTCTTTTTCTACATGAACTTGAATCAGCGTATGGCGATAATTAATTTTGAAAGAATAGTCCTGCCATGTTTTTGGTAAGAAAGGAGCAAATTTTAATTTCCCTTGTGTCGTCCGCATACCTGCAAATCCTTGCACGATAGCAAGCCAGCTGCCAGCCATTGATGTGATGTGGAGCCCATCTTCTGTGTCGTTGTTATAGTTATCTAAATCAAGGCGTGCTGTTCGTTCGTACATTTCAACGGCTTTATCATGTTTACCGATTTCAGACGCGATAACGGCGTGAATCGCTGGTGATAAGCTTGATTCATGAACAGTTAGCGGCTCATAAAACTCAAAGTTACGTTGTTTGGTGTCGAAATCAAAATGATTGGGGAAATAGTAAATGCCTTGTAGCACATCCGCCTGCTTGATAAAGCAGGAGCGTAAGATTTTATCCCAAGACCAGTTTTGATTAATTGGCAAATCAGTGCTTTTTAGTGTGTCTGTTGCGCGTAATTCTTTATCAAGAAAAGTGTCGTGTTGAATAAAGATTTGCCACTTTTCATCATAAGGGAAGTACATGCGTTTTATGATGTCTTGCCACTTTTCAAGTTCTTGCGTATTAATTTGCAGGCGCTCACTCGTCTTAGCATCTAAGTTTTCTAATGTGAATTGGAGCGTCCATCTTGCCATATAATTGGTGAACCAGTTGTTGTTCACGTTATTTTCGTATTCATTTGGACCTGTAACACCATGAATCATATATTTGCTTAACCGGTCAGATAAGTGGACGCGGTCCGCAAAGAAGCGGCTAATTTCAACTAAAACGTCAAGGCCATACTCGGTCAGATAGTTTTTGTCTCCCGTATAGGTGACATAGTTGTAAATCGCGTACGCTATCGTCCCGTTTCGATGGATTTCTTCAAATGTAATTTCCCATTCGTTATGGCATTCAATTCCAGTGAAAGTAACCATTGGATAGAGCGCGCCGTTTAAACCAATTTTCCGAGCGTTTTGTTTCGCCTGTTCAAGCTGATTAAAACGGTATTTTAAGAGGTTATGTGGTACTTCTTCGCTTGTTAGCGCTAAATACATGGGAAGGGCAAAGGCTTCTGTATCCCAATAAGTTGCGCCGCCGTATTTTTCCCCCGTGAAGCCTTTTGGACCGATGTTTAGACGGGCATCCTCGCCGTAGTAAGTGGAAAACAATTGGAAAATGTTGAAACGAATTCCTTGTTGAGCAGAATCGTCCCCTGATATCACCACATCCGCTTTATTCCAGCGTTCCCCCCAGGTAGCGACCTGTTCATCGAAAAGATTTTCAAAAGACTTCATAGCTTGATCCTCTAAAATCGTTTGTGCGCGTTCTTTTAAATCTGCCCCGTCTCGCGAAGTTGTTATAACCACACGTTTTTCAAGGGTAACAGGCGCCTGCTTCTTCGCTAAAATCTTAAACCGTTTTTCGGTATAAAGCGAGCTCGTATGTTCTGTTTCCGCCAAAACTTCACCCGAAATTTTATTTTCCATATGTGCATGTACTGTGAAACGTTCTGTATCAAATGCATTTGGGATTGTCCGCGTTGTAAGTGTATTTTTTGTCACATCCACAGCTTCCCAAAACATTTCGTCATAGTTGGCATCTTCATTATGAACTTCTCCGTCTAAAAATGGCGCTAAAACAAGTTCTGCATCCCCATCGAGGGCTGTAATTGTATACTGTATAACAGCAAGTTCGCGCGTTTCAATGCTTAAAAAGCGAGTGGCGCGAATTTCGTAGCGTTTATCATTTTTTAAAACGGTGAATTGCCGCGTTAAAATTCCCTTTTGCATATCAAGTGTTAAATCAAAATCGATTAATGTATCTGTGTATAAATCTAGTTTCTCACCGTCAATAAGTACTTCGATGCCAATAAAATTAAGCGCGTTAATGACTTTACCAAAATAATCAGGATAGCCATTCTTCCACCAGCCCACCCGTGTTTTATCAGGGAACCAAACACCTGCAATATAAGTACCTTGATGTGTATCCCCTGAATAGCCTTCTTCAAAATTGCCGCGCATGCCCATGTAGCCATTTCCAATAGATGTTAGACTTTCCTGCAAACGTTTTTGTTCTTTATTTAATTCTTTCGTTCTCAGTTTCCATGCGTCTACTTCGAATAATCGTTGCCTCATGCTAAATCCTCCTAAACTAACCTCACATCTTCTTTATAAAAACGTGTTTTTAAAAATGTCATTGCAATGAGTAAGACCGCACCGAGTGACTGAATCCCAATCATTACTGTGATATCAAAATAAATGAAACCAAAAATGGTCGCGACAAGCGTTGGTAGTCCAATTGCATTCAGCGATAAATTCATCGCTTCTTTAAATGAATTGATTTTTGAAAAAGAACTTTTTTTCGTGAGCGCTAAGCAAATGGAACTAAATAAAATGAGCATGAGCGAACTTACGAATGTTAAAGTGCCTAAAACGAAAACCATTCCTAGAAATACGACCGGTTTATACTGCGCGTACCAAGTTGTGTTAATAAAATCTCCCAAGTTCGTAACCACGCCACTTTCTGGATAAACTAAGGAAAACTTGTAGCCAGATGCATCTTTTAAGTCTAAACGTGTTTCACCAAATGAAATTGCGCTCTTAGCGACATCAAATGTATGTTGCGGGACGAAAACGCCAGAGACGCCACTATCATCTTGAAAAACCATTTCGCTTCCATTTACTAGTTTCCCATCTTCAATTTTAAGCTGTTCCAATTGGCTCGCCGCCTGATTACTGGAAAGCGCATCTAAACCGCTCGTCCATTTCAAAATTTCAAAATCGTTTTGCTTCGCCTGATGAAGCGAAATCGGTATAAGTAATAGCGCATTCAGTAAAATAAAGCAAAAAAGCATTTTTAACCACGAAAGATTTTTTCGGGCTGCAAAAATCCGTTTAGGGCTCCAAATATTTGGAAAGTATAATTCCGGAAAGGTTTGCTTTTTCATTTTAGGACTCCTTTCAAAAAATGATTATCCTTTCGTACCGCCTGCTGTTAAACCAGAAACAAAGTTTTTTTGCAAGAAGAAGAAAAGGAGACAAATTGGAAGTGCTGCTAGTATGGCACCTGCCGCGAACAATGCCACTTTTTGTTGTTGTGGGTTTGAAATGAAGCTTTGCAATCCAACTGCAATCGTTAAGTTTTCTGGGGTACGCAGTAAAAATTTCGCTAGTAAAAAGTCGCCAAACGGTCCCATAAAGGCCCAAAGCGCTTGGACAGCTATCATCGGTCTAACGAGCGGTAAAATAATTTGCCCAAAAATCCGGAAATGCCCAGCCCCGTCTAGTTTTGCCGATTCGTCCAAATCGCGTGGAATGGTATCAAAATAGCCTTTCATGAGCCATGTATTCATCGGAATCCCCCCGCCGATATAAATAAGCGTTAGGAACCAGTAGTGATCGAGTGCTCCGAGTAACATTGCGAGTACGTAAAAAGCTGTTAATGCCGCCATTGTTGGTACCATTTGAATAATTAAAAAGAAGACTAGGCTATTTTTCCGCCCCTTAAAACGATATCTACTATATGTGTATCCAGCGAATGTAACGATTATAACCTGTAAAATCATCGTGAAAGTCGCAATGATTAGCGTGTTTTTATACCAATCAAGGTAGAGTGTTTCGTTAAACAAGCGCGCGAAATTACTTAGTGTCCAGTCATCCGACCATTCAAGTGAGAAGGCTGCAATGTTCCCTGGTTTAAATGCTGATGATGCGGTAATTAAGATTGGATAAAGGATGACAACGGAAAGCGCTAGTAAAAACAAATAAGTGAAAAACTTCGTCAAAAAGTTCGTTGTTCTTTGATCTTTAAAAAATGCCTTCATTACATCATCTCCTCATTTCCAAATGCATTAGTCTTCTTAAAGGCAATCATAGAAACACCAATGACAATTGCTGAAATAATAAGTGTTACAGCTGCCGCGAGTGCATATTGCGGGGATGTCCCTGTCGTGAGTTTATAGATCCATGAAATTAAAATATCGGTCGAGCCAGCGCCACCGCCAACACTGCCAGGTCCTCCTTCATTGAAGAGGTAAATAATTGAGAAATTATTAAAATTAAATGTATATTGGGTAATAAAAACAGGTGCTGTTACAAATAAAATCATCGGTAGAGTAATCTTTCTAAATCGCGCCATCGCACTTGCGCCGTCAATTCGTGCGGCCTCATACAGTTCTCCTGGAATTGCTTGCAAGACGCCTGTCACCATCACGTAAATGTACGGAAAACCAAGCCACCCTTGAATGGAAATAAGGGCTACTTTCGTCCAAAATGGATCTGTCTTCCACGGTATGGCATTAATATCTACAAATGGCAGATGGTTTAAAAGTGGAATGACTTGCGCATTAATCGCACCAATGCTGTCATTAAACATATTTGAAAAACTCATAATGGTTATAAAAGCTGGAACCGCCCATGGTAATAGAAAGATAACACCAAAAAGGCGTTTTCCTTTAATAAAGCTTTGGTTTGCAACAATTGCTGTGAATACGCCTAATACGATTTGTAGGGTAGTCGCACAAAGTGTCCAAACAATCGTCCATGAGAAGACGCTTAGGAATGTGTCACGGTAAGCGCTCAAGAAGAAAATATTAAAGAAGTTTTTAAATCCTACCCAGTCAATGAGATTGGCTGGTGGAATATGGTAAAAATCGTAGTTTGTAAATGCCATGAAAAGTGTTACTAATACAGGGAAAATAATGACAAAAGTCATGACGATATACGCCGGCATCGTAAAGAGATACGGGAAACCTTTATCCACCATATTTTTTAAGATGGCTTTTGTGCTAACATTGACACTTTCCCCGAGGTTCCACTGTTTAGCCACTCGGTTTGCATCGTATAAATTAAGTATGTAAAAGCCGATAAATATCATTGTAACAATGAGTTGCAACGTGCCTTCAATCAAAAGAAAGAGCGAATGATCGACACCAGGAATAGATCCAAGCGTAATCAAATTATACAAAGCTCGAAAACCAAACATAGCAAGCTCAATCGCAAACAAAATGAAAATAACTAAAAAGATAATTCCTTTAAAATTTTGTTTATTATAAAACTGGCCTAGCCCGGGAATGATTGATAACAAAGTCGCTTTACGGACATTTTTTATTTCCTTTTGTTCGATATCCATTTTGTTACCCTCTCACTTCTTTTAATAGTCCGTACGGGAAAGCATGAAAGCTTTCCCATACGTCATTATTTTATTTCGTGTATTTTTGCGAAATGTTATCTTCAATAACTTTTACAGCATCGTCTGCTGATTTTTGTGGTGTTTTCTTACCAGAAGCTGCATCAAACATTAAGTTTTCTGCTCCTGTCCAAACTTCAGCCATTTCTGGAATATTTGGCATTGGTTGAGCATTTTCATATTGTTCAATAACAGCATTTGTTAGTTCATCATTTTTATCAAGAGCCGCTTTTCTCGCAGCGGTATTCGCTGGTACTTCATTTGTTAAATCATAAAATGTAGATTGATTTTTTTCATTTGTAACATAATCTAGGAATTTTTGCGCTAAATCTTTTTCTTTTGAATAGTTACTAATCACCCAGCCTTTACCACCTGCAAACGGTGAATATTCTTTTCCATTTGGAAGCGTTGGAATTTTAGCAACCCCGTAATTCAATTTCGCTTCTTTATAATTTGCTGCTGACCATGGTCCACCAATAATTGCTGCTGTTTTACCTTTAACAAATTGATCTTGAATAAAGTCGTCAGCACTCTTATTATCTTGCATTCCTTTTGGCCATATATCTTGGAACCATTTCGTTGCATAAGTAATTCCTTCTACAGAACCTTCATTATTTAAACCAATATCTTGTGGATTTGTACCATCATCTCCAAATACATAACCGCCGTATCCTGCTAAAAGCCCATAAGAGAAGTAGAAATCTGTCCATTTTGCTAAGAAACCGATATTTTTTCCTTTTTCAGAACTAAAATCGAAACGTGTGTCTTTTGCGAGATTTTCTAAATCGCCAAATGTTTCAGGTGCCTTGTCAATTAAATCTTTATTATAATAAAGCACAACCGTTTCAATAATTGCTGGTGCTCCGTATATTTTTCCGTCTATTGTAACTTGTTTTACGTCTTTATCATCATATTGGTCTTTATTTCCTAGTTTTACTTCTGCCAAATGCCCTTGTTGCCCTAGCCCCCCGATTCGGTCGTAAGCAGACATCATAACATCTGGTGCCGTTCCAGCAGGTCCATCAAGTGGAAGCGCTTCTAATTGTTCAAACATATCTTTTTCAACAATTTTGATTTTCGCATTATTTTCTTTTTCAAAATCACCTTTAATTGAATCCATATATTTTTTGTATCCGCTATCAACTGAAACAGTTAATGTTTTCGTATCCCCACTACTTGCTTTATCATCAGATGCTCCGCCGCCACATGCTGCTAAACTTAGAACAAGACCAGTTGCCAGTCCTAAAACACCAAGTTTCTTTTTCAAATCCATTACCTTTTCCTCCTCAAATTTAAAAAATCAGTTTGACGCTTCTTTCGTAAAACTAGGTTAACCTTACATTTATTATAGCCATGACAAGAAAACGTTTTCAACTCCATTTTTCATGTTACCGATAACAGAATTTTGGAAACGCATTTGTGAAAAATACGCAAATTCGTTTCCAAAACCTGCTTCCTATTTCACAATCCGAAAACCATCTTTCGGTACAACAACTTCTGGCGCAATCTTTTCATTCCGAAAGACGTCGATACTCGCTTCAACAGACACGACATTCTCCTCTTTCCCTTGGTTAAAAATAAAAGTAATGGCTTCTCCGTCTAGTTCACGCTTAAACATAACCAAGCCTTCCTGAACCCGACTATTGTCCCAAATCAGTTCACCGCGTGAAATGAGTGCTTGATATTTTTTTCTGATTGCAATTAAACGCTTTGTAAATGTGAACATATCTAAATCTTGTTTTTCTTCATCCCACACCATACATTTCCTACAAAGTGGATCATTTGCACCACTCATTCCCACTTCAGTTCCATAATAAATACACGGCGAACCAGTATGAGCGAACATGAATGTGAGTACCTGTTTCACCTTATCTTTATTTCCGTCTGCGCGCGTTAAAATTCGCGCTGTATCATGGCTATCCAGCAAATTAAACATGACTTCACTCACTTGTTTTGGATAGCGCATATATTGCTCATTAATACTTGCAATCATCTTTTCAGGTGAGATTTTATTTTCAATAAAGTTTTCAATAATCGTCTGCGTAAACGGATAATTCATCACCGCATCAAATTCATCACCAAGCAACCAAATCCAAGAATCATGCCATATCTCTCCTAAAATATAAACATCTTCTTTCTCACTTCGCACGACTTGACGGAATTTTTTCCAAAAAGCATGATCGACTTCATTTGCAACATCAAGGCGCCAACCATCTATATCAAATTCTCGAATCCAATAAGCCGCAATATCGAGCAAATATTTTTGCACTTCTGGATGGCTCGTATTTAATTTTGGCATGTGCGTTGTAAAGGCAAATGTGTCATATGAAATCGATGTTGCATTCTCCACGTTCCCATTTTCCCCGTAGCGAACAGGGAAACTATGCACATGAAACCAATCTTTATATTTTGATTTCTCCTCATTTTGTATCACATCTTGCCACATTTCACTCGTATCACCGATATGGTTGAAAACAGCATCAAGCATCACTTTTATCCCACGTTTATGCGCTTCATCGACAAGCTTTTTAAACGTCTCTTTGTCGCCAAAATGTGGATCAATTTTCATATAGTCAAGTGTGTCATACTTATGATTTGTCGGCGCCTCAAAGATCGGCGTCATGTAAATCCCATTAATTCCAAGATTTTCCAAGTAATCTAAGTGCTCAGTAATTCCAACTAAATCGCCACCAAAAAAGTCGGTTGTACTTGGTTCCTTACTACCCCAAGGAAGTACATTTTCCGGTGATAAACTCGGATCTCCATCTGCAAAGCGTTCTGGAAAAATTTGGTACCAGATTGTGTTTTTAACCCACTCCGGCGCTTTAAAAGTATCCACCTCATGAATGAACGGGAATTTAAAATAATAGTCCATCGTATTCAAATTAATTAGCGTATCTTCAAAAAAGCCACGCCCGCCGTAAAATATCGTTTCCCCTTCAAAATCCTCTAGAATAAAACCATATTGCACACGTCTACGTTCTGGTTCTACGACAAAGCCAAAATAATCATGTTCTTCTGTCGTCGCGATTTTGCTCATTTCAAACCGCTCGCCCATCCACTTTTCGTTCTCATACTCATACGGATCCGCACAAATAAGCATGACCTTCTTAATATCATCCTTTTTTGCTCGAATACGAATATGTAAATCAAAACCATCATAACTAAAAGCATAGTGACTTGCCGGTTGGTGATAAATTGCAGCTTTTTCCATGAATATGCCCTCCTTTTTACTTTCTATCACAACGTTAGCAAACAATGTAACCGCTCGCAATCTTTTTTTCCTCGTTAACGGTAACAAAAAAACGTATTCTCTCTTAGAATGGTTTGAATTTTATTGAACAGATTTTCCGACCGGATTATATAATGCAGAATCCCTGTCTATCAAAAATCAATTGATTCCTTTTTCGTGTGAACATCGACTATAAATGAGAATATAAAAAAGACTAGAGTCATTATTAAAACCCTAGTCTTATATTCTATTAAAAAAACATATACTTCTATTCGTTATTTAAATTTCATCTCCATCATCAGACTTTACTTTTTTCCACACTAATTTAGATTCATTAACTTCTGCTGTTATTGTCAATAAACCATCCTCATATCTTGCAAATCTTTTTTGAACTTGACCAAGCCAAGTTGGATTCATACTCACTGACATCGTATGCAGTATGGTTATGGTATTCGTTGCTTCATCAAAGCTTGTAATTTTATAAGCACCCGCATAAGCTAAATAACCATGAGCAGCTTCTGCCATTTCTTTCTCTGTTCCGGTGTGCAAATCATGGCTTTTATAGGGAGGTCTTCCTCTTTTCATCATTTGTGCCGAGACATAACCATCTGGTGTATACATTAGAAAGCCTGTGGGTTGCAGACCTAAAGGTGTACTTTTTTTCCCATCTATTCGATACTCATAGTCAACAAGTTCCCAAGTTCCTACCAAAAACTCTGTTAAATTCATCATTCATCGTCTCCACATAACTCATTATTTTTTTCTTTTATAATTGGCATCAAAATATTTTCCGGCACGTATATCATCTGTCATCCCTTTATACGGTGCCTCTGATATAACTTCTTCATTATTTATTCCTGCGTCCCCAATATACGTAATTTTAGCAAACTCTGGAACAACTAATTTTGGATAGGTTTCATATTTTTCGCGTGCTTCAATCATCTGATCAATATGATCATTTTGGAAAGTAACAGTAATTTCAGGATGTTCTTCTACCCACTTAGGGAAAAAAATAGTCCCATGCATTTTCTTTTCATTAGGCATAAAATCAAGGGCTACATCAGTACCCGTTGGTTCCGTCCAAGTCACTTTAAAAACACCTTCTGTCAATTGAACCATATTAACTTCTTGATTTCTCACCCATCTTCCTGCTACCATACCCCCGTGAATTCGATAATCAAGAGTATGATCATTCTTACCATACCACTCATATTCCCAACCATTATCATAAGTGTAGATGAAATGAGATCCAACAAAATCATCTAAAGTTTCAAATTTCTTCATATAACCCCTCCTTAATGATATATAAATATTTGCATATCCATATTGTGCCTGTTTTAGAAATTTGTCAAGTAACTATACGTACACATAAAAATATAATTCGATATATTCCGATTAGTCAAATTGGGCAGGAAAATATGTCTTGCAATAATTTTTAAAAACGCCTTTTCAGATTGCAATCGGCGAACTTTGGCAAACTAAGTATGGCCAAATTCACCCAGCACTAAAAACTTTGAATAAAAATCGGATAGCTTCTCAAATGACAATTGTTGGGATCAAACTAGAAAAAATCTGTTCAGTGACCCCTAGAAAAAGAACAGATTAATAATTGGTTATTGGACCGACCATCATTTTCTCCGTCATAGCGGTGAAAATGATGGTCGGTCCATTTATGATATTTTAACTAAATAGCAACCCTTTCATCAATAAAAACTAAACTTTTAAAATTCTTGATAGAAAGATTACTCTAACCCTGTAGTAGAACCACGCACAATAAGTTGTGGCTCAAATAAAATATTATCTTGAGAGGCTCCGGCGTCATTTATTTTGCGAAGAAGCATACGTGCGAGCTCTTCTCCCATTTCAATAACAGGTGATTGTACGGTCGTAATATGCGGCGAGGAGATGCGGTCTAAAAAGACACCGTCAAAACCAGTAACAGCGAAGTTTTCCCCAAATTTCCGTCCAAAACTCAGCCCAGCTCGAACAACACCAATCGCAATTCGGTCAGATGCACAAACATAGGCGATATCATTCGAGTTATAACGGAGCAAATCAATCCCTTTTTGCTCGGCTACACGTGAACTGTTTTTTAAAAAGTAGGATTCCGGTGTAAGCCCGTTCCGGCGCATTGTTTCTTCATATCCCGCCAGACGAGAAACCATAAATTGCTCTTCTAATAAATCAATGCCTAAAAAAACGATACGCTTAAATCCTAAATGAATCACATGTTCCGTCGCAAGTCTCGTTCCTTTTTTATTATCCACATCAATAAAATCATAACCACGTGTATTTTCCCCGTATAAAATTACAGGTTTTTCAATATCTAATACGCCTAAGTCAAAATCTTCATTTCGAATTCCTGTTACAATTAAGCCATCATAAGAACCGATATTTTTAGATTTTCGTGTAACAAGCTGTAAGGAATAAAAATGCTTATCTAATTCCCGGCTGATACCTGTCAGTAAATTCATGTAGTATGGTTCAACTGTATCAATTTCTTCTAAAATCAAAAATTTTATCACCTGCGTCCGGTTCTGTACAAGTGCTCTGGCTGCAAAATTAGGTACATAGTCAAGCTCTTTCATCGCTTTAAAAACGAGGGTTTTTAATTCATCAGAAACTTGATCAGGATGATTGATAACACGCGAAACTGTCATTTTTGAGACATTCGCTTTTTTTGCGACATCTGCTAATGTGGCCATCAAAATCCCCTTCCAATTCGATTCTTGTACTTTAATTGTATCATCTTTTTCTATTAGAACAAGAAAATAAAAAATATCAGACTACTGATAAATAACTTTTATCAATAGTCTGATTCAATTCATCTTATAATTTCTATACAAACCGAAGTATTTCGATAAAAAACACATTAAGCCTTGTTGTATTGTGTCCCCATTTTCTTTTTGGACGACTCCTTCGCGCGATATGTACGCACGTTTTCTGCGACAAGTTTACACAACTGATGCGTTGTACCTATAATTACGCCTGTAATACATGAGATGAGTGCCACAATAAAAAAGTTCAGTAGCGGGGAAGCTACGCTATTCATAGCCGCAATACCAAGAATAAAAATGATACAAGCTGGTAATACAAAATATCTAATATCCTGTTCCGACATACAACGCACCCCTACTTTCATAACTTTGTGAAAATCTCTCACTTACACTTTTTAGTATACTCCGTTAAATGGCATTTTTCAAGGGTTTTTCAAAACGTCACAAATTTGTCAAGTTTGCGCTTTTTTTCAATAAATGGGGTAATAGCGCGTTTTTCGTTCTACGAATACGTCAACTTCTCTCCAGACATCGAAATGATATAATTGTTACCTTTTTGTAAATAAAAATCATTACTAAATACCCAATTTTGTATTTCATTGTATATTAGGCTACAAAAAAACCTCTTTTCATCCAAATGAAAAGAGGTTTTTAAATAAATTTCATTTTAAAAATAAGATTTTCTTCTTTTTACAAAACCTAAAGAAGTTGCTATCCTATAGCTGTTCCACAAATTACTTTTCTTTCCCCCGAAGAAAGTTATTCCTTCAAATGGTATGGATATGTGGCGACAACAACATCGCGTTTCATCATGAGCTTCGTTCGTATCATAAGGCTTGTCTGATTGTGCAAGACATTTTCCCATCCTTTTTTAGGAATAAACTGCGGAATGAGCACAGTTAATGAATAATTATCTTGGTCCGCTTTTTGTTTTGCGGTATCAATAAACTTCATCAGCGGTTCGGAGATAGACCTATATGTTGAATATAGGTGGGCAATTCTAACTTCAGGATGGACCCGATTCCACCTTTCAACAAACTCCTTCCCTTGTGTACGGTCTACAGATACATGAACCGCGATGACTGTGTCTCCAATGGATTTAGCATATTTCAATGCGCCTTCAACTACTCTTGTCGTATCTGAAACTGCAACGATGACAGCATTTCCTTTAAAGTCTGGCAAATCAAGATCCATTGACTCATCAACTTTGAGTTGCGGTCCAAGTTTCAAATAGTGACTTCTCGTCCGGTGGAATACATAAATCATAATCGGCAAGAAGATAAAAACTGGCCAAACGGATTCAATTCGAGTTAGAAAAAGTACAATCAAAACGGTAAATGAAATGACTGCGCCAAGCAAATTCGCCGCAAGTTTTTTCTTCCAACCTTCTGATCTTTCTTTCCACCATTTTATAATCATACCGGATTGTGATAGTGTAAATGGGATAAATACCCCGACAGAATACAGTGGGACAAGTAATTCTGTTTTTCCTTTAAATAGAATAATAAGCAAAATAGAGCCAATCGCAAGTGTAATAATTCCATTCGAGTACCCTAAGCGATCACCACGAGCTAAATACATCCGTGGCATATATTTATCCTTAGCTAAATTAAAGGCAAGTAGTGGGAAAGCTGAAAAACCTGTGTTAGCTGCTAGTACTAAAATGAGCGCTGTTGTTGCTTGGATAAAATAAAACATGAAATTGCGTCCAAATACATTTTCAGCAATTTGAGATAACACCGTCACCTTGAGTTCGGGCACTGTTCCGTACATAAAGGCAAGTAAGGTAATCCCTAAAAAGAAAAAACCTAACAGTGAAGCCATAATCGTTAACGTTTTTGCTGCATTTTTAGCTTGCGGTTTTTTAAAGAGCGGTACTGCATTTGAAATAGCTTCAATACCAGTCAAAGATGCAGAACCTGACGCAAATGCCCGTAGTAGTAAAAATACCGTAACGCCTTGTACATGTGTCCCAACTGATGCTGTTTCATGAGTGGCATCGATACCCATTATTAATTTGAATAGACCTGTAAATATTAAAACCACAATGGAAAAAACAAATAGATACACTGGAATTGCTAAAATACTTGCGGATTCTGTGATACCACGCAAATTAATGATAGTTACGATAATAACTAAAACAATAGCAATAGGAACAGCAAATGGAAATAAGGATGGAATTGCAGAGATGATGGCATCTGTACCAGAAGATACACTAACTGCTACCGTTAACATATAATCAACGAGCAGTGAACCACCTGCAATCAAGCCAGCATTTTTTCCTAAGTTTTCCCTAGAGACTACATAAGCCCCACCCCCGTGAGGGTAGGAGTAGATAATTTGTTTGTAGGATAAGTTTAAAGCTAGTAATAAAATGAGCACACAAAGTGCAATTGGAAGCGAGTACCACATTGCTGCTGCGCTCACAGTAACAAGCACAAGCAAAATTTGCTCGGTTCCGTAAGCAATAGATGAAAGTGCATCCGATGATAAAACTGCGAGTGCCTTTAATTTTCCTAATTTTTGCTCCCCTGCTTCTGAACTTTTAAGCGGGCGCCCAATTAATAATCTTTTTAGAGGCGAAGCCATGATTTTCCCTACCTTTTTTAGTTTAATTTAAATAAGCAAAAAACAATATGACAAATTATAGCACAGCTAGCCATAGAAGTAACGCGTTTTTTTTTCAACTTGAAAAAGGACTTGTAGCGTAGCTGAATTTGTACTTCTATACCCTCTTTTCAGTCAAGGAATGCAAATCTAAAAGCTCCGTTATTTTCAGAAAAATGAAACTTTATTTTAGGTATTTACAAATCTGTAAAGTGTTTATATAATAGATTTTGGCTGTAAAATTACTTTTTATTTTGGCCCGTTGGTCAAGCGGTTAAGACACCGCCCTTTCACGGCGGTAACACGGGTTCGAATCCCGTACGGGTCATTGTAATTCTTATTTCTTAAAACTAGCATTATTTAGGAAAATATTATATTATAATGAAGTAACTTTTAATGGAAGTTGTGTTTACATCTGAAATTTTAAAAGAGACTGATATTTGTTGCCTCAACATTCAGATGTGCCTATGCCGACTTAGCTCAATCTGGTAGAGCAACTGAATCGTAATCAGTAGGTTGCGGGTTCAATTCCTGCAGTCGGCATCTTAATATTTGGAGGAGTAGCGAAGTGGCTAAACGCGACGGACTGTAAATCCGTTCCTTAGGGTTCAGTGGTTCGAATCCACTCTCCTCCACCAGTAATGGGCTATAGCCAAGCGGTAAGGCAACGGATTTTGATTCCGTCATGCGCTGGTTCGAATCCAGCTAGCCCAGCCATTTTTGAGCCATTAGCTCAGTTGGTAGAGCATCTGACTTTTAATCAGAGGGTCGATGGTTCGAGCCCATCATGGCTCATCAAGGATGAAAGATTTTTCTTTCATCCTTTTTTCTTACTTTAAACTAAAAAAGGCGAGGTGGTTCAGATGGTTCAAAAGGTCAATCAAAAATATTCATTTTTAATACTTAGTATTATTTGTTATTTACTTTTTCTTTGTCTATGGATTGGCGTAATGTTTCAGCTTTCTTTCATTTCAAAATTGGATAGTACGCTTATTCCTCTTGTTCAAGGAAGCATTACAGATGCAAAAACACACTTTTTTAGGATACTTACGCAATTTGGTGGCACCGTCGCAATGATTATCTTCTCGCTTATAACGGTTATCGTTGTGTGGCGCAAATTAGGTAGTAAAATTGCAATTTGGACGGGAGCAACATTTCTTACGGGGGAGCTTTTGCTTCCACAAATTTTCAAACATATCACTTTACGTCCGCGGCCAGATGAACCGCTTATTCCAATATCTGGCTATAGTTTCCCAAGTGGTCATGCAACTGGTTCCACAACTTTTTATGGTTTTTTAGCCATCTTACTTATTCTTTTTTATCTAAAGAAAAAAAGCAGTAAAATTATTGTCCCTCTCTTATTTGGATTTTTCGTGATACTTGTAATGATTTCTCGTGTGTATTTATCGGTGCATTACCCGAGTGATGTTCTTGCTGGATGTTTGCTTGGTTTAGGGACGATTTTTCTTGCGACCTTCATTTATATAAATGGCAATTTCCGAATTAAAAAGTAGTTCACTTGCCTTATTGACTTCATTTGTCTGACAAGTTACATTAATAACGTAGGAAAAAATTCGAGGTGACATAATGAAAAAAAGCAGATTACTCATTAGTATTGCGGCTTGCTCAGTTCTTCTCTTGTCTAGTTGCGGGGGAGCTCCAAAAGAGGCAAAAAGCGAAACGAGTCAGACAGAGCGCAATTTAGCTTCTAGTCCATATACAAAAACAGAATTCCTCATGGGGACTGTTGTAACGCTTAAAATCTATGATGAAGGGAAAGAAGCCGTTTTAGATAAAGGATTTGACCGAGTTCGTGAACTCGCAAATAAGATTGATGTAAACGATGAGCAGGAAAGAGCATCTGAAATCGATAAAATCAACGCACAAAGCGGCACCTCGCCAGTTAAGGTCGATGATGATATTTTCTATCTCATAAAAGAAGGTATTAAATATAGTGACCAAACTGGTGGGACAAAAGATATTACAATTGGTCCTATTACTTCTCTTTGGCATATTGGTTTTCCTGATGCAAGAAAACCTTCTCAAAGTGAAATTGATGCTAAATTACCACTTATCAACTATAAAAATGTGACATTAAACGAGGATGACAAAACGGTTTATTTAAAAGAAAAAGGTATGCAACTTGATTTAGGTGGTATTGCTAAAGGGTTTATTGCTGATGAAGTTGGGAAAGTATTTAAGGAAAACGGCGTGACAACAGCCATCATCGATTTAGGTGGGAATATTTTACTTCTTGGAGAAAGTCCTAAAGGCGGCGACTGGAATGTTGGTATTCAAGATCCTTTCTCTCCGCGCAATACGATTCTTGGGAAGCTTCCTGAACAAAATAAATCGATTGTTACTTCTGGAATTTATGAACGCTATTTAGAAGTAGACGGTAAAAAATATCACCATTTATTTGATCCTAAAACGGGGTATCCTTTTGATAATGATATTGCAGGTGTTTCAATTATTAGTAAAAAATCAATTACTGGTGATGGGCTTTCCTCTGCTGCTTTCTCAAAAGGCATTAAAGAAGGACTCAACTTTATTGAATCACATGATGGCGTGGAAGCCATTTTCGTAAGTAAAGATAAGAAAGTATATATCACATCTGGCTTAAAAGGAAAATTTGAATTGACCAATGATGATTTTAAGATGGGAAATTAAAAAACAGGAGATTTCTAGCGAAATCTCCTGTTTTTTATGAACCAAAAAGTAAATTTACGTTATGCATATAAAATTGATTGAGTGTTTGATGACATTTTTCAAATTCTTGTTTATCTAACGAATCGATTAGCGTTTCCAAGTAGTTGATTATGCCACAAGCTTGCACATTGAAAAACGCCTGACTATCTTCCTTTTCTAAAGAAATTAAAATATTGATTAAATAGGTTGTATTTTTTTCTAGACTGGGCATTTCTGTATGTTCAATCATGCAACCATAAAAATTACGGATACTTTTTGTAAACACTTCAAAATTTTGTTCACAAACGGCTAGTTTAATTTTCACAAGTTCCTGTTTTAAACAATCAAAACAAACGGGAACATCTTTCTCTTCTAATTTTTGAACGGCGTAATTTAAATTGTAAAAAGTCATTTTCAACCGTGACATGATGCGAAAATCTGCATAGTCCGTTGTATGTACCTTATAATCATAGCTAAGTAAGCCCATTTCCACTAAATTCTCAAGTGCATCCATCGCAAAAGGTCGACAAACATTAAATCTGCGCATGACGTATTCTACTGAAATCTTTTCTTCTCGTTCAAACTTGTGGTTCAAAATATCTTTTTTTAACTCTGCATAAATTTCGTCTGCAACAAAAGTTAATTTTATTCTCATATTATTACCTTCTTCTTTAAAAATCAAAATATTTTGAGCTACTGTTATCATAACGAATTATGCGCTAATTTTTAAATCAATCTTTTCACTATAAAAGGAAAAAATTTACATTATCCATAAATTTATGCAATTCATTCTGTATTTTTTGGTAAAATAGAATATATAGAAAAAAGGAGGGGAATAGATGTCACTCGAATTACAACATGTTACAAAACAATTTGGTCAAAAAATAGCGGTTGATGACCTATCGTTTAAAATCGAACCTGGTGAAATACTTGGTTTAATTGGACAAAACGGGGCTGGCAAGACGACCACTTTCCGACTGGTTTTGCATTTTATCGAGGCAACAAGTGGACAAATTACTTGGGACGGGCAGCCAACCATGAAAATAAATCCGAATTTAATTGGTTATTTGCCTGAAGAACGCGGGCTTTATCCGAATGTAACGATTGAAGACCAGCTTCTTTTTTTCGCTGAACTAAAGGGAATGCGCAGAAAAAATGTTCTGCCTGAAATTGATCGTTGGTTAGATAGAGCTGAAGTTGTTGGTAAAAAAGGCGATTTGGTGAAGACATTATCCAAAGGAAACCAACAAAAAATCCAGCTAATTAGTACGGTCCTGCACAACCCTAAATTGCTTATTTTAGACGAGCCTTTTAGTGGGCTTGATCCTGTAAATGCTGAAATTCTTAAAAGTATTGTCTTTGAAATGAAGGCGCGAGGTACTGCAATTATTTTTTCTAGTCATCGTATGGAGAATGTGGAGGAACTTTGCGATTCCTTAATTATGCTTAAAAAAGGGAAAACTGTCCTACGTGGCGACACGGATTCGGTGAAGTTAAGTTTTGGAAGTAAACGAATTCGCTTAAAATCGCCTTTTTCAAAAGAAGAATTACAACTTTTACCTGGTGTGAAGCAGGTCGAAACAAAACGCGATGGTATTTTACAACTTGAGTTAGCTGATGAATCATTTGCAGAAGCTGTTTTTGAGCATGTAACAAAAGACGGATTTATTCCGATGTTTAGCTTGGAACCGCCAACCCTCGAGGAGCTTTTCAAATGGAAAGCAGGTGAAGAAAATGAGTAAGTTTTGGGTTATTACAAAGCAAGTTTACAAGCGGCGCGTCAAAACGAAGTCATTTCTTTTTTCACTGTTGTTCCCGATTTTAATTGCGGCTTTCATTGCTGGTCTCCCAAAAATTATGGATTATTTTAATCATGATGATATGACTAAAATTGCCGTTTTAAGTGACAATAAGGCTTTTATTACGGCTTTTCAAAAGGATAAGGATTATTTTAAAGTAAAAACGGATGTTAAGACGGAAGACGAAGCGAAAAAAGCTCTCTCGAGCGGCAAACTAGATGGCTATTTGACAGTGGCGGATACGGATGGGCAAATTTCAGCCGTTTATACAACGGAGGAAACAGCAGGTCAGGAAGTGCTATCACGAATTACGTCTGACTTAACTGCTGCAAAGGTTGCGACAAAGGCGGAAAATTATAATATTACGGAAACACAATTACAAGATATTACTTCTCCTGTGCCAGTCAAAAATCATGTTGAATCAACTGACCAACTGACGAATAAACAAAAAGAAGTTATGAGTGCCGCCATCTTAGTTTTAACCCTTATCATTTTTATTTTTGTTGTAAGCTATGCAAATATTGTAGCATCTGAAATTGCAACGGAAAAAGGCACGCGCATTATGGAAGTCATTTTATCGAGCGTTTCTGCAACAACGCATCTACTTGCTAAGCTTACTGCCATTGTTTTAATGCTTCTCACACAAATTGGCTTCTATGTCGTGGCGTCGCTTTTTGTGATGCTCGGGATGAAAAATACGGATGTTGTGCAAAATATTTTAGATCAATTAGCGGCATTCCCAACCTACTATTTAATCCTAAATCTGCTCTTTATTTTATTTGGTCTACTGCTTTACATTATTTTATCCGCGATGGTCGGTTCGATGGTGCCAAACGTCGAAACGGTTGCACAGTTTATTTATCCCCTTACGATGCTCTCGATTCTTGGCTATTGGGGTTCGATTGCTGCAAGTAACGTTCCAGACAACATTCTTGTCATTATTGGCTCATACATTCCGATGTTCTCTCCAATGATGATGCTTGCGCGCATGGATTTACTCTCTGTTTCAAACACGGGCATTCTCATCTCGCTTGGCATTTTAATCCTTACAACAGCTCTCTCCTTCCTGCTTACACTCAAATTGTATAAAGGAAACGTGCTGCTTTACTCAAATGATGGACTCATTAAAACATTAAGAAAATCTTTTTCTTATGCTAAAAAATTAAATTAGAAGGTGACACGATTTGGAAATTAGACATTCAAAAAAAGAAGATGCGGCGTCAATGATGGCGCTCGAACATTTAGTTTGGACGGCTGGAACTACACCTAGTAAGATTCATTTTGACTCCCCCGCCGATTATTTAGCGAAAAACCCTGCTGGCGACAAATTTGTGGCAGTTAACGGGGACCAAGTGGTGGGTATTCTCGGGTACCACTCTCCGATTCCGCTACCGTCCAATAAACATGTGGCAACACTTGACATTGCAGTACATCCAGACTACCAAAAACAAGGTATCGCAAAGCAATTGATGGCTTTTCTAAAAGAAACCGCCAAAAAAGAAGGCTACACAAAACTTCAACTACGCGTCCTCTCTAAAAATGAGAAAGCGATTCGTTTCTATACAAAAAACGGCTTTCACCTGGAAGGACGTCTAGAGAAAGAATTTTTGCTAGACGGGGAATATGTAGACGATATAATTATGGCGTATTTTTTGTAGGGAGAAACTCTTTTTCCTAATACAAAAATTCATTTGGTTTATGATGAAGACGAGCCTGATAAGGAGTGAATAGGGATAGAAAAAGAGAAATATTTTCCTGTTTTAGGATTTGTTTCTCTTTTTTAGTCCAACTATTCTTTGGCTCCTATAATGGAATTATGGACAAATTGTCAGATATCATTCTATAAAAGGAGTTTTTTAGATGACAAATAAAAAGAATGTAAAATCATATACCCCTGAATTTAAGGTGTCTATTGTGGCACTTTATCAGGTCGGACGGTCTGCCAGTTCCTTAGTTCGAGAATATCAGATTAGTGTGTCCATGGTAACGAAATGAGTTCATCAAGCCAATCCTACACATGAACAAACGATATCCTTACGTGAACAAGCCCTTCTAAAAGAAAATCAGTGATTAAAGGAAGAAAAGGATGCTTTTTTCAAGTCATACGCACAAAAAAGAGGTGCTTTCTATGACATCTATTGTATTCTAGGGATGAGCAGCTAGAAGAAGAAAAAAACTATTTATTCATATTTTTTGTCCCAATTCTTGGCATAGAAGCCCTTTTGTTAGCTATTCGTAACTTGATGAGTTTGGAACATAATTAGACTTTGTTCCAAAAAAGGCAAATAGACAAGTAAAAATCCAGTAATTATCCCATTTTAAAAATGGATATGACTGGATTTTTGCTTATTTTTTATTTATGTCCCAGACTCTTCGATAACTTTATGTTTCCTAGCTGAATAACTGTACAATACATACAATTAGCTATTGGCAACTTGATTAGTGAGTGCTTGCTTATTATAGTCAA
Source organism: Listeria tempestatis (assembly GCF_963575625.1). Lineage (NCBI taxonomy): Bacteria > Bacillati > Bacillota > Bacilli > Caryophanales > Listeriaceae > Listeria > Listeria tempestatis. Next base: position 55,760 of record NZ_CAUYTK010000003.1, read on the forward strand.
GGCTTTATCACTTGATTACTAGGCTTATGATAAAGCGTCTTTTTATTTAAAAAATATTTTCTTCTAAAGCATATTGATATTTTAGTTTATCTCCATCAAATACATACAATCTTTTACACACAGGGCATCTCCAAACATCTAATTTTGGAAATGGTATATCCATAGAATCAATCATTCCTAAATTAGTTAACTCATCCCATTCCTTATCTGTATATACCCGTAGCTCTATGTCATTTGGAGACATACCATTGGACAAAATTTCTCCACATTTACATTGAAATCTCATATATCATACTCCTCCTATTCTGCACCTCCTAATAGTTAAAAAAATCTTCAATTTTAGTATATCCTTTATACGGTAACTCTACTTTTTCAATAAGCACATCACTAAACTTAAGCTCCTTAGCTGCACGTAATCTATGGTGCCCATCTACCACATACTTTTTGCCATTATAAATTTCTCAATATTGGTGGTCGCCTATTCGATTTAAATAGGCTTTTATATTTATTTAGCGTATAACGTGGAGAAACAAAAATCGAGAAATATTTCCTTCGTTAAAATTTGTTTCCCGATTTATTGTTTCACATATTGAACTAGATTTGCGATAAATCCACATCAAGCTTGATTTGTTCTAGTTTAGATAGAGTGCTAATTATTTTGGCACAAACGTTTTTGTAATATGAGTAAAGAGATGGGGAATATCAGAAACTCCATCCTCACACAATTCTTTGTATTCTTGGTTAGAAAAATAATCTTTTTCAGATAGCGTTTCCCCCCTATTATGCAGTTCTCTTTCCATTTCATACAGCTTTTCCGGGCAAAGTAAATAATTTTTTATTTTTTTTCCATAAAAGCTCTTAAAAACAGTCCATTTAATTTTACCCTGAAAGGATTCCACACTTTCTCTTAATTCATCATATAATGTTTTATCTATATCTTTCACAAACCTAAAAACTAGTACTGGCACTCTATGATAAATATCTCCCTCTACATACATGTTATATTTGATTTGCTCAATTGGAAAATTCTCCTTCAGATAATCTGCTATTAATGTTGCATTACTCATACATATACTCCTTTCCTAAAAAATAATTTAATGTTTAGTAATATCAATACCGTCCGGATTCCATTTTTTAATCTTTTTGAAATAGCTTTTCTCCAAAATAGGAGCGTCACTATATCTCGGATCATATATATACTTTCCATCCGAATATACAGAATGATACTCAAATTTTTCTGTTTGACCATATTCTTTAATATTTACCCCACCAGATTTTGATTTTATTTCATATATATTCCCTTTATTTCCAGAAGCTTCATACAAATCTTCTGCTATCTCTGAGCAATCATAAGAGTTCACATAATCCTTATAGAATTTTTTATTATTAGCTATTTCATTCATAACATTTTTATTTCCTTGTACTGTAACGATACTACGTCCCCTATACATCACACTTCCGCTAATTGCCGCCAAACTCAAACCCACGCCCGTGATCGCATCCATCACGCCTGCTTCAGATAGTTTTCCTTCCCAGTCTTCCACATAGGCTGAAGCCTGTAATATTTTCCCTGCTGCACCGGAATATACTTTTCCGTCCATGTAATACGTTTTATTTTGCCACGATTTCATGATTTTTTCGTTGAGTTCATCTAACGTTAGTATAGTATATTTATCCTTCGCTTGGTAGTCGCCTGTTCGTTTTAAATACGCTTCAAGTTCGCGGTTCGGGACACGGACGCCGTCTTTCTCCAAAAGCCACATCACTTGCTCTTTTCCATTTGAATCGGTATAAGGCACCTTGAACAAGAGATAGCCTTCCAACTGGGCTTCACGTTTTGGATCTATCCCGCGCGCTTCATTCAGCGACTGCTGCAAGCGTTGCATCGCCGACATAAAGGTTTTCGCGACACTGTACATGCCTGTTTCTGCGTTAAAGTGTACTTGATTTTGGAGCGCATCCACTGCACGCTGCACAGCGTGCACAAGCTCACGAAACGGGGCGAAAAAATGCGTATGACTTTGTTCAAAGGCGATGTATTTCTCGAGTATCTTTTCTTCCTCCATCACTTCGTAAAGTTGCATCGAATAGGTTTGTTGCTGACCTTGCAACGTTGTCCCCATACCACCGCCCATTGATTGTGCGAGTCGCTCTTTTTCCCGCTTTAGCCGCCGCACGTCCGCCATCACATCCTGCAACAGCTCCGCATCAATATATGTATCTGGCGTGGCATCAACTTGGCTATAAAAATCTTGTATGTACTGCGCGAGTAGCGCCTCACTCATATCCATGGCTTGCAAAACGGTGTCCACCAGGGGCATATAACTTGCTTCAAAATAGGCTTTTGATGCCTCGACTGCCTTCCCCGAAACACGCGATTCCTTCGTATAACCGATAACCGCCTGTTGAAATGCCTTCAGCCACGTGCGCGCCTCCGCATTGGAGGTTTGAAGCGTCACTAAAAAAGCCTTCACTTCCAAAATGGCAATCCGACTCATTATCCTCATCCCTTCTGAATTTTTATCTGTAATATCATTATACCAAACAGAAAGATGTTAGAATGTGTATATTTTTCGAACTTTAACACAGAAAGAGGCCTCAAAATCCGGGAATTGAGGCCAATAAAATATATGTTTTTGGGAAGCTTTATTTTTTAAATAACAAGTATATAAAATACGGGCTGCCGATGATTGAAATGATGATACCTGCTGGCAAATCGAATGGTTTTGCGATGGTGTCGGCAATTAAAAATAGTTCTGCACCGATGAGCATGGCAACGGGCATGAAGAAACGATGTTTTGGGCCGACTAGTGATTTTGCGATATGTGGACCAATCAAGCCAAGGAAAGTAATCGCACCAGTAATTGATACGGTTACGGCAGCAAAGACAACGGCAATTCCAATGAAAAGAATGCGCCAAATACCTGCCCGTAAACCTAAATTAATTATCGTATTTTCATCCAAAGTTAAAAGGTCTAATTTATGGTTGTATAAAAAGAGTATGGGGACGAAAATGATGAGCACCGAAAGCATCAACCAAACATACGGCCAGTCAACTCCCCAAATTGAGCCAGACAGCCATTTTGCTAGAAAATCTACTTTTTCGCGGTTTGCAGAAGACATGAGGACGACCATGAGTCCGCTCATTGCAAAGGAAAAGCCAATTCCGTTTAGGATGAGATACTTAGGATTATTGCGTGACAAGACAATGATGAGTAATGCTGTCATCAGTCCGCCAATGACCCCTGCAAGTGGCAACATCAAATTGATACTCGCTGCTCCAAATGGCATAAATAGGAAAAATATTGCCACGCCGACACCCGCGCCTGAATTGACGCCGATAATTCCGGGATCGGCTAAATCATTTTTCATGAGTGTTTGAAGCAAGCTGCCGGATAAGACAAGCGCCATGCCGCCAAAAAGAACGATAAGTAATCGTGGCAATCGTAACTCGAATAAAACGAAATTCTCGAGCATTTCGCCTTGCCCCGTTAAAACAGCAAAGAGACGTGAAATTGGTAACGCGTCTGTGCCGATTGTTAAATTGAACAATGCCGTTACAATTAGAAGGGCGATCCCGGCACAAAAAACAATAGCAAAACGGGATTTTTTCATCCTTTTAGTCCCCCTCTCACGATGTAAATAAAGAATGGCAAACCGATGACAGATAAAATGGCCACAATGGGAATTTCAAAGGGTGGATTAAGGGTGCGGCTTAGCGTATCTGCGATTAGCAAAAATAATGCGCCAACGAGTGCTGACATTGGCAGTATGTATTTATAATTTACGCCTACTATAAAGCGCGCGAAATGCGGGACAATGAGACCAACAAAGGCCACTTCACCGATTAGCGCAACAGACGCACCTGTTAAAATGGCAACGAACAAAAACAAAGTGAGCCGCATTCGATCAACCGAAATACCAAGCCCAACAGCAACCTCATCGCTCATCGTTAGGATTCCGATTTGTTTTGAAAAAAACAGCGTCACAAGAAGCGCCAAGAGAATAACCGGAGCAATTAAAATCACCTCGTGAAAAGTTGTTCCTACAAGGCCTCCGGACGTCCACATATTCATTTCTTTGGACGTTTTAAACAAAATATTTATCGCACTAGCAATTGCAGTAAGAAACGCTGAAATGGCCGCACCTGCGAGGACGATTTTGTAAATATTCCCCTGTTTGCTAATCGCTAGAACGAAAAGTGTCCCGAGAGCCGCCCCGAGGAAAGAAGCGAGCATTTTCCCGGGGAAAGCTAAGGTTGGCATGAACGCAATGACGAGCGCTAAGCTCAAATTGCCACCTGCTGATACGCCTAAAAGCCCTGGATCGGCTAGCGGATTTCGCGTGACTGCTTGCATAATACTCCCGGACACCCCGAGTGCTGCGCCAATCAGAATTGCCGCGATGTTCCGCGGCAATCTAAGTTCATATAGGGTTGTAATTTCTTTTTGATGTTGCGCGTTAAAAAAGCCATCAAAGAGGAAGCCAAATGAATAATGGACGGATCCAAAAGATAGGGCGAGACCAAATGCGCCAATTAGCAGTAAAAGTACGAGTATAAATCTGGACCAAATCGGCATTTTGAAATACATGTGAACCCACCTTTTCTATTTTCCTAAAAAGTAATCTTGAAATGTTTTTAATTGGAACTCTAATGTTAATGCATCGTTAAAGTAAAATTCATTTGCTTTCACTTGTAAAACATGATTATTTTTTACTGCGGGAATCTCTTTATATGTTGTTGTGCTCATAAAAGAGGCATCCTGACCTTCTGTTTTACTTAGCACCATGTAATCACCGGTATATTTTCCAAGTTCTTCAGGTGAAACCGCATAGTAACCAGCTTTTAATGCAGCATCTTTTACAGTTTGTGGCATTTCGAGTTTCATTGCTTGATATAAGATTTCTGTCCCTCGTCCCCAATTATCGCCAAACACATATAGTTGTTTATCAAAATTTTCAGCAACGGAAATGGTTGTATCCGCACCAATTTTATCTTTAATTTCTTGACCGGTTGCTTCAGCGCGTTTTTCAAAATCAGCTGCCCAATCAGTCGCTTCTTTTTCCTTATTCACAACTTTACCAATTTCAATATGTTGCTGTAAATAATCATTTTTACCATACGTAAAAGTCACAAGTGGCGCAATTTTTTTCAGTTTGTCTTGGTTTTTAGAAGTGCTTGCCCCGATAATTAAATCTGGTTTTAAAGCAATAATCTCTTCCACGTTTTCCTCAGAAATTTCTTTCGCGTTTTTTAAACCGTCTTTAAAATTCGGATTTTGGAAACTGTAAGAATCCGCGCCAACAATTGGAATTCCGAGTTGAATCAAATCCCCCGTGTAACCAGTTAATACGACCACACGCTTCGGATTTTGAGGAACTTTTATATCCCCATTTTCCGACTTATATGTAATGGTTTTACTCTCATTTGCCTTTGAATCTGCTTTATCTGAATCGCTAGCACTGCACGCAGCAAGAGCCAGCGTTAAAATAAGAAGCATACTAAATAAAACTTTTTTCATGTTTTTACCCCTTTTTCTTTTAAAATTCGAGACTGATAATCATTCTCATTTATATTTATCATAATCGAATTTTACAAAGCTGTCAATCTTTTTCAATATAAATAATAGTACGTAAGGCGCACTTTAATGCCAATTTTTCCCAAAAAGCAATCTTTCGACTTATTTTACTTATAAAGCGTTTACAAATACGGGAAACGGATATAATATAGTAACAAAAGAAAGAGAGGCGTTGCGAATGAAAGATTTTTTAATTCATTACGCACACATCGCATAAAATCGCTTCTACGAAAAAAAAGTGTGTGTACAAGCTGATTTTTTCAGCTTTGTCATATGCCGGTAACGTCTGATGGATGGTGTTTCGAACTTGGATGCAGGAGGAAGGCGATGGTGAATAGCCGCGACTAAGACCAAAGTTCAATTCGGAAACGACTTGAGAAACGGATTTTCGTTACGTCAATTGCTTCAATTTTAAACTTGAAGCAGATGAATACAGTATCGTATATTTAAAAGATGGCGAGATGTTAAGTAGCTACCTTATGATGTTCATCATTCGGTCAAGAGTCAGGGAACATGAAAATTAACTTTTTTCCCAACTATTGGATTGTGTGACAAGATTCCAATTAGTAAGGCTCCACTTCTCTACTTGCATAATCAAAATCTAACCGTTATTTTTACTCAAGTGAAAATGTTTAAACAGAAACATCGGGCAAACCGGCCATCAGGTGAGTGGCAAGACAACTCATCGGTAAAACCCCCTATACGAAATGTATAGGGGGTTTTATGTTGCACATTTATTCTAATTCGATTTTCAAATCACCTGTTCGAAGTTTTTCATTTCGCAATAAAATCGGACGAACGATAAGAGCTACAACTGCTGGAAAAATAACGGCGACAAGAACGAACGCTAGGAATGTTTCGATTCCGTAATTAGCGATAAGGTAGAGCGGCGCAACAAGCGCACATAAGCCCATGCCAGCAATTTCTGCTGTGGCATGTAAGTTAAAAACGAGGACACCAATGGGACCAGCGACTAGGGCCGTTAAAAGTGGTATGAACATGAGGCTTGGCTTTCGAATAATATTTGCTGTTTGCAGTTTTGGTGTGATGATAAGTTGGGCAAAAAAGCCGCCCCAATTGTTGTCGCGAAAACTTAAAATGGCAAATGAGGCAAATTGAACGCTACAGCCTATTAATGCGGCGGCGCTTGCGGTTGGGTCTAATTGGAGTGCAATGGCTAGTGCGGCGGATGATGCTGGACTTAAAATAAGAAGCCCAAAAACAGCAGCAATCACCATTGAGGAAATAAGCGGTGAACCAGACACGAGTGACGTTATAAAACCGCTTGCGGTCACTAAAATTGGCGTCATAATTTTTGCAAAAAGAATCCCTGAAAGCCCTCCTGCTAAAAGAGAAACGGCTGGGATGACAATCATGTCAAACTTTGTTTTTCCAGTAACCCGTTTTCCTGCCCAAACAGCGACAAGGACGGCTAAAATGGCTCCCACTGGCTCACCGCCTGCGATTGCAAAACTACCATTTTCAAGCGCTAAAATACCGCCGCCCCCGATAACTGCAGAGGCAGCAGCGCTAATGACAACGAGTGTATTTGCTTTTAGACAAATGGCAATTCCAATACCTAAACCCGGAATTAACATATTTTTTCCAATTGCACCAATTTTCACAAGAAAATCGAGACCTACTAAATTTCCGATGGTTTGTAGTAATAATCCCATACCAAGTGTAACTAAAACAGCGTTTGCGATTCCCATCGATGCTTTGTAAGAACGGTCAACAAAATACTCTTTCATTCTAAAATACCCCTTTTTCCTTAGATAGACGACTTATCACGCCAGTCTTTTATTACTTCTTTCACATTATAAGGGTTTTTCTTAAAAAAAGCTAACTTTAAGTGTCTTGTCACCTGTTTTGCATATTGGATCTGCTCGCCAAATAAAACTTTAACTTGGTACACAACAATAAATTAGGCTTTAATCTTATATCTTTTTATTTTAAAGGAACATTAAAAATGGAATTGCAAGCAGACTCGCAATTCCCATCTCAATTTACTTTCTCTAAATATTAAGCTTACTTCTTTCGCGGTCAAAGCCATTAGGATACCGCTTTTGTAATTTTTCAATGTTAGCATATGCCACATCTTCCATCCCAATATCCGCCCATTTAGCAATTTGCGAAACATACCATAAGACATCGCCTAGTTCTTTTGTAAGCTTCTCTTTATTTAAATCATGACCATGAAACGCATATTTTTTAATGATTTCCGTCACTTCACCAGCCTCACCAGCAATACCTAAACCATAATTCGTGAGCGCTTGTTCATGATGAGCCGCCGTTCTGCTCGCTTTTTCCTGATACTCATTAAAATTCATTCCGTATTCCCCCTGTAACATATTCCTCCTTACTATAACAAAAAAATAATTCGATTTGCAGTCTTGACTAATTCCCTGAAATGCGAACCTATGCTCCCCCAATCTCTTTCTTTAAAAACTTTTTCCTTTTTCCTCTTAAAATTTGGTTCGCTTTTCGTTATAATGAATGTACGAGATTTTTTGAAAGGAGCTTATTCGTGAAAATTACAGCGCTTATTTTACTTATCCTTGGAATTATCGGTGTTGCCGTTTCATTTAGTATTTCAGGCTTAATTGGTTTTTTCGTGTTTCTTATTTGCCTTTTGTTTATTATCACAAGTATTTTACTTTTTATCAAAGCCAAAAAACGTCGTTCAAGAAGTTACTCGTTCCGTTAACATATAAAGCCGCGTAATCTCCTGATTTCAGAAGTGTTACGCGGCTTTTTTATGGCCTATTTCGATTTATTTCTAGTTTTCTTCTAATGACTTCTGCCCCGTCCTCCCCCAAACTTTCAATAAGTTGAAGGGAGTAAATCATCACATCTGCTAATTCTTCTAAAATTTCCTCACGGTTTATAGCGATAGCTTCCTCTGAGGACTTCCACTGAAAACATTCTAAAAGTTCAGCCGCTTCAATGGAAATTGATAAAGCTAAGTCTTTTTTATAGCTATACTGGTCCGTCCAATTCTTTTCTTCTAGAAAAGCTGTAATTTCATTCTGCAAGTCTTTCATAGTTTCTCCTTCCAAAAAACCTTCCTCGAAAGGAAGGTTTAGATATTGATTAAGCCTCTTTGACAAGCGCTTCTTCAATTTTATTTGGTGGGATGAAGCCGTTTAAACGTGTGACTTCTTCACCGCTACGATATAAAACAAGTGTAGGCGTTTGGCGAATATCTTGATCAAAAAAGAAGTTTTCGCCCATTTCTTCTAATTTTACTTTTAATACTTTTACTTTTTCAGCATGATCAGAGTTTTTAAATTCCTGGAAGGAAAGGTCTAGCATTTTGCAATTTGGACAGTTATCTTTCCAAAAGTCTACATATACTAATTCATTACTAGCCATATGTTTTTGAAATTCTTCTAATGATTTAATCTCAATACTCGTCAAAGTGTTTCACTCCTTTTATCCAAAACTTGCTGGACATAATTTTTAATCGCTTGTCTATCTTTTTCCGTATGAGGCATTTGTTCAATTTTTAAACTTGGATAGGTCGTTTCGAAGAATTTTTGCATTCTATCAACCGCCCCGCAAAAATTTTCCACACCCCACTGCGTTTCACCAGTTCCAAAGAGCGCTACATGGTTAGGTTTTCCTAACTCATAAATGAAGTCTTTCATATCTGGTGGTGTTCTCCCGTAATCGACTGTCCATGCCCCTAAAATGTACAAGTCGTAGCGTTCGTCAAGTGGGTAGCTCATATCTTCTGCCACTCGAAAGGCGGTAACATCATGTCCCTGCGTTCTAAGTTCAGCCGCGATTTCATCTGCTACCATCTTCGTATTTCCACTTAACGAGTCATACGCTAGGAGAATTCTCATAAATCGTCAAATCCGTTATCAATATTTGTCTTTTTATAACTTGAATTGCGCATTTCGAAAAAGTCGGTTTTCGTTTCTGTAAAGTTATCAGCATATGCTTTAATCCATGTCATTGTATTGTCGCTATACCCTGGGTAAAGTTCTTCCATGCCTAACATACCAAGCATTTTATTCGCCCGGTATTTAACATAGTCAACCATTTCCTCTACATCGATTCCTTCAATTCCTTGAAGCACTTCTTTCGACCATTCAGATTCAAGGTCGACTGCATGCTTGAAGGCATTGTTCGTATACTCAATCAGTTCATCTGTCAAAAGCTCTGGATTTTCCCCTAAAATAGCTCGAATTACTTCTGAAATAAATTTAGAATGAGCGAGCTCGTCGCGATTAATGAAGCTAATGATTTTACCAGTGCCCGTCATTTTATTTTGGCGAACAAGATTATAGAAATACGCAAAGCCACTATAGAAATTAATCCCTTCTAAAATAGAAGACTGGATGAGTGCTTTCACAATTGTTTCGCCTGATTTATTTTGCATAAAGTCATGGTAAGCATCCATGATTGGTTCATTACGTTTAATAATTGTCGGATGCGTCCGCGCTAGTTCAAATACACGATTTTGCTCCTGCAAATTAGTAATCGAAGCAAGCACATACGAATAGCTTTCGTTATGAATAACTTCTTGTTGTGCGATAATAGCAGCATTCGCATGAACAGCAGGGTCCGTTACATATTCAGCAATGTTATAAATAAAACGGGTTTGCGGTGAATCAAGTGTCGCGAGCAAGCCAATAATCGCATCAAATGCGTAGCGTTCTTCATCAGATAACTCTGGATACTGTTTCGCATCCCCTTTCATATCTACTTCATCTGGAATCCAGTAATTTGTTGAAAGCTCTTTATACGCCCTATAAAAAGACGGATACGGAATATCATTCCAGTTTAAAATGCCGCTCGTTTCCCCATTGATGATTGCCGTTGAACGGTTTGGATTTAACGGTTCTAATATTTTAATTCTTGTTAATTCTTTGTTTTGTTCGCTCATCCTAAAGCTCCTCCCAAATATGTGATAGAATCAGTCAGACTAGCGATTAAAGCAAACGCCAGTCTGATTCATAGGTTATTTTTATCAGCTTGAGCACCATTCACACTCGTCAACATCAATATCATTTGAGCGCACATAGTAAGTTGTTTTTAATCCTTCTTTCCAAGCATTTAAATGTAGTTCTAGCAATTTGCTTGCTTTAATACCACTTGGCACATAGAAGTTAAAGCTTAAAGATTGATCCACATGACGCTGTCTACGCCCGTTTTGACGCACACTTGCAAACTGATCCACTTTATACGCCCCTTTTTCATAGTAAGGGTAAGTATTTAAGCTTAAATCAGGTGCGATTACTGGTCTTCTATAATCTTTCTTCTCTTCGTAATAAAATGCGCTATAAATTGGGTCGATAGAAGCTGTCGAACCTGCGATTTGAGCAGTACTCATGTTCGGGGCTACCGCGACAAGATAGGCATTACGAATACCATTTTTAGCCACATCTTCAGCAAGTTCACGCCAAGCGTCACTTGTATACTTACGGCGCGCAAAATATTCACCCGTGTTCCAGTCGCTACCTTTGAAAATTTTATACGCCCCTTTTTCTTTGGCAATTTCAGCACTTGCTTTTATTGTTAAAAAGTTGATTTTTTCATATAACTCGTCCGCAAATTCTTCGGCTTCTGTAGAATCCCACGCAATATTTTTTTGCGCAAGTAAGTGATGCCATCCAAATGTACCAAGACCAATGGAACGATACTTACGATTTGTAATCGTCGCTTGGGGTACCGGAAGTTCATTTAAGTCAATAACATTATCAAGCATGCGAACTTCAATTGCAATTAAGCGTTCCAGCACTTCATCGCCCGCCGTAACCGCACGACCAAGATTCACTGATGACAAATTACATACAACAAAGTCTCCCGCCTGTTTCGTAATCACAATTTGATCCCCAGAAATGATTTCCTGAATCATTCTTGTCGGACTCATGTTTTGCATGATTTCCGTACACAAATTACTTGAATAAATCATACCTTCATGTTTATTTGGATTCATACGGTTTACTTCGTCACGGTAAAACATAAATGGATTTCCTGTTTCAAGTTGGCTTACCATGATGCGTTTCATAATATCAATTGCTTTCACGATTTTTTTACTAATCGTTTCATCGGCAACCAGCTCTTCATATTTTTCTCTAAAAGAGCCACTTCCTTTTTCTTCATCGTAAAAGTCTTGCAAATACCAGCCTTTTTTCGCTTTTACTTCATGCGGGTCAAATAAATACCAGTCGCCTCGGCGTTCCACTGTTTCCATAAACAAATCTGGAATACATACAGCTGTAAACACATCATGTGCACGTAAACGTTGGTCTCCGTTGTTTAAACGTAAATCTAAAAACATTTCAATATCTTTATGGAAAACATCTAAATAAACTGCGATAGCGCCTTTACGCTGACCTAATTGGTCAACACTCACAGCTGTATTATTTAGTTGTTTAATCCACGGAATCACACCACCACTTGCACCTTTCACACCGCGAATCGCAGCGCCTGTTGAACGCACATAACCAATATAGGCACCAACACCACCGCCGTGTTTTGAAACACGTGCAACATCTGTATTGCTATCATAAATACCTTGTAAGCTATCATCAATTGTATCAATGAAACAACTTGACAATTGACCACCCGTTTTTCCAGCATTTGCAAGAGTTGGTGTTGCCACTGTCATGTATAAATTACTAAGCGCCCAGTATGCCTCATTCACAAGCTCCATCCGTTTTGCTTTTGGCTCCTCTTGCATTAAATAAAGCGCGATTGTTAGCCAGCGTTCTTGTGGCAGCTCATAAACGTTTCGTGCCTGATCTGTTGCTAGGTAGCGTGTTGCAAGTAAATAAAGACCGTTGTATGTAAACAATTTATCCTTCTCTGGGTCAATCATTTTACCTGCTTCAATTAATTCTTCCTTCGAGTAATTCTTTAAAATATTTCCAGAATAAATGCCTCTTTCGCCTAAACTTTCTTGTAACCCGACGTAAGAACCATATTTATCATCATCATTATAAAAGCGATTTTTACTAGCTTTTTTATAAAGCTTATTTAAGTATAAACGCGCTGCAAAATGTTCCCATTCTGGCAAATGAATATCTGTACGCGCCTCTGCCTCACGAATTAAATAATCCACCAATTCATCTGCAGCATACGCTTCTTTTTTTTCAATAAAATTAAAAATTTTACGCTTATACTCTTCGATGTCCAGTTTCGGAAATTCCGTATGAATTTTGTCTAAATATCTGTTTAAACGCTCTTTGTCAAACGGTAATTTACGATTTCCACCATCTTTAATAATATACGTCGTCATTTGCACTCCCCATTTCCTAAACAATAATACATAAAACTCCAATACTATTCGATTGCATGCAATTTATGTTATCACATAAAAATGAACTTTTTGAAGGCTTTTATATCGCTCTAAAAAAAGTTACATTCGATGATGCAATTTATTTTTATGACACTATATATAGTATAACTTTTTCATTGTGAATTCAAGATATAGTACTTGGAGTTTTAATCAAAAAACGCATTCAACTATTCTATTACCAGCATTTAGAGCCAAAAAAAATTTTTTTCTTGCTTTTCCCCTTGTGAAACATCATGCAAACTACAACACATTACATACAACTTATAGTGAAATTTTACGCTTTTAAAACAAGATTTAGTAATTTGAAATTGTCAAATGATTTATGAATTATTTAATTTCACAAACTAAAAAAAAGCATCCACATGTGGATGCTCCAGCTTGAAGAAAAACTTAAAGTTTACGTAACATAAAATCAGGCTGCTTACGTTTATACTTTCTTAAAAATGTGTTTTCTATAGGCATATATAAAAATCAAGCTTGCCACAATGAATTCCGAAATTGGAATAGCTACGAAAACACCTGTTGCGCCTAAAAGTGGCGGTAAAATGATGAGAAAAATGACCATTAAAATGAGCTCGCGAGCAACAGTAATGAACGTTGCCATCCCAATTCTGTCAGTAGTTTGAAAATAGGTCATCATGACAAAATTAAAGCCCATAAATAAATAACCGGAGAAAAAGACGCGAACGCCCAGAACAGCAAGGTCATGGATTTCTTGGTCAAAGTTTCCAAACAAATTCACGATATTGTCAGCGAAAAGGAGACCGGCGGCAAAAAACAACAACCCAGTGCCGAAAGCAACAGAAATTGATAGGCGAATAGTTGCCGTTTCTCGTTCTGCCATTTTGGCTCCGCGGTAGTAGCTTATAAGCGGTTGAATCGCTGAACCCATACCTAAAAATAGCATTAAAATCACGCTATGGGTGTAGTTGAGTACAGAAAAGGCCGCGACTCCTGCTGTACCCGCAACAGCAGCAATAGCGATGTTATAGCCCATTGTAAACGCAGACATGCCTAATTCTGAAAGGAAACTAGGCAGGCCGATTGAAAGTGTTCGTTTTATTGACTGACCTGTGACGCGACTTCTGGCTAGTTTTAAATGGCTAGATTTTTTGAAAAAATGTGTGCATAAAATCAGTACACCGATAGCAATTGCGGACATTGTTGCAAGTGCAGAGCCTCTTACGCCGAAGTTAAAGACGAATAAGAAGAGGTAATTTAAAATGATGTTGATGACAGCTGTTGCAATTAGGGCCACCATCGCTAAATTAGGATCACCGTCATTACGTACAAATATACTTAGAATATTTTCAAGTGTTAACACGAATCCAAATAGGAGTAATACGTTCATATAGTCCATCACATACGGCAATGTTTCATCATTTGCGCCAAGTAAATAGGCAAGTGGGATACGGAAAATGAAAGCAATGATTGCCAGCAAAATTGTAATACTAATCACTAAAATGATGGAGCGCGTAAAAATCTGCTGTGCTTTCTTAATTTTCTTCTCCCCTAAAGCGAACGAATATTGCGTGGCACCACCAATACCAATCCAAAGTGAGATCGCTGTAAAAATAGAAAAAACTGGCACGGCAATATTAATTCCGGCAAGTGCCACACCACCTAATCTGTGCCCGACAAAAATGCCGTCCATCACAATATTAACTGACATAAGTAACATCCCTGTTAAAGACGGGATTAAATATCTTAGAAAAACTTTTAAAACTGAATCTTGCTCCATGCGAGCATCCATTGATTTCATCCAAACACCTCTTTTTTACCTAACGTTTATTAGCTATTCTATTAAACCATATTTTCAACAGAAAAAGCAAGTCATTTTTAACTGACAAAATTGTAAGGTTAATCGGGCATTTTGTTAGTTTAGCCGAGGGATTCACTGACAATTTTACGGTAAACTTAAAATAATTCATCACGTCAGGAAAGGACGAGTTCAATGAAAAATAAAAAAGCACTTATTCTACTTTTATCTGGTTTATTAATGGTAACAGTACTCGTTTTTGAATATATGTTGCCAAACGAAAAAACAGCTTCACCTTATTTTGTACAAATGAATTCTGAAGGTAAGCTAGTCAAAAAAGACCAATTCAAAGGATATTCTTACACTGAAAAAGTTTATGATAGTAAAGGGCACGCCAAAACCATTTCTTTTTTAAGCGAGAAAAAACTTCCAAAAAACGGACAATATAAAATTGTTGTCGCTGGTAATAAACTTGTTATGAACTACAAAAAAATCAATGCCCTACCAAAAAATATCCAATACTTAGCGGAAAAATAAAAACAAGAAGCAACGTCACGATTCAGACAGTTGATTCCTGTTTTTTTTATGTGTTAAAAACAAACTTGGAACGCCAATAAAAATGAGCGCAACAAGAGATACTAAAAAGCCCACATGATAACCGTTTAGACTTGCCGAAATGGACGGATTCGCTCCTTGCATAAACGCCCCGACCATTGCCGCAATAATTGCCGTTCCAAAACTTGCACCAAGATTTTCTGTAATCGTCACTCCAATGCTCGCCTCAGGAATTTGCTCGTCTTTTAGCCCCGTGTAGGCATCACTCATGAGCGGCAAATTGATACCACCAACGCTAAGACCACGAATGAAAAGAATGATTGACAGCCAAAAAATACTCGTATGTTCGGTCACAAAAAGGAAAGGGAGCGTCCCTAAAATGGCTAACGCTAAACTGATAAATACAACGGATTTTGCGCCAACTTGGTCAATCATTTTTCCAATAAAGGGTCTTGCAATTAGCATCCCAACACCTTGCGGGACAAGCGCGAGTGCGGCTTCTATCGCTGTAAAACCACGCAAATTTTGGAAAAAGAGCGGTAAAATAAACATTGGCCCCATAATCGCAATATTGGCAAGAAACAACCCGGTGTTTGAAGCTGCAAAACTCTTATATTTGAATAAAATGAGCGGGACGACCGTTCTGTTCTTTTTATGCTGATTGTTTATCACATACGCCAAAGCTGAAATACAGCCAATTGTAAGCCAAATCAATGTTTCCTTGTTGTGAAATGTTTGATAGCTCGCCGCTTTTGTAATGCCATAAATAAAGGCGGCGCTAAATAGCGACAGGCTTAAAATGCCGAAAACATCTAATTTACTCGCCTTATTAAATGGCTGAAAATCAGGTAATGCACGACTCATGAGCGGCACCGCTATAGAGACCACAAAGACATTTAGAAAGAACAACCAATGCCAGCTTGCAAATTGAATAATTACACCACCAATGACCGGACCTAAAATTGGTCCTAGAATGAGCGGTGTGCTAACAATCGCCATAATCCTTCCTAAATTCTGTGGCCCCGCCGTTTTAACTAACAGTGTGGTCATAAGAGGTGTGATAATCCCCGCAGCAGCGCCTTGTAGCAAACGGAAGAAGATGAAGCTTGTGATGCTCCAACTAATGCCTGCTAAAATAGAAGTTATGCCAAACGCGATAACAGCCCCAATAAATACTTTCTTGCCATTCAATTGATTCATAAGCCATCCTGAAATCGGCACAGCAATTGCAAGCGCTAATATATATCCAGTAATGGCCCACTGGACAACATCAATGGTCGTATGAAACTCCTGATTTAATTGATCTACCGCAATATTAATCATCGTTGAATCTAACATTGGTGCAATGGCAGCTAAAGCGATTGCCCATGCGGCAGTTAAGGTTTCTTTAGGTATTCGTTCTTTCATTCTTGGTCTCCTTTTTTATTTTGTTTCCCAGTCAACAAAACATTATACCTTTTTTGTTTCCTTGTCAACAAAAAAGAAATCCTACTAAAAGAATTTCTCTAACGCCGTTTTTGACCTTCTTTTTCTATTTCATTATCCAAATGAGCGCGATAAGTCTTAATAAACTGGAGCATCGCATCATATTGCGCTTCTGTCACTTGGTCAAAAACAACTTTATCTCGCTTTTGAAAAGACTTATGCAAACGGTCGTGAATATTATAAATTTTTTCCCCTTCAGGAGTTAATAAAAAATAAACTTCTTTTTTATTCGCATCATTTTGATAGCAGTCAATATAACCTTTTTTTAGCAACTTTTTTGTAAGCTTACTAACAGCACCACGTGTCATGTAAAGTGCCTCTGCCATTTTTGTTACATTAGGATCCACATTTTGACCAATAAATTCGATGCAATGCACCTCAGAAGGCTTATAGCCATCAAGCTCTTCCTCCATTTTTTCTTTATTTAACCAGGCCATTTTATTGAACACATCCCGGAATTCTAATAAAATCTCTTCTTGCTTATCCATCGTCGCCCTCCGTTCATTAGTTTTAGTATAGCTCGATTTTGTTTCCCGTGCAACAAAATCATTTCTCATAAGAAGCGCGCAAAATTTTTGCTGCTTTTTCAGCAGACTCCTTCGTAATTTGCGCAAAACTAAGTCGCACTTTATTTTCTTTAACGCCAAATAAATAACCAGGCATCACGAGTAATTTTTCCTTCAGAAGCGCGTCAAAATCAGCTTTTTGCACAGACTCAGTCGGCAATGTCGCCCATAAATGAAAGCCTCCCACTGGGTTTTCAAAGTGAATTTCAGGCGCATATTTGTTTAAAGCAGCGGTTAAGATGTTTGCACGTTCCAGCAAAATCTCATGTAAGTTTTGAATGTGCAAGAGGTAGCTTGGCTCTGCTAAAACTTGATTGGCTAGAACTTGCGGGAAAATACTTAGGCCAAAATCCATTTCTTGTCTTGCCGATGCTAAACGTTGAACAACAGCCGCAGGACCAACGAGAAAGCCGATACGAGTTGTAGAGCCGAGTACTTTTGAAAGGGAGCCAATGTAGAGAACATTTTCATCATCCAATTTTTTAAGCGGCGTAATAGCCATATCACTTCCATATGTGAGCGCACCAAACGGGTCATCTTCAACGATTGGAATGCGAAGTTCCGCACAGATTTTCACAAATTCACGTCGCCGTTTTTCTGACATCACCCGTCCCGTTGGATTTTGAAAAGTCGGATTCACAAACACCATTTTAATTCGGTGCTTTTGATACAATCGTTCTAACTCCTCCGTCTTAACACCCTCCCCGTCCATCGGTAAAGCAAAAATACGCAAACCCGCCGACTGGAATAGCGATAACGAATAAAAATAGGACGGGGCTTCAATCGCAATCGCATCAAACGGTGATAACAGGCATTGTGTAATTAAAAATAAAGCCTGTTGTGCGCCAGATGTGATCAAAATTTGCTCCCGTTTTGCACTGAGCATTTGTTCTCGCTGCAATTCTATTTGAATGGTCTTTCGAAGCGGTAAATAACCTAAAGCATCATTTTGATCCTCCTCACGCAAAAAAGTTTGCCAAGACATTTCTGGCATTGATTGACGCGGTGCAAGATCGAGCGGCAACTCCCCTGTAGCTAAATCAATTACGTCTTCTTCGGTCGCAACCTCCGCCATTTTCCGAATATAGGGAATTTCATGATGAAACGCGCCTTTTTGAACATAGTGACGCCAATTTGTTTGGAAAGCCGCGACACCCCATTTTTCCTCATTGACATGCGTTCCGCTTCCTTGAACAGAGACGAGCACACCACTTGCCTTTAATTCATCGAACGCACGCGCAACTGTTGACCGATTGACGCCTAATTCAGACGCAAGCTTTCGTTCAGGGGGAAGTTTCTCACCTGGTAGAAGCTCCCCAGAAGAAATTTTTGCTTCAACTAATTGTGCGAGCTGTAAATAAAACGGTTTTGTCGCTTCTTTATTTAGTTGCCACATCCAATCACTCCTTTTAGAATTGGCTGGGTAAAAAAACAACCAATTGGCTGTTTTTATTTTATACAAATTAGCTTAACATAAGAGGCATACGAGTACAAGGAGGCGTTTTTATGGACAAAGTTGTTGGAACTGAAGTAGTTAAGCGTGGTATGGCACAAATGCAAAAAGGTGGCGTCATCATGGACGTTGTAAACGCAGAACAAGCTAAAATTGCGGAAGAAGCTGGAGCAGTAGCTGTTATGGCCCTTGAACGTGTCCCATCTGATATTCGCGCAGCTGGTGGCGTGGCACGGATGGCCGATCCGCGTATTGTCGAGGAAGTTATGAATGCTGTTTCCATTCCTGTCATGGCTAAAGCCCGCATCGGTCATATCACCGAAGCACGCATTTTAGAAGCGATGGGCGTCGATTATATCGATGAAAGCGAAGTGCTCACCCCTGCTGATGAAGAATATCATTTGTTAAAAAGCGAGTTTACCGTGCCATTTGTTTGCGGTTGTCGCGATTTAGGTGAAGCTCTTAGAAGAATTGGTGAAGGTGCAGCGATGCTCCGAACAAAAGGCGAGCCTGGAACCGGAAACATCGTTGAAGCTGTTCGGCACATGCGTAAAGTGAACAGTCAAATTAGCCAAATTAAAGGCATGGACCAAGCTGAACTCATGACAGCGGCGAAAAATTTAGGCGCACCATATGACCTTTTAAAAGAAATTAAAACCCTCGGAAAATTACCCGTCGTCAATTTTGCGGCTGGTGGCGTGGCAACACCTGCTGATGCGGCACTCATGATGACGCTCGGCGCTGATGGCGTTTTTGTTGGCTCCGGAATTTTCAAATCAGATAACCCTGCTAAATTCGCAAATGCCATTGTTCAAGCAACAACCTACTACACAGACTACGAATTAATTGGCAAACTTTCAAAAGAACTCGGAACGGCTATGAAAGGCATTGAAATTTCCAAACTTGAGCCAGCAGATCGCATGCAAGACCGGAGCTTTTAAATATGAAGACAATTGGAGTTTTAGCGCTACAAGGTGCCGTTTCAGAGCATTTAACTATGATTGAAAAAACCGGACATAAAGCGGTACCGATTAAGCACAAAGAGGAACTAGCCTCACTTGACGGTTTGATTTTACCCGGGGGAGAAAGTACCACGATGCGACGTCTCATTGAAAAGTATCATTTTAGCGAGCCTCTTTCTGATTTTGCAAGGAGCGGGCGTGGTATTTTCGGTACATGTGCTGGACTTGTCCTTGCTGCAAGTGCGATTTCAAGTGGCGACACAGGCTACAAATTGGCAGATTATACAGCTGTTCGTAACGGTTTTGGCCGACAAAAAATGAGCTTCGAAGCCGACTTAAAAATTGCTGACCTTGGCGAAACACCATTTCGCGCCATTTTCATTCGCGCCCCTTACATCGAAAAAGTGGGCAAAGGCGTCAAAGTTTTGGCGCGCACTGATGATAAAATTGTCGCCGCACACGAAAAAAATGTTTTAGTCACCGCATTTCATCCCGAGCTAACAAATGATACCCGCTTCATGCAGTATTTCATTTCAAATTGCTTATAAAAAATTTCCGCGCACTAAAAATGCGCGGAGATTTTTTATATCATCATAACAACAACAATACTAACGGTATCATACATACAGTGGGCTATCCAGCTTGAAATAATCGATGGTTTCTTCTCCGCTTTCAAAAAAATATAACTCAAAATAACCCTCGGAATAACTAACGTTGACAACACTTGCCCAACATGCCAGAAATAAGTACTTAAATGCAACAACGCAAAAATAACGCCACACACGAAAACCGCAACCCAAGTACTTGTTTTTTGAGAAAGCTTATTTCTACAAAGCGAAAAAATCGCTACCATAATCGCTATACTTAAGACTTCCTCACCAAAAAGTTGAATGAAAATGCCCACCCAGTTTAAAAGACGAAGACTAGTCTCCACAACCGGATTCGCACTAATATTCGTTTCCCCTACAAGAGATATATAAATAACCGAAACAACAAATACTAATACATTCGCAAGTAACGTTAAAAGTATCATTTTGATTGTCCCTTTAGGCGTTAGTTTTGAAAAAAGTGCTTGAAAGCTAGCTTTTTCTAGCCAAAGCCACACTATAATTGGCAATCCTGTAAAAATGATTTGTTTCATTAAAAGAGGCAGTGTATGCAAACTAACAAGTTGAAGAAAGCCAATTGCGACCGCAAACAACACAATAAAATAATTTCTTTTTGATTGAAATATTAATCTTTCCAACACCATTCCTACTTTCCAAGTTTATTTCGCCAATATCTTTTTAATGGCTTCCCGCTCATCTGCCTCCTCAAACTTTTTCGAGCGTTCTTTTAAGTTTTTACTTGTTGCGTGCATAACGACTAAAATAATGATTACAATCAAAGCTGCTAAAATAAATATCCATATACCGAATATTTCTGCAAAAAGCAGTGGACTAATAAGCAATTTGCTCAACTCCTCACGTATTTTTTACATATTATACTTTAACGCTTAAAAGTGTTAATTTAAATAGGGAATTAGTCGCGAAAATCATTACATTATTGTAAGTTAACATAAAATAGTAAGAAGCGTATCCCTATTTTTTACCATTATCAGCTAAGAGCTTTTGTGCATTCAAATAACTTCTCCTGCGCGGTGATTATAGAACGTTGACATTATAAAAGAAGTGAAGAATCTTTTAAAGAATTCTTCACTTCCACTAGTCTTGCTTATTTACGGTTGATTAATGACCACTGGTGTAGTAGCAACCACTTCATTTCTCGCATTAAGAGCCGTCATAACAATTTCATCTGCTGCACTTGTCACGTAGCGTTTAATATAATACGTATACGTGCCTGTTCCATCTACAGGAATTTTGGAAAGTGGCGCCCCACCATTTATGGTCGCATAAATATATTTCACATCCCCAGAATAAGTACCTACGATAGAGCTATCCGTCATACTATAGTTATTTGCAGTTATCGTACTTTCGATAATATTTTCATCGATTTGGACTATCGCTTCGGCTACTTGGACACCTCCGCCATTATAGCCAATAACAACTACTTCATCTTCTCTCGACTTAATACGAGAACCCACATAGTAATTAAAGCTTCCACCTGAAACTGGGACCTTATCTAACACAACACCATTTACTTTAACTCCCACATACTTAATACCACCTGTATAGCTTCCTGTCACATACCTATCTTCATTTAATAAAAAGTTATTCGCTGTAATCGTATTTTGTTCATCAGGTGAGAATTCATAAACCGTAATCGGTTTTTCATCAACTTTCACCCCGGCCACATTATATGCCCTAATACTTACTGAATTGCCAGGTGTAATTTTACCTTTTGAATAATAACTCCATTCTGTTGCATTATTTACTGGAACTTTACCATATTCTCTTCCATCCACTACAAGAGATACATATTTCACATTTCCACTATAAGTTCCTTGTATATATCTGTCCGAAGTTGTTACAAAATAGTTTGGTGTAGGTGTAATAGAACCTACTAGACTATCTGCTCCGTATAAAGTTACTTTCTCGCGCGTGATTTCACTTTTTTCTACATTGTAACCAATAACATAAACTTGATCTGTCGCATCAAGAATATTTGGACGCGCATAATATTGGAATGTGCCATCTGGATTAACGGGAATGCTATATAGTTCCGTCCCGTTCACAGAGAGCCCCACTTTTGTCACAGAGCCAGTATAACTTCCTCTAACATAACCGTCTATCCCCACAACAAAGTCATCCGGGGAAACTGTCCCGATTTTAAGCTGACCATCCTTCAAAGTCACTTTAACACGGTCAAGCTCTGCCCCTTTTGAATCAAGCCCCACAAGATAAACTGTTTGTTCAGTACTTGTAATAACATTTCTTGCATAATAGCCAAAGCTGCCACTTACAGGTACAGTTTGCCCTCTAACACCGTCTACCTCTAAATATACTTTTGTAATATCACCTGTTACTTCGGCCTGCACTCTACTATCATAACCCACATAAAATGCTTCTGTAACAGTAATCGTACCTTGAGAATTTTGTATAACCGTTGTACTCGCACTTGATGTTTCCCCGTTTTTCGTCGCTGTCGCCGTCACAACTGTCCCAGCAGTTTGCCTTGGAATCGTAATACTATAAGTCCCATTTGCCTCGACTAAACCACTGGCGATTTGATTATGATTTTGGTCCCTAAACACAATAGTTGCATTTGGTTCAGCTGTTCCTTCAACTTTAACAGAATCCGTTGTAAGTGCTTGAATTGTCGTCTGAGCAATATTTCCTTGCGTAACGGTTGTACTTGCGCTTGAAACCTTATCATTTTTAGTCGCTGTCGCTGTTACAACAGTTCCAAATGACTGTTTTGGAATCGCAATACTATATGTCCCGTTCGCCTCGACTAAACCACTGGCGATTTGATTATTATTTTGGTCTTTAAATACAATGGTCGCGTTCGGTTCAGCTGTTCCTTCAACTTTAACAGAATCCGTTGTAAGTGCTTGAATTGTCGTTTGAGCAATTTCTGCTTGTGTTACAGTTGTGCTCGCACTAGACGTTTTTCCGTATGCCGTAGCAGTAGCTGTCACAATAGTTCCCGCGGCTTGTTTAGGGATTAATAAATAATATCTGCCATCTGAACCTACTCGCCCACTTGTAATCTCCGTATCATTTTGATCTTTCAAAACGATTGTTGCATTTGGCTCAGCTGTTCCTTCTGCAGCTGTAGAATCTGTTGTCAAAGCACCAATTGTCGTATCCGCAATATTTCCTTGCATAACAGTTGTACTTGCACTAGATGTTTTTCCATTTGCTGTTGCAGTTGCTGTAACTACAGTCCCAACTGGTTGTTTTGGAATAGTTAAATGATAATTTCCATCTGAACCTACTTGACCACTTACGAGTTCCACATTATTTTGGTTTTTAACTACAATATTCGCATTTGGTTCTGCCGTCCCTGTTACCACTACCGAATCCGTTGTTAGTGGACGAATGGTTGTTTGAGCAATTTGCATTTCTTGCAACGGCACTTTTGATTGTGCAATCTCGTCATTTGCAGCGTTATAACCAATTACATAAACGTCGTCTGTCACACTCACAATGTTATTCTTTGCATAATATCGAAACTCTTCACCATTTAAAACCGCAACACGTTTTAGAATTGTTCCATTCACAGATAGCGCTACTTGTGTAACCGCCCCCGTATAAGTTCCTGTCACATAGCTATCACTACCAACTATATATTTAGACGGTGTTATCGTTCCTATTTTTAACTGTCCATCCCTTAAAGGAACTAAAACGCGAGAAAGTTCATTATTAGAAGCATCCAACCCAACTAGGTACGCTGTTTGCGTCGTACTTGTAATGATGTCTCTTGCATAGTAGTTGAAACTTCCACTTACCATTACTGTTGCTTGTCTTACACCATCTAACTCTAGGTAAACTTTAGTTACATCACCTGTTGCTTCCGCTTGAATGTTACTATCATAGCCAACATAATAAGGTTCCTTTATAAGAATCGCACCTTGAGTGCCTTGCGTTACCTGTGTAGATGCACTAGATGATTGATTTTTTGCTTCTGCAGTTGCCGTTATAGTTGTTCCTACCGCCTGTTTTGGGATAGTCACTGAATAATTCCCGTCTGAGCCTACCCTACCAGTTGCAAGAATAGTACTTCCTGCATAAATTGTAATTATTGCATTAGGCTCTGCTGTTCCAACCGCTTGAGTAGAGTTTGTTGTTAAATTATTAATTGTTGTTTGTGCAATCGCATCATTTACTACTATTGTGGACGCACTAGATGTTTTACCATTTGCCGTTGCAGTTGCCGTCACAATGGTTCCAGCCGCTTGCCTAGGAATTATTAAGGAATAGTTCCCATCTGAACCTACTCGGCCACTTGCTAATTCATTATTATTTTGATTTTTTATTACAATGGCTGCATTTGGCTCTGCTGTTCCAGTGGCTTTAGTAGAACTTGTTGTTATGGATGCGATTGTGGTTTGAGTAATATCACCATTTGTCACTATTGTTGTTGCACTTGATGTTTTGCCGTTTGCAGAAGCTGTAGCAGTTACAACAGTTCCTAAAATTTGTTGTTGAATAGCAAAGTGATATAAGCCTTCCGAACCCACTCGACCACTTGCCAGTATATTGTCATTTTGATCTTTGATGACAATGTTCGCATTTGGTTCTGCCGTCCCTGTGACAGTTAACGACGTTGTTGTAAGAGGATCAATTGTCGTTTGAGCGATGTCACCTTTTACTACAGTAGTAGATGCACTAGACGTTTTGCCATTTGCCGTTGCTGTTGCTGTAACAATAGTCCCTTCAACTTGCTTAGAAATTCCAAAATGATAGCTTCCATCAGACCCTACTCGACCACTTGCAAGCTGAGTTCCTACTTGATTTTCAATGATAATATTTGCATTTGGCTCCGCCATTCCTTCAACAATCACAGAATCTGTCGTAAGTGGTCCAATTGTGGTTTGAATAATCTCTCCTTGTCTAACAGTCGTATTCGCACTAGATGTCTTGCCATTTGCTGTTGCAGTGGCATATACAATGGTTCCAACTGCTTGCTTTGGAATAGGCAAAGCGTATCTCCCGTCCGACCCCACTCGGCCAGAAGCAATTTCCACTGAGCCAACTTGAATCACAATGTTCGCATTTGGTTCAGCTGATCCTTGTGCAATGGTCGAGTTGGTTGTAAGTGTTTCAATCGTTGTCTGGACAAGATTACCTTTTACGACCGTTGTAGAGGCAGTAGAAGTTTTATTTCCTTTTGTTGCAGTTGCAATTATAACTGTTCCCACTGTTTGTTTCGAAATTGGTAAACGATACGTTCCGTTACTCGCTACTTTTCCACTCACAAGCTGGTTATCATATTGATCTTTAATGACAATGTCTGCACTAGGTTCTGCGTTTCCTTCAACAAAAACCGAATCTGTTGTTACTGAATGAATGGTTGTTTGCGCGATATCCCCTTGTATGACGGTTGTTGAAGCACTTGAATTTTTCCCATTCTTCGTTGCCGTTGCCGTTACAACAGTGCCCGCCACTTGTTTCGGGATTGTCAGTCGATATGTTCCGTTAGAGCCTACTTGACCATTTGCAAGTTGCCGATTACTTTGATCTTTAATGGTAATACTTGCATTTGGCTCTGCACGACCTTCGACAACTTCAGAATCTGTCGATAAAGAGCCGATAGTTGTTTGCGCAATACTTCCTTGCGTGACTGTTGTAGAGGCACTTCGAGTTTGCCCATCTAAAGTCGCTGTTGCAGTGACTACTACTCCCGCTTTTTGTTTAGGAATGGCCACATTATAATGACCATCTGCACCAACCTGTCCCGTTGCAATTGTAGTTGCTCCTGCTTTAATCGTTAAACTTGCATTTGGCTCTGCACGACCCTCTGCTCTATTAGAATCAGTAGATAAAGTATTAATTGTCGTATCTTCCATCACGTCTAAATCTACAATGCTAAGACCGCTGACACGAATCGTACTCGCATTCACTTCTAAAGTAACACTCGCCGAATTAGACGTAGCCGTAAATTCACCTGTCCGTGCTCCGTTAGCAGTTCCCCAACCAAATGCAGTTGATGTATGCCCCCAAATTGGTGCCGGGTTTGCTAAATGATGATAAATCGTGGATCCGTTATTTACTACCAAATCAAAGCGATTCCCTCCGCCCACGTAACTAGCATTATAGGAGATTCGATAACGATGGCCAGGAACAGTAGTGAAACTTTGACCAATTCCAACCGCATGATTAACAACTGTAGATCGAAGTGTTGCCGATCCATTTCCAGAAAATTGAACAGATTGTGTGAGACTACCATTAAAATAATCATAGCCTCCCATATTAGAACCCCATGATCTACGAATGGTATCACCTGGTCCATTGGCATTCGTCCACGTTATCGGACTCCAGCTATTTCTACTGCTAAAACTTGCATCAATCAAATTTTCAGAAGTTCGTTTTAAATTAGTTGATTGCACACCCGTCTTGGAAACGTTAGTAGCACTTGCTTCCATACCAAAACCAAAAGGAAAAATTGTTGTAATTGTAGACATAACTAGCATAACTATTACAATACTAATCGTCATTTTCTTAAACTTTAGTTTTTTTCTATTCACTTTATGTACTCTCCTTAAATAATTCCGCCAAGAGTTTTCCTTTAAATTACATTAGTAAGCTAGTTCAAGAAAATTCTGCTATGTCCCCCCTTATTATATTGTTAGACTTTAAATACTAGCATTTTTTAAAAATAAAAATAGATATTAAAACCTATTTTGAAGATTGTTTTATGTAAATTTTGTGACATTCAAACGTCATTCCCCCAAAAAAAACTCAGTTATTTAATAAAATTAAACTTCAATACACCTAAAAGATAAAATATTAAAAACCCCTTTTCACTTAAAGGTAAAAGGGGCATTAAATCTAACTATTTTTTCTTAAAAGTGGTTGTGTGGTGCATCTAAACGAGCCTCCAAAGCTTCTTGAAATTTTGTAGTCTACATACTCTACATGAATTTTCTTCGCTTCCAACTGTTTTCCGAGATGTTTAAAAGAGGAATCAATAACATACGTTGACTCATTAATTGGCAACCCATTTGTAATGAGCTTTTCTGCAGCACTAAACGAAACCTCTATTTTTTCAAAAGATGCAAGTTTTTCAGGAAGTTCTTTTAAAAATGCCTCTTTACAAATGATAAGTAAGTCAGAACGAACAAAGCTTAACGCGCAATCAAGGTGTAAAATATGTGGGTGGAGCGGGATTTCAGTTACTTGATAATTAAGTGGCGTGAGTAAATTTCTAAGCCAATCGATTCCAGCTCGATTTGAAGCAAGACCTGAATTGCCTACAAAAACATCTTTACCAAGAACAAGCACATCCCCACCCTCTAAAAATGGTCCCTCCATCTCATCAAAAGTACCGAGCCGCTTGGCATTTGGCATGCCAACGTAGCACACCTGATTTTGGTAAGCTTCTTTCTGTAATAAATCCTGTAACGGGAAAACTTCATTTACACGGTGTGCCAATTTCATATTCGCTTCAATCATCATTTCACCAATTACAAAAAATGGATCACGACAGAAAAAATTAGCAAATCCCGCACATTCATTCGCTTCTTTTTCCTCATTCGTTAATAGCCGCGGACGTAAAACTTCTACACCATACTTTTCCAAAACACGTTTAAATTCAAGCTTTTCGCGTTCCCAAGCTACTTGTAAATCTGGACGAAAATCTTTGAACTCCATTCCAGCAGAACCGCTATAGGATGCTATAGTCGCATCAGTTAAAAAGCGTTCACTCACATCGTCAAAACCTTTTTCAGGAAAGCGAAATTCCGATTCAGCAAGAACAACCCGTTTCAAAGGCGCAAATTCACTTTCCACATAAACATCAGTTTCCTTCATAAAAACACCCCATTTTACCTAACGTTCATTAGTTACTGTAACGTATTTTGGAGTCGCCTGCAACTAGTAAGCACAAAAAACCCCCATCAAGTTGACTGGGGGATAACTCTTATTTTACTTTCACAATCCAATCTTCCGGGGCTTCCTTCTCACCAAATTGAATCCCACAAAGTTCATCGTACAATTGTTTTGTTATCGGTCCAACTTCCGTTTCACTGTAGAAAACATGGAAATCATCCCCGTTTTGAATCCCACCAATTGGTGTAATAACTGCTGCCGTACCACAAGCGCCGGCTTCTTTATAGTCGTCCAATTGGTCAATATAAACGTCACCTTCCTCTACTTCTAGCCCTAAACGATGTTCCGCTAAATAAAGGAGGGAATATTTTGTAATACTAGGTAAAATAGAAGGAGAAAACGGTGTGACAAAACGATTATCTTTTGTGATCGCAAAGAAGTTTGCAGCACCAACCTCTTCAATTTTCTTATGTGTCGCAGGGTCTAAATA
Source organism: Listeria tempestatis (assembly GCF_963575625.1). Taxonomy (NCBI): domain Bacteria; kingdom Bacillati; phylum Bacillota; class Bacilli; order Caryophanales; family Listeriaceae; genus Listeria; species Listeria tempestatis. The sequence goes on from NZ_CAUYTK010000003.1 coordinate 84,359, forward strand.
AATGGCATCTGCAAAGTTTCGTTCTTTCGCATTTTGTCCAGGTAAAAGACTTGAAGCATAGTTTCCACCAACTTTTGCAGCTCCAGTTCCTTTTGGCGCAGCGCGGTCATAATCTGATGCAATAAAGTTCGCTGGTTGCAAACCGCCTTTAAAATATGCGCCTACTGGAGTACAAAAAATCGAAAAGATATATTCCGGTGCAGCGTGAACGCCAACGTTATCTCCAACACCAATTACAAATGGACGTAAATACAATGTTCCACCTGTTCCGTATGGCGGTAAATACTCTTCATTCGCTTTTACAACCGCACGGCATGCTTCAATAAATTTTTCAGTCGGAATTGTTGGCATTAAAAGACGTTCACAACTTCTTTGCATTCTTTGCGCATTTTGATCAGGCCTAAACAGATTAATCGAACCATCTTTCGCTCGGTAAGCTTTAAGACCTTCAAAACACTGCTGCCCGTAGTGAAGTGCGGTGGAACCTTCGCTAATATGAAGCACATTATCTTCTGTTAATGTACCTGCATCCCATTCGCCATCTTTCCAGTAAGAAATATAGCGTTTATCTGTTTTAATGTAACTAAAACCTAAATTAGCCCAATCAATATTTTTCGTCATTTTTTTCCCTACTTTCCTGTATGCTCAACTTATTCCCCTAGTATAGCACAACTTTTCAAGCCTTACAGTATTTTTCTCTAACTAAATAAACTAAATAGAAAGTATTTTCAAACTTTTTCTTTAAAAATAAGCAAATTATACACCCTTTTTCAATAAAGCATGATAAAATGAAGACATTCTACAAAAAACAAAAAATTGGTGAGAGGAGAGATTGACGATGGCTGAAGGTAAAATGCGCGAAGAAAAATTGTTTAGCAAACATTTGAATGAGGAAATGGACATGATTATTTACTTACCACCGGATTACTCGCCTCTTTATAAATACCCACTTTTTGTCGTCCAAGATGGGAAAGATTATTTAAGTTTTGGTAAGTTGCCTAAATTTGTTGACGAACTAACCAACCAAAACAAAATTCAAAAAGCTATTTTTGTTTGCTTGCCGTATAAAACAGTAGAAGATAGACGTAGAAAATATCATCCAGATGGGGAACAAAATGAAGCATACATGCGCTTTTTAGCCCATGAACTCATCCCGTATTTGGAAAACCAGTTCCCTTCCTTCCAAATGGCAAATAGCCGCTTTTTAATGGGGGATTCACTCGGCGCAAGCGTCTCTTTAAAAGCTGCACTTAAATACCCTTTCACATTTGGAAATGTCATTTTACATTCCCCTTTTGTAAACGATGACCTTTTGGAACTCGTTCAGAGCGCAAACCCCGCTGCTCTTAAAATTTTCCACATCATCGGGGACGGAGAAACTGAAGTGGAAACGACCGACGATCAAGTCGCCAATTTTTTAGAACCCAACAAAAAACTTCATTTTCTTATTGAAAAGAAAGGTTTTGAAGCTGAATTTCATCTATTTAACGGTGGACACCGCTGGAAATACTGGCAACCGTTTATTAAAACTAGCTTAACTTTTATGCTCCCAACTCATACATTTGATTTAGAGAGCATGGGCGTTTAACGAAGGGAGAAAGAATTTTGACAGTAAAAAAAGTAATCAATGAGCAAATGCGAAAAGAGGCCTTAAAAATCCGCTTCGACGTTTTTGTTACCGAACAACAAGTTGATCCTGAACTAGAGTGGGATGAGTTTGATAGCAATCCTTCCACCATCATGTTTGTCGATTATGATGAGGACGGAACACCCCTTGCCACTGGTCGTTTGCGTATCCTTCCTGAATACGGAAAAGTGGAACGAATTTGCGCTCAGAAAAAAGCGCGTGGTAAAGGGTCCGGGCGAAGGATTATGGAAGCCATTGAACTAGAAGCTAAACAACTAGGTGCTACCCAATTGAAGCTTGGCGGTCAAGTTACCGCAATCCCATTTTATGAAAAACTTGGTTACACAGTTTGCTCCGATATTTTTATGGATGCAGGCATTGAACATAAGGAAATGAAAAAAACCATCTAAAACGAACTTTTTTATTGAAGTTCGTTTTTTATTGTCTTTTTATAAATTTTTGTTAAAGAACGAACAATTTCATGTATAATAAACCTTGTTGAAAGGAGTGGTTTGATGAATAAACTAATTTGGGGTTGCCGCATTTTTTACATAAGTACGATGCTACTCCTTTTCTTTATACTAGATTACTACCATTTTTTAATTTTAAATATCACATTAGCATATATTCCTTTTGAAATTGCTACTTTTCTCCATAAAAAAAAGCGACCCGCCTTTATTTTTTGGATTTTGGCTGCCGCTTGGCTCGTATTCTTCCCTAACACTTTTTATTTAGTTACAGATTTTTTTCATTTAAAGCAATTTAACATTTATGACTTTAATGGCATTCTTCAAAAAGACAGCCTATTATGGCAAAGTTTCACGGTGATGACAGGTGCAATATTTTTTGGTCTTTTCGCTGGCAACCTATCTCTACGTTTTATTTTAGATGCCTTAAAAGAGCGTACAAATTGGCGTGAAAGCATTCTTGTCCCCATCATTTTACTTTTATCAAGTTATGGGATTTATTTAGGTCGTTTTGATCGTTTACACACGGTCCATCTTTTAACAGATCCCGGTACCGTAGTACGCAGCATTTTAGATGTTTCGAGTTTTCAATTCGAGTTCATTCTCTACTTCTTTATTTTACAACTAATGCTCTACCTCATGTTCCGGTATTTCCCTAAATCAACAAACTAGCTTAACATACTAACCGTCCCGTCATTTTTACCAATAATCAGTTCATTTGCTACACTTAAAAAAAGACCATGTTCCACAATACCCGATAAACTGTCTAATTCATTAGCCAGTTTTTTAGCGTCTAAAAGCGGAAAAACTTCTAAATCTAAAATCATATTTCCATTATTCGTTAAAAAAATCTCCCCATTTTTAGCGTAGCGAACTTTTGTCTCAATCTCTCGCTTTTTCAGTTCTCGCTCCACATATTTATAGCTAAAAGGCAATACTTCAACCGGCAAACAAAATTTTCCAAGCACTTCTACCACTTTGGATTCATCCACAACCCAAATATTCCGTTTTGAAATAAGCGCAACCAATTTTTCGCGAAGGAGCGCGCCGCCCCCACCCTTAATTCCTTCTAAATCTCGCGTAACCTCGTCCGCACCGTCAATTGTGACATCTATTTCTGTTACTTCGTTAAAGGAAAGTAAAGGAATGTGCCACTTTCTAGCCAGTTCCTCCGTTTCAATTGATGTTGCAACACCTTTTATCTGCAAGCCAGCTTGCACAAGCTTCCCTAGTTTTTCTATCGTATAAAAAACTGTGCTCCCCGTTCCAAGACCTACAATCATACCATCTTGAATTACTTCACAAGCCTTTTCTCCCGCAATGCGTTTTGACTCCACCTTTAACCACTCCTTTTTAGTAACCTTACAATTTTAAAAGAATTTTCTCGCCTAAAAATGCATTTTATAGCCTATTCTTACTAAAAATCTTTAAAAACTAGCCTTTTTAACCGAATGTAAGCGCTCCAATCTTACAAAAATGTAATTAGACTTTTCAATACAGATGCGTTACATTATATGATAGTTACACATTTAAATTTAACATTTGTAACAAAACAGAAATAAACGGGGTGAATAGATGCAAAAAGTAAAGTTGTTTTTTCATAAGCCAGCCACAATCTTTATACTTAAAACCGTATTCTATTTAACTATTTTACTTGGACTTCTATGGTTTTACGGCTTTAAAAACCCAAATGGCACCAATTTTATTTATAACGAATTTTAAAAAGAAAGGATGATGACGTATGGACTTACAAACGATGACCAAAACCCTTACCGAACGCATTGATGAATGGGCTACACTTACTCCACTAAACGTTTGTTACGAATATAATGGTACCACACTTTCTTACGCAGAACTAAAAAATCAATCTGATGCCCTAGCTTTCTTTTTAGAAAAACAAGCTTTTCAAAAAGAGGCACCCATTGTGGTTTACGGACACATGTCCTCGCTTATGATAGTCGCTTTTATGGCTTGCTTAAAAAGTGGGCATGCGTATGTTCCTGTTGATACTTCAATGCCGAAAGCGCGCATTACTCAAATTGTGTCTGCATCAAAACCAGCTTGTGTGCTTACTATAGAAGAACTTCCGATTGAAGCGGATACACCCGTTCTAACTGCCAGCGAAATCGCTGAACTTATCCGCCTAAATACCGGTAAATCACCGTGCAGGTCGAGCGCCGTTCAAGGTGATGACACGCATTATATTATCTATACATCTGGAAGTACTGGTCTACCAAAAGGTGTCCAAATTAGTCAAAACAATTTAACGAGCTTCTCAAATTGGCTCCTGCAAGACTTTTCATTAACAAGCGGCTTACGCATTTTGAATCAAGCACCTTTTTCATTCGACCTTTCCGTTATGGATTTGTATCCAAGCTTACTTTCAGGGAGCACTCTAGTTCCCATTGATAAGACTTGTAGCGCCAACTTAAAAGACTTATATAGCCGAATTCCAAAGCTTCGACTTGACGTCTTTGTTTCAACGCCCTCCTTTGCAGATATTTGTTTACTCGACCCCCAATTTAATGGCACAAACAATCCGTCGCTTACAAAATTTATTTTTTGCGGGGAAGTCCTCACTAAAGAAACTGCACGCGAATTAATTGCCCGCTTCCCAGAAGCTAAAATTTATAATACTTACGGACCAACCGAAGCAACCGTTGCCGTCACCAAAATTGAAATTACAAATGAAGTCACAGCAGCATATCCAAGTCTTCCACTTGGGCAAGTAAAGCCCGATACGCACCTTTTTATTTTAGATCCAGAAACAAAGGAACTACTACCAGACGGTGAAAAAGGCGAAATTGTGCTTGCCGGACCAAGTGTGTCTAAAGGCTATTTAAACAACCGCGAAAAAACTATGGAAGTTTTCCAAAAAGCTTCTGATTTCATGGTCTATCATACGGGTGATTGTGGTGTGATTAGAGATAATCAATTGTTTTTCCAAGGCCGTTTAGATTTCCAAGTAAAACTACACGGCTACAGAATTGAGCTTGAAGACATTGAAAACAACTTGAAAGAAGTGAGCTACATTAGGTCTGCTGTTGTCGTACCCAAACTTGTAGCAGGAAAGGTGGATTCATTAGTTGCGTTTGTTGTCGCAAATGAGCATGACTTTGATAAGCCGTTTAAATTGACGAAAGCAATCAAACAGGAGCTCGCAAATAAAATGCCAAGCTATATGATTCCGCGGAAATGGATATATAAGACTAAATTCGCTTTAACTAGTAATGGTAAGATTGATCGAAAATCTTTGGAAAATGAGGTGAACGAATGACCACCCCATATGGCTCTATCTTTTATTTTGCAATCCTCGCACTGTTTATCGCACCAATTGTGATTGCAAATTTAATGGGGAAAAGACTTCCAGTTTATAACGCATTTGTTACTTTGCTATTCATTTTCTTCATGTTCCAGAGCAACCTCGTGCAAGGCATTGCCTTTATCATTTTCATTTTTTGGCAACTCATCGTTGTTCGCCTTTATTTTAATTATCGATGTATTCAAAATAAAAACCATGGTGGTGTTTTTACACTCGCTGTGATGCTGTCCATATTGCCGCTCATCATTGTCAAAGTGCAGCCGCTTCTTTTAAATCACGTGACACTTGTTGGTTTTCTTGGAATCTCCTACCTAACTTTTAAAGCAACTACAATGGTAATAGAAATTCGCGATGGCCTTATAAAAGAGTATGATTCCGTCGAATTTGTGAACTTTCTTTTGTTCTTTCCAACCATTTCCTCCGGCCCAATTGACCGTTTTAGGAGATTCCAAAAAGATGTGAAAAAACCACTTGAGCCCTCAAAATATGTCGAACTTTTAAACCGTGGTATTTTTTATATTTTCTTAGGTTTCCTTTATAAGTTTATCATAGCCTATTTAATCGATGTTCATTGGAAGACCCCACTTGAAGGGCTTTTAATCCAACACGTTGACTTTAATATGAGTCTACTCAGTTACATGTATGCTTATAGTATGTACTTATTTTTTGATTTCGCTGGTTACAGTTTGTTCGCCGTCGGAGTTTCTTACTTGCTTGGCATACAGACACCTATGAACTTCAACAAGCCGTTTCTCGCACGTAACATTAAAGACTTCTGGAACCGTTGGCATATGACGCTTTCATTTTGGTTCCGCGACTTCATTTTTATGAGGCTCGTCTTCTTTTTGACAAAAAAGAAATGGTTTAAAAGTAAATTTACAATCGCCTACATGGCATACTTTGTCAATTTTTTTATCATGGGCGTTTGGCATGGACTCCACTGGTACTACATCGTGTATGGCCTATACCAAGCGGCGCTTATCGTCGGTTTCGACCTTTTCGAGCGCATTAATAAAAAATATAAGTTTTATCAAAAAAATAAAATCACATATGTTATTGGAATGATTATAACGTTTAATTTCGTTTGTTTTGGTTTCCTTATTTTCTCTGGCATATTTGATAAAATAACTTTCTAAGGTGGTAATAAAAATGAGTTTTCGTAATCAAATTTTAGATATATTAGAAGAAATTACAGAATCAGAAGAAGTAAAAGAAAATACTAACATCCGCTTATTTGATGAGGGCTTGCTCGACTCGATGGCAACGGTGCAACTACTTGTTGAAATCGAAAGCACTCTTGAGATAACTGTACCCGTTTCCGAGTTTGACCGTGATGAATGGGCAACACCAGAACTTGTGATTAAGCAATTAGAGGCTCTTAAATCATGAGAAAAAAACTATGGATGACATTTGGCCCTATTTTAATGGCCTGTAGTGTCTTCTTGTTTATTCTTTTTGGGCCAAGCACGCTATTTGGTGGTGTTTCAAACACTGCCGTTCAAAACGCGGCTACGTCCATGAATGGAAATGTTGTTGGCGGTGAAATTCTACAACAAACGGCGATGAGCCAAGATTACATGCCCATTTTTGGCTCATCTGAACTATCGCGCATGGATCCCTTCCACCCGAGCGTTGTAGCTAAAAAATATGGCACAAGCTACACACCGTTTTTAATTGGACAGCCAGGCACTCAGTCGCTCTTTCATTATTTGGATATTAATATGTTGTCCGACCAATTGAAAGGTAAAAAAGTCGTATTTATTTTGTCACCACAATGGTTTCAACCAAATGGCGTAGATGACGCACATTTTGGCGCCACATTTTCGCCGATTCAAGCGTACACGTTTGCGCTTCAGGAAGAAAAAGCTACACCAGAGCGCAGGTTTGCTGCAAGACGGTTATTAAGCTACAAAGTTGTTCAAAACGACTCGACGCTAACAAAACTACTTGAAAACATTGCAACCCCTGGGCCTAACAAACCGCACGACTCCGTCCTGACGCGTGCCGCTGCTCACATTCAGTACCGTATTTTAATCCGAAAAGATGAACTTGAAGCGAAATTTGTCACTGGCTCAAAAGAGAAGCAAATTCAGGACGGCGTTCAAAAGCTCCCCTCTGTTCTAAATTTCGATGAGCTCGATCACATGGCCGCTTCGCTTGGTGAAAAAAGCACTGGCGACAACCCATTTCGTGTGAAGCAAAAATATTTTGATAAAAAAATTGCGCCGAATATGGCTAAACTTAAAGATAGTCGTAAGAATTTAAGCTACGCCAACTCGCCCGAATATGATGATTTACAACTCGTCATGGACGCCTTCAAAAAAGCAGGTGCCGATGTCCTATTTGTAAATCCTCCTGTAAACGGCGAATGGCTGCGATTTATCGGTATGCACCAAGAGGGGCTCGGTGACTATTATAAAAAAACAAAAGAGCAGGTGGAACGAAACGGTTTCCATTATCTTTCACTTGAAAGAAAGCAAGATTCGCCTTACTTTTTAGAAGACCCCATTCATTTAAGCTGGCGCGGCTGGGTGCAAATTGACAAAGCTATTGCCGACTTTACCAAACAACCGGCACCAGCAAGCTATCCAAAAACATCTCGTGATTTCTATTTTCACAAAGCAAAACTGCCGAAAGAGCTCAAAAAAGATTTGGAGACAAAAAATTAAAAATAAACAGCTCAAGCGAAAGTTGGACTCCATCGTTCAACTTTCGCTGAGCTGTTTTTAGCAATTTTCCATTGTACCATTCTTTTTTCGGTAATTTCTGAGTATTTTCTTAAAATAAATCCATCTACTGCAAAAGCTACACGAAAAAGAAGCGCCGAAAGTAGTGTTACTAGAACCAAGATAGCTGACTGTAGCATATCTATACTCACTTTACGACACAAAACAAGCTCCTTGTCCCCTCATAAGAGAGAACAAGAAGCTTACGCAAAGTTTATTTTCACTTAAAAACCAATAATATGGTAACCGCTATCCACATGAATTAGCTCGCCTGTTATCCCTCTTGAAAGCGGGCTAAACAAGAAGAGTGCCGTATCACCAACTTCTTCAGGCTGTGTCGAGCGTTTAAGCGGTGCTTTTTCCTCCACAATCGCTAGAGATTTTGTGAAACTACTTACTCCTCGTGCAGATAGTGTACGGATTGGTCCTGCGGAAATCGCATTCACACGAACGCCCACTTTACCAAGGTCCATTGCCATATATTTGACAGTCGCATCAAGAGAAGCTTTTGCTATCCCCATAATGTTGTAATTTTCAACCACACGTTCGCCGCCAAGGTACGTGAGTGTTAGTAAACTCGCATCTTCAGTTAACATCTCTAAATGTTTTAATGTACGTGCGACAGCTGTAAAAGAGTATGAGCTAATTTCATGCGCTTGTAAAAAGCTTTCACGATCTACTTCTAAATAATCGCCTGCAAGAAAATCTTTGTTTGCAAACGCAATACAATGCGCTAGACCGCTGATTTTTCCAACTTGTGCTTTAATTGTCTCAAAAGCTGATTTAATACCCTCTTCACTTGTTACATCACACTGCACAACAGGTGCCGCATGATTTTTTTCAGCAAGCGTTCCAGAAAGTTCATCAATGCTTTTCTTTGCGCGCTCATCAGCATATGTAAAGACAAGACTTGCTCCTGCATCATTTAAAGATTTCGCAATGGACCAAGCGATACTGCGTTTATTCGCTACCCCCATTACCACATACGTTTTTCCCTCTAAAGTTAAATTCATTACTAATTCCTCCTCAATTTGCATTGCCTTTTCTATTTTACATCATTTTAAAACTCATTTGCCACATTTTTCTCTAAAAGCGCTTGTAAATCTTTTGGCAACGGGATTTCAAACTCCATATACTTTTCGGTAAAAGGATGCACCACGTGTAGATGATACGAGTGTAACGCGTGGCGTGCTAACAATTCATTTGGCCCACCATACATCGTGTCTCCGATTAGCGGATGACCAATATAAGAAAAGTGTACTCGAATTTGATGTGTCCTACCCGTTTCAAGCTCAATTTGCAGATGATCAAACGACGTATAGCTGCCAAGCCTTTTATAGTTTGTCTTCGCATACTTTCCGTCAGGTGTGACCATGCGCTCCATAATGCTAATATCACTGTTACGCCCAATTGGCGCCTCAATAGAACCAGCATCTTCAGCCAAGTTTCCCGAAACAAGCGCCTGATAGCGCCGTTTTAATAGCCCTTTTTGAAGAGTTCTACTAAGACGCGCATGTGCAAACCGATTTTTCGCAATCAGCATCAAACCAGATGTTTCGCGGTCTAAACGCGTCACGATATGAATCGCCGAATCAAGACCAATCGTTTCATAGTAACCCTTTAGATGGTTTGCCACCGAGCCACTCGGATGATACTGAGCCGGAATGCTCGCCATGCCTGCCTCTTTATTTAAAATTAAAATAAAATCGTCCTCATATACAATATTTAGCGGTTTAAACTCCGCAATTAGACGTGTGTTTTCCTTCTCAGGTGGAAAATGGATACGAATTTGATCCCCCGCCTGGACTTTATAAAGCACATTTTGTTCCACGCCGTTCACTTCAATTTTACCATCCTCATTATATTTCACCGAAGCAAGTAGCTGTTTTGAAATATGATGATGGCGTAAAAATGTTCGAAGTAAAATGCCCGTCTCCTGTTCACTAACTTGCCACTCTAAAAACAAAACTTTTTTCCTCCTAGTCTTCAATAAAGGAATCATGCACTCGCTTCCAAAACGGGAACGACCGGAAACGAGCAAATTGTATCTCCGCACTAGCCACCTCATACACAATTTCGCGCACATCGCGGTGCAAAATACTTAGATGATCCACTGAAATTTGAAAATCTTTATCATTCACTGGTTTTAATTTAACTTGATGATGCATTGGGAAAACAAGCGGACTTCCAATCGTCCGGTAAATTCGGTTATTGATGGAGGCCATTTCCGTAAGCTGCATGGCTTTGACAGATGGATGCATGAGGGCACCACCGAGCGATTTATTGTAAGCAGTTGTGCCACTAGGCGTAGACATACAAAGCCCGTCACCGCGGAAGCGCTCAAAATGACTTTCATTAATCATAACATCGACGACAAACGGACCCCCGGAACTTTTTACCGTGGATTCATTTAAAGCTAAATAAACGGCTTCTTTTTTCCCCAGCTCATAGTGTACTGTCGTTTTTAAGAGTGGGTAGCATACTTTGTCATATTTGCCTTCTGCAATGAGCTTCACTAGTTTTTCTGCCTCGTTCGGTCGCCAATCTGCGTAAAAGCCCAAATGACCTGTGTGAATCCCAACAAACGCCGTCTCATTCAAGCGATGCTCATACTCATGAAAAGCAGCAAGTAGCGTGCCATCACCACCAATTGAAATGACAATTTCTGGATTTAACGCATCATATTCCATCTCATAATCACCAAAGGCCGCAATCATCGTTAGCCTAAGTAAATTGGACTTTTCGTCCCCTTTCGATGTAATCACATATTTCACTATGCATTCTCCTTTTATCGTTCACTTATTTTTAGGCAATTCATGATGGCTTTGTGTTTTACTTTTCTGCACATCTTTGTTTTTGGAAAAATAAACTTGGGCTTCTTGAATTTCCTCTCGAATTTGGCTCATCTCTTCATCAAGCTGAAAGGCCGCTTCTGCCGCGCGTTTTAAACGCGTATTAATCGCTTCTGGAAATTCCCCTTGATATTTATAGTTGACAGAATGTTCAATAGTAGCCCAAAAATTCATTGCCAGTGTCCGAATTTGAATTTCAACAAGAATCTTCTCCGCACCACCAATTGTCTCAACTGGATATTCAATCACAACATGGTAGGAACGATAACCACTCGGTTTTTTATTCGCAATATAGTCTCGCTCTTCAACAATCCGAAAATCTTTTCTTTGTCTAAGTAAATGAACAACGGTTTCAATATCATCAACAAACTGGCACATCATGCGAAGTCCCGCAATATCCTGCATTTCTTCCGCCAAACGATCCAGTGCAATATTTTTTTGATTCGCTTTATCTAAAATACTCGCAATCGGCTTTACCCGCCCCGTCACAAACTCAATCGGTGAATGGTTATTTTCAAGCTGAAACTGTGCACGCATCCCCTTTAATTTCACTTTTAATTCATCGACAGCCTGCTTATATGGCGCCAAAAAATCTTCCCAATGATTCAAAAAACTCACCTCATAGACTGAACTTTTATTCATACCCTCTTATTTTACCATATTTTCTCCATTATGTTACTATAGAAGAAAAGCACGAAAAGAGGAATTTGCCTATGGAAGAACTGGAAATTGAGTTCCGCAATCTTTTGACAGAAAACGAGTACGAAACCCTTTGCGATTTGTTTCGCTTAAAAGAAAACGATTTTTTCGAGCAAACAAATTATTATTTTGACACACAAGATTTTGCTCTAAAACAGCGTCTTAGCGCCCTTCGCATTCGCCAAAAAGGCACGCACTTTGAGATGACGCTGAAAACGCCACAAGGAGATGGCCTACTTGAAACCTCTCAACTTTTAGGTAGTGACCAAGCAAAAGCCATATTTGACGGCGCTAACATTCCAACCGGACCAGTCCGCAACAAATTAGCCACACTAAACGTGTCGCATGATGACTTACACTATTTTGGTTCCTTAAAAACAAGACGCGCAGAAGTAGCCTACAAAAAAGGCCTTTTAGTATTCGATAAAAATTTTTACGGTGATAAAACAGATTTTGATTTAGAATATGAAGTCTCTGATTTTGAAAAAGGACAGGAAATCTTCAACCATTTTTTAGAGAAAAACGATATTTCTCCTAATCCTGCTTTAAATAAAATTGAACGCTTTTACAACTATATTTATAAAAGTGATGCAAATTAACACTTTTAGGCTGAAAATATGACGATTTTATTAAACCTATCTAGTTTCTGCTGATTTCTCAGGTATAATTATTTGTTAATTTATATTGTGGCTGATAGAATAAATATAGATAAAAAAAGTGTATCAGCAAATGCTAAAGAACATTTTCACACTGGTACAAAGACTATGACAACGAATACTATGTCAGAAATTGAAAATCAGGTGATTAAAAAATGATTAATCAAAATTTATATTATACGTCCATCGCAAATAGTAAGCCGATTGAGATTTATCTATTTTTCGATCCAGCCTGTAAAGACTGTTTCGATATGGAAGCTAATATTCGGCGCTTGCAAATGGAATATGGCAATTATTTTAAATTAAGATATATTCTTCATAATAATCTTCAAACTTTCATGCATAAGCAAAAGCGTTCCAAAGAAAATCTACCTTTAAAGGAACAGCAAATACTTGCTCATCGCTCCTATGTTTCTTGTCTTGCCGTCAAAGCAGCTGAACTTCAAGGAAAAAACCTTGGAATTTCGTTTTTACGCAAACTTCAAGAAGCTTATTTTGTGAATGAAGAAGATATTTCAAATGAGAGCCTTCTTTTTGAAAAAGCACGTGCGACGGGACTAGATTTAACTGAATTTCGTAAAGACTTCCATTCCAACATCGCGAAACGTTCCTATATTGGGGATCAAAAAGTGGCACGTGAAATGGAGATTACCGAAAATCCAACGGTTGTTTTTTTCAATCGCAATATTGAAGATGCCGGTCTAAAAATTACTGGCCTACACCGTTATGATATTTACGTCCACATCTTATCTGAACTTTTAAACCATTTTCCAGAACCAGAAGAAAAGCCATCAATGGAAGAATACATTGAGCTCGTTAAAGTAACTAGCACCAATTCAATGGCACAATTCTACAACGTCTCGCAATGCCAAATTGAACGCCAAATGAAAAAGTGGCGTCTTCAACAAAAAGTGACTCCAGTCGAATTAAAAGACGGTGAAATTGTTTGGCAATATATTGGTTAAATGGCCCATTAGATACAAAACAGCTTACGCAAAATCAAACTGCTGACAAAAGGTGAAATTCTAGGCAAAGCCAAGCGCGGAGGCACAAGCGAAGAAGATTGCCGTTTGTCAGCAACCTAAAAAGAGTGGTTTCCCACTCTTTTTTTGTTATTTAACGCTAGCCAAGCCATTTGCAGTTACACGATAGGTGAGTGTTTCATTTTTTTCTAAAGAAAGATGGTTCATTTGATTTTGAATGATAAGTCTATTCGGCGCTTCCGCATGTTCGATTCGAACAACATCTCCTTCCTCCATTTTCACCTTCTCTAACTTCGCATTATACGTTATTGTGCCAATAAATGACTGATGATATTTTTCTTTATTCTCACTGTTTAAAATGGTAATTGCTGCATATTGATTAGTGAAATAAACATGTGGTCGTCCAGCATACAGGTTGATTCTATATTCCATATCTTCTAATGAAGCATCAATTGTTAGAAAAGTATGGTCTCCTAAGCCATTTAATGTGTATAGGAAACTAGATCCAATTTCCGCTGTCTGAACAGGTATCTCACTTAGACTAACTTTCTCCATACCATTTTCCCCAATACGGTAAACAGCAGTTTGTGTTTTTTCAAAAAAGAGGTTATTTGTTTTATTTTGAATAAATAGGCGGCCTTCACCCTCTTCATGATGAACTTTAATATAGTCACCCTTAACTAAATGAATTTGTTTTATACTTAGAGGATAGTTAGTTATACCAACATAATCTTGCTTATATTTTTCTACACCATATTTATTGTAAATTTCGATACTTGCATAGGATTTATCAAAATAGACATGTGGTTTATTTTCGGGAGTCTCAATTGTCGCAAGCCCTTTTGATAACGAAATATCCATTTTCGCAACGATATGATCCCCTAATCCTTTTAATGTATATTGGAATTCATCTCCCTGTTCTGCGTTTGGAACAGGAATGTTTTGACTAGCTACTGGTTTTAAGCCTTCATTTTCTATAATAAAAGTGAGTGTTTTCGCTTTATCCAAAAAGGTAAAATTCGAACGATTTTGGACAGACAGACGACTTTCGCCTTCTTCATGATACACATGAATATAGTCACCTTTTTCAATATTGACTTGTCGAATTTTAGCAAGATAATTGGTTGTACCTACAAACTCTTGCTTATATTTTTCCACACCGTATCTATTGTAAATTGCGATACCCGCATAAGGTCTATTAAAATAAACATGTGGTTTATTCTCAGGCGTATCGATTGTCACAAGTCCTTTTGCTAAAGAAACATCTACTTTTGTGACAAGATGATCTCCTAATCCTTTAAAAATAAATTGAAAATCTTGACCTTTTAATTTATCAGGTAAAAGAGCCGCATATTTTTGTAGAAACTCTGATTTTGCAGGTTCCTCTAAAGAATTTACACCCATTATAAAACTTTTCTTTTCATCAGAAAGTGAGATTGAAGCTTCTTTTAAAGCCTCCTCTTTCAAAAGTAGATTTCCTAAATTAGTTAATTGCTTTTCAAAATCATTTTCCGCATTATTATTAAGCTGTTGATTGACGAGTCCCCATTTTGTCATGACCCAAGTATTTGTATTTTGCGTGTTATCTATGATGTTTTCATTTGATTTTAACCTCGTACTTGTTTCACTATGGTAAATCTCTATCAGGTAACCTTCTTTCATCGGAAATTCCCTTGTCTCAACCGGAGAATTTGTTCCTTCTAATACTTGATTGTAAATAATCTTATTATTAGCATCCTTTACAGTAATTTCTGCATATTTTTTATTAGCAAAATAGACATGCGGAGTACTTGTTAGAATAGATACTCTTGCCTTTTCAGTAGAACCATCTATTTTGAAATCCGCAATTTTACTATCACTTAAACCGAGAAGTTGAATCTCTTGATTTCGAAATGATGTTCCATGTAATTTTGAAAAAGTAAGGTTACTTTGATTTTCTTTTTCTTTCACATAAACATATTTTGTATCAAATGTATAGTTGCTCATATTAGCTCCTACAACTTCTACGCTATATACACCATTTTTTACATCAGAAAATTTCACTGTATTCCCTGTAATCGTTTTTTCCTGGATGATTTTAGCCCCGTCCCGCAAACGAATCTCGCTACCATAAAGTTCAGCCATATTATCCGCTTGTAAATTAAAGGTGATTTCGCCTTTTAAATTTAATGGCGCAATTTCTTCATTAGTTACCATTTCAAAATTAGATGTAACTAAAAGTTTTGCATCTAATAAGTTTCTCGCATCTGCTAGCTTATCCTTAGGTACTACATGTGCGAGAGAAGCAATAGCTGGATAGCCTTTAATCCGGTTGAGTTCACTTTGACTTTTCTTCAGCTGGAGTCCCCACTTTTCAAGAACTGCAGAAAAATCTAGATGGCTATATTCGCTATAATATTGATTAAACAAATCTGGCAGTAAGTAATCTTCTCTATTAAAATCACTTTGATTAGCTGAAACTCTATATCCCTGGTAAAGCTTTGTCAAAGCTTCATTTCCAGCTTTTTGACGCAATAAAGACAAAAATATAAGTTTCTCACGGAGTCCGATAGAATGATATGTGCCCTCTTTTTCCAATAAACTAGTATATAAATTAGATTCAACATTTTCTTTATGTCCATAATCAAAAAGCCAACCTAATTCGTCTGCTTTTTTACCATAAAGGTTGTATTGATACTGAACACCATATAAATTATTAAATACTTCCCCAGTATACATGCCATTACTATCAAAGCCAGCTTGATAACCGTGACCAATTTCATGTAACTGACCCCAATCACCATCTTTTAACCAACTTCCAATAGATGGACTTGTTATCGCTGTCCAATCACTACAATAATAAGCACCACCTGCTCCGTGCGCATCCGCTTTTAAGAAATAACGATTTTCTGAGTTTTCATTAAGTGGGGTCAAATTATCAAAACCTGCAACATCATTATACATTTTAAACAAATTTTTATAATGAATAATCAACTCGTCCAAATTTTCGAAATCTTCCATATTTTTAAGCGTGATTTTATCTCGTTTAGGAACTAATAATTGAAAGTCAGTCCCTTTTACAAGCGCATAATCACTATCATTTTTATCCCATTTATCAAAAAAGTCTTGTTCATTTTCTTGATATTGATAAATAGGTAATGGTTTTTGTTTGACACTACTAAGTACTTCATACTCTACTGTTGCATTTTCATTTCCATACGGCGTTGTCACAAAAGGGACTAAACTTGCAGTACTACTGATTTCTTTCCAGTCACGACCAACTTCAACAGATTTTTCAACTTGAGAATCATTCCCCAACAAACGCACAACCAGTGTACTCTTAAAATCCGGATTTGTTTGACGAATCCTTAATACCGTATTTGCTTGTAAAATAAATCCTAAATCTTGGCGGTCATGATAAATTCCTTTATTCATACCAGATTTTCTAATCCAATCTGCGCTCTCAATACTTTGAATATTCACACTTTTTTGTTCGTTAGCGAGTGCATTATGCCCCCATAAAACTGTTACAAACAAAAACAACACCAAACTAAAGAATACCTTCTTCATTTATGCTTTCCTCCCATTAAAAATTTAACTAAAGCTATATTCGCCTTAGACTTTATTAAGTATATCACAAAAAATTACTATTTCTGTGTCAATATTTTGTATTTATTCCACAAAAACAGCACTAATTTTTTAAAAAGTAAAATTAGCAAAAAAATAAATCACTTTTGTTTTTTGGGTTTATACACAAAATACAAAAGAAGTGCGACAACAACTAATCTTAAGTTACCGAGTAAAAGAATAATAGAACCAAAAACCAAGCAGTCTTGCCATTTTAAAATAAACATTGCTTGATTTTTGATTCTTTTCCAATTATATTCTAGGCTTTTATTAAATTATTTTTTCTTCCTCATAAAATAGAAAGGTTTGACAGGAAAATCTACTTCCATTTTCACTGTCATCATCGCATTTGGAGCGCGGTCAATTGCATCCCCGTCTTCATTCCAAATCTCACGAACAGTTTGTTTAAAACCTGTATCATCTGGTCCGTAAAACTCAATTTCATCCCCAACACCAAAATTATTTCGCTGTTGCAACGTCGCAATCTTCGTTTTTTCATCGTACTCAAGAACTTGCGCAGCAAAAGCATATTGCGGTATTTTCCGCGTCTTACCGAAAAGCTGCTCATCTTCTGTTGGCTCTTTGTAAAAAAATCCTGTCGAAAGTTCGCGCTGAGCTACCTTCCATAGTTCATCTTCCCAAGCTGGATCAAATTCAAAGTTTTCAGGATCCGCGCAGTAAGCATCTACTACTTTTCGGTAAATGCTTGCTACCGTTGACACATAATGAATTGATTTCATTCGCCCTTCTATTTTCAAACTATCCACGCCCGCATCTACCATATCAGGAATAAAACGAATCATCGATAAATCAACTGCACTCATAGAAAATGGCTCTTCGTCTTCATCCACTAAATTTTGCGGTTTTCCGTGGTCCATCTCAAACAAATCATATTTCCAACGACAGCTTTGTGCACAACCGCCGCGATTTGCATCACGATTCGCCATATGATTCGAAAGCGTACATCTACCCGAATAAGAAATACACATCGCTCCGTGGATAAAAGCTTCCATTTCAACATCCGTATTTTTACCGATTTCGCGAATTTCTTTCATGCTGACTTCGCGCGCCAATACAACACGTTCAAGCCCTCTCCTTCTCCAAAATTCAAGCGTTTTGTAATTCGTGGCAGATGCCTGTGTTGATAAATGGACCGGAAGTCCAGGTGCGCTATCAAAACAAATTTGAATGAGTGCGGGATCTGACACGATAACCGCATCAATCCCAATTTCGCGTAGCTTTAAGAAAAATTCTCCCGCGCCTTCTGTATCCCCCTCATGGGCAACCATATTCGCCGCAACATAAACTTTTGCCTGATATCCATGCGCAAATTCGACGCCTTCTTGCATCTCCTCAAAACTAAAATTCCCTGCACGTGAACGAAGTCCAAATGCCTGTCCACCAATATATACAGCGTCCGCTCCGTAGCGAATTGCAATTTTCAATTTTTCTAAATTCCCTGCTGGCGCAAGCACCTCAGGTTTTTTTAACATCGTCTTCATCGAAATTCCCCCTACCTCACTTCATCCGGATTTTTTAAATAGAATCCAGCACCTAGTTCACGTGTGTCTGGAGCCAGGTTTGCTAAGCGGTTAACAAAGGTTTCCGCCACAAAATCCCCCGCAATAAGCGCCTCCTTGGCTTCTACAAAAAGCTTTGCAATAGCAACAAAATCTGCGCCATGCAAAAGTATCCCGTCAAGCTTCCATGCCTTGACACCGGCGTCAAAGAGCTCCTCTAAATAGGGCATCATACTAATATCTTCCGTACTAAATATATGCGTGCCATTTTCATCCTCATAAATCGGCAACATACTGTCCGCATCATTTGGCTCACGTAAATAAAGTCCACGCGATTTGTCAGCACTCTCGTTTAACTCAACAATATTATAATAGTTCGTGACAAGCTTTCGTTTCGATTGATGGATACAAGTTGGCCCGTAAACAAGTACTTCTACGGGAACATCTAGGCGAGCCGCAATTTGTGCGACCTCTGGCCGAGTTAATTCGCGTGCGAGTACCGCTCCTTTAGCCCCTTGCTTCACCCAAAAATCAATTTGTTCGGCGCTCGTTACAAAAGTTTGTGCATCATAAATGAATGGCACAGATAATTCTAGCTCTTCAAGCATTAAAATAACGCCTGGATCCCCTACAGCAATTTTATCAACTGCCATCGCATCTAGCGCTTTTAAAAATACCGGAATCTCTTCGACATGTTCATTGTGCATCAAAGCGTTCACCGCCACAATCACCTTTTTCCCAAAAGAATGGGCTAATGTTGTGATTTCTTCTAGTTCTTCATTTGAAAAAGAAGCTGGCAGTCTAAGGCCGAAACGACTATTTCCAATATAGAGCGTATCGACTCCGGCGCGAAGCAAATTTTCAGCTTGCAGTGCAGATTCTGCTGTCGCAATAATTTCCATATTCAATTCTCCTCTTCTCCTTTTAACTTACAATGAATAATGTATCACAAGTCCGACGCACGAGCAATACTTCATTAGGGTGTTGTTTGTACCAAATAAAAGCTAGGCACCTTTTTGGTACCTAGCTTTCAGACTGCTGACAAAAGGCAATCTTCGTCGTTAAACCCTCCGTTCCGAGGTTCACGTACTCGAGTACGCTCCACTTCAGTACTCGGCTTTGCCTAGAATCTCACCATTTATCAACAGTCTGATTTTGCGTGGGTCGTTTCGTTTTGTGTAAACTTTAAGTTTTTCTTCAAGCTAAAAGCTAGGCACCTTTTTGGTGCCTAGCTTTTTAAGATTCATTCTCATCATCGCGTGCCTGCTCAATTCGCAGTAGTTTCATAATTGGGCGGTAGTTTTGACCAATTAAGCCGAGCGATTCGATAAAAATTTCAACGAGGAGAAGAAGTACACCCATTAGTAAGATGGAGCCCCAAATCGTTGACATTGTAAAAATAAATGAAAATAGTGAAAAAAGTGCTGCAATCGCATAAATTAAAATAACAGTTTGCCGATGCGTGAAGCCTAAATTCATCAATTGATGGTGGATGTGTGACTTATCAGCCATCGCAATTGGTTGTTTCGTGACGGCTCTTCTGATAATCGCAAAAATCGTATCCGAGATAGGCACACCTAAAATTAAAATTGGTACGATGAGAGATACAAACGTGACGTTTTTGAAGCCCATCACAGACAACACCGCAATGATAAAGCCTAAAAAGAGCGCCCCCGTATCTCCCATAAAAATTTTCGCTGGATTAAAATTATATGGTAGAAAGCCTAAAGTTGCTGCGATTAAAATCGCCGAAATCGAAATGACAATTGGATCTGACATGATAAAGGCCATCCCTAAAATTGTGAAAAGTGCAATTGTAGAAACACCCGCCGCCAAACCGTCCAAACCATCAATCAAGTTGACTGCATTGGTAATAGCAACAATCCATAAAATTGTCAGTGGTAAGCTGAAAATGCCAAAATGAATTTCCCCGCCAAAGGGTAGATTAATAAATTCAATGGAAATTCCGCCCCAAAAAACGATAATAAACGCGGCTAAAACTTGACCAATTAATTTATATCGCGCTTTTATTTCAAATAAATCATCAATAAATCCTGTTAACATCATTATTGTACCAGCTAGAAAAAGTGGCCAAATGAAGGTTTTATCAATCGGAAGCAAAAATAGTCCAATTGAAAAGCTTATGTAAATCGCAAGACCACCAAGGCTTGGAATCGGTCGTATATTCACACGTCTTTTATCCGGTTTATCTGTTACATCAAAATGTAAAGCGGCTAGTCGCACAAGTGGCGTTAGCACGATTGATGCAATCAAACAAAGGATAACAATTGAAGGTAACAAGGCAAGGCCTCCCCTACATTAAATTCTGTACTTAATTATACGTTGTTATTCTTGAAAAAACAACGTAAATTCTAAAATCTTAAGCTCTTCTTTAAAGCTTAGTGAGAAAAATTTCTACTAAATGTTAAAAATTGTGTCGATTTTTCGACTATTTCCTAAAAAGGCTGACGTCAGGTTTAATTTGTATTAAAATATAGTTATTGAATAAGAAAGGATGAACAATTTGCGATCTAACAAACATAAAAAGAAGAAGCGCAAAGGCTTAAAAATATTTCTTACTATCTTGCTAGTTATCGTCCTCGGAATTGCCGGGTACCTTGGCTATGCTTACTGGAAAACAACATCAACTTTCAATAAAATCCATACCCCAATTGAAGGAAAAGAAAACGCAAGTGTTAATTTAGAAAAGAAACAACCTTTTTCTGTTTTAATTTTAGGTGTCGATGAACGTGATGGTGATAAAGGGCGTTCAGATACGCTTATTGCAGCAACTGTAAATCCGAATACGAATAAAATTCAAATGCTAAGTATTCCACGTGATACAAAAACTACAATTCCCGGGTACGATTCAAACCCGCATAAAATTAATGCGGCCTACGCTTATGGCGGTGTTAAAATGACGGATGCTACAACAACACAGTTTCTAAACGGCATTCCGTTCAACTATTATATCAAGATAAACATGGAAGGCTTCCGCGATTTAGTCGATGCGGTGGGTGGAATCGATGTTGTAAACGATAAAGATGGTTTGACGCTCGCCTCACAATCGGCAAGTGGCAGTAAGAAAGTGTTTAATAAAGGCAAAATTCATTTAAACGGCGAAGATGCACTTGCTTATGTACGAATTCGTAAAACCGATGCGGAGGGCGATTTTGGACGTCAAAAACGGCAACAACAAGTGATGTCTGCTGTCGCGGAGAAAGCCTTAAGTACTGGCCTTATTTGGAGATTTGACGGTATTTTAAGTGCAATTGGTGATAACATTCAAACTGACTTCACAATGAATGATATTACGCGTATTGCGAAAGATTACCGCGGTGCACTATCTAATGTTGAAAACCTCCAAGTCAAAGGTGAAGGTAGCCGCGTTGACGGTGGTCCTTGGTACTATGTTGTATCCGATGCTGAGCGAGCTCGTTTACACGATGAACTAGCTGAAAACTTAGAAATGAAATAAAAGAACTTCCAAAAAGAAGTTCTCAAATTGAAGAAAAACGCACTTTTCAAAAAGGAGAAAAGTGCGTTTTTTGATGCAAAATGAAGAATAAGAAAGCATATTTTTTTAGATTTATTGTTTAACTTTCGCTACAAATTGAAATCTACTTCCCACATACTGCGAACGAGTAAATTCAAATGGGCGACCATCTTCTAAAAATGTAATTTGTCTAAGTTTCATAACCGGTGAACCTAATTTTACATCCAAATAAGGAGCAACTTTTTCTGAGACAAGCGCCGCCTCCATTGTTTGCTCAGCTTCACCAATTCGCTGACCTAATTTTGTTTCCACTGCTTCATACAACGAATTCATAATATCCTCTTTCGTAAGAAGTGCCGCAATATCTTCAGGAATTGTCGCTACTTCAAATAAAATGGGAACTGAATCCCCGTAACGAATCCGTTCAATTTTCATAACATTACTTTTTTCTGGTATTGCTAGTGCTTCTTGTTCCTGCGTGCTAGCAGGGCGAATACCATAAGAGACGATGCGCGTGGAAGGCTTCTTTCCTTCCTGCAACATTAAATTAGTAAAACTTGTTACCGCTTCAAGACGTTCAGTCAATTTTTTTTCCGCTATGAACGTGCCAGCTCCGACGCGTCTTTGTAGAATGTTGTCATCAACAAGACCTTGAATGGCTTGCCTAACTGTCATACGACTCACATGGAACATTTCTGCCAGCTGGCGTTCGGCCGGAATCGCTGTCCCGACCTGCCAAGCACCCGCCTCAATTTTTTGTTTAATTTCGGTTTGGATTTGAATGTAAATTGGAATTCCCGATTGTTTATCGATCATTTTTCAGCCCTCTTTTTTATAGAAGTGAAGCCGCCTCTTCGTCCACAATGATAGTTACATCTGGGTGATTTTGTAATACGGAAGCCGGGCAATCTACCTCTACAGATCCGTTTATAGTTGCATGAATTGCTTCTGCTTTAGATTTTCCAAACGCAAATAAAATGATTTTTTTCGCATTCATAATCGATTTGATTCCCATAGAATAAGCATGCGTTGGTACATCTTCCTCTTTTTCAAAGTGAATTTTATTTGCTTCACGAGTGGATTCTGTTAAAAGCACTTTATGTGTTAAAGAATCAAAAGAAGTCCCTGGTTCATTAAAACCGATGTGCCCATTTGTTCCAATACCTAAAATCTGAATATCTACTGGATGCGAATTTAAAATTTCCTCATAACGTGCACATTCAGCTTCAGCATCTGTTGCCTTGCCGTCAGGTAAGAAACTATCTTTAAATTTCCGTTTGGAGAAAAGTAACTCGTTCATATAATAATGATAACTGTTTGGATCGTCAGCTGCAAGACCTACATACTCATCTAAGTTTACAGTTGTAATATCGCTTGAGTCAACGTCACTTTTAATGAATTCTCCGTAAAACAATTCTGGTGTGCTTCCTGTAGCTAGCCCTAATGTTTTCACATCACCATTCCGGATCGCTTTTTCAACAATTTCAAGACCTTTTTTTGATCCTTCTAGTTTATCTGCTGTTTTAATAACTTGCATTTTTATTTCTTCCTCTCAATTAAACGTTTTTTTGACCATAAGAATATGTGGCGGTTAAGTTTAGCGCATCATCAAAAATGTTGAAGTCCGCGTCTTTACCTGCTTCAAGACCACCTTTTTTGATTAAATTAAACTCTCTAGCTTGATTGACGGAACTCATAAGTACCGCTTCTTCAATTGTGCAGCCCGTAAATTCAATCATATTGCGGAAAGCATCATCATATGTCAGTACACTTCCAGCGAGCGTTCCGTCTTCAAGACGCGCTTGTTTATCCTTCACGATAACCGTTTGACCACCAAGTTCGGATTTCCCTTCTGGCATTCCTTTTGCGCGCATCGAATCCGTAATAAGTGAAATGCCATGCGCCCCTTTCATTTTATATGCTAGCTTAACCATATCTTTATTAACATGAATCCCATCAACGATAAGCTCTGCTTGAATGCCGTCTTCTAATAAAACATGACCAGGAACACCAGGTTCACGGTGCGTCATTCGGTGGCAGGCATTGTAAAGGTGTGTCGCGTGCGTTGCCTTGCTGGTTTTTAAATGTTCGCGCACATCATTGGAATGCCCAACACTTGGAACTACACCGAGTTCTTGGCATAAATTTTCAAAAGCAGGAGATGTTTCGTGTTCCGGAGCATACGTAACCACTTTGATTAGCCCACCTGAAATGTCATACCATTTTTTGAATAGCTCAAGATCTGGAGCTTGAATGTATTCTTCGGGTTGTGCCCCTTTAAATACAACTGAAACAAACGGTCCTTCCAAGTGAATACCGCCAATAACTGGTTCCTCTTTCGCTACTTCGCCAATTACTTTTAAGGCAGCTTCGATATTTTTGTGTGATTGTGTCATTGTTGTAGGGAAATATGTTGTAATTCCTTCATTCAACATACCGCGCACTTGTTTTTTGAGCGCCGCTGGATCAGCATCCATCGCATCATGACCATAACCACCATGTGAGTGAACATCAATAAAACCAGGGACAATTTTTTGTCCTTTTGCATCAATGATTTCTTCCCCATCATTCGATTTAAAGTTTGTCATGGAGCCAATTTCCTCTACTTGTTTATCAAAACGCATATAAGCATCTTCTAAAACAAGTTTTCCTGTATAAATTGTTGCATTCGTTATTACTTTTTTAGTCATTACGAAAGCCTCCTATTCTCAATCGGTCTATACCAATTATTATACTGCTTTTTTCAAAAAAAGCAACTTATCTTTTCTTTTTACCCTGATGATTAGGAAAGAAACCACCTAGTCAGATGGTTTCAGAAGGATTTTTTATAGAATTCAAGCTTTTTGGCAAATTAAAACCACCTTTGCAGGTGGCTTCAACTTGTTACTTTTTATCTTCATTTTCTTCTTTTTTCTCGAGTTCCGGAATTAAAACTTCTTTTTCATCATTTTTTTCGCTTTTCTTTGATTCTTTTTCAAGATCATTTAGAAGTTCATCCATAGAAGCTTTATCTTTTTTCTTGAAATTTTGTTTTTCACGTTCGATAATGTCATCTACCATAGATGTGAAATCTTGTGCTTTATCTTTAATGACTTCTTTACTTTTAGCTGTTTTCTTTTCAAGTTCATCCATTAGCTCATCAAATGATTGTGAAAGTTCTTTAGCCATATCAGCTTTTTTGTTTGCTTCCTCAGCTAAATCACGTTGTTTTTGTGCTTCATGATAGTCTGAAACACTGCCCCAACTCATATCATGGATAACTTTATCCATTTTTTCTGAAGTTTCAGCTGCATTTTTTTCAGCCATTTCAGCTAAATGTTGCGTCTTTAAATTTTTCCATTTTAAGCGCATTTCGTGCATGCGAAGCTCTAAATCTTCTAATTGCTTGGAAGCTTGCTCATAATGACCTTTTGTTGTTTCTAATTGTTCTTCGTATTGCGCTACTTCAGCTTTTGCAAATTCAGCGAGTTTGGTTTCGCCAGCTTCTTCCGCAATTGTTATTTGGCGGCGACGTTTTTCGACATAAGTTTCCATTTCCTTATACTCTTTATAAAATAAGGATTTTAACTCGCGTTGCTTTTCAACCATGCGTTCTGCATCTTTCATTTCAGCTTTTGTTTTATCCATGTAATATGTTACGGAACTACGGCGTTTTTCAGCACGTTCATCAATTTTCTTAGTAACCTCTTTATTCCATTCTTTCATCTTATCAAAGAAATTTGCCATTTTGTTCTCCTCCAATTATTTGTTATATGGGTAATCAAATGTATCGTTGTTATCATTTCGTTTATTACGGTTGTTCTTAGTTAGGAAGTAAACAATTGCTGCAATGACTATGACAACAATTGCGCCTTTTAAATTTGTAAGAATTATTAAGGCTCCGATACCAATTAGTATACCGTACACGACTTTTTGTCCAATTGATTTTGTTTCAAGTAACTTTTTAAGCGAATAGAAACCTAAGACGGCTCCAAGTGTTGCCATAATCGCAGGCCATAAAATGGTTAAGATTAGACCGATTAAGATGACAACAAGTATCGCAATGATTATGCCTCTCATCAATTTTACCTCCTTACTTTAACTGTATCCATCATAACGTGAAACTTCAACTAAAATAAGCACCTATAGAAGGAAATTCGAGTCATACTAGAGTCTTACTTCTTCATTTATAAAAAAAAACAAAAAAAATGGCATTAAACCAATGTTAATACCACTTTTAACTTTACTCTTGTGACTTATTTGCATAATTAACGCTTGACATCGCACCTTCAGACACCATATTTTCTGCTTCAATTTCTGTTTCTTTTTCTTCATATTTCTTTCGAATATCTTCCACACTATCAAATGGATCGTTTGTTCGTTGCCGGTAAACGATATAAGATAACACACCAACTGCAGCTCCAGACACGGCACCAATAATTGCTAAACTAGATTTTTTTCGCAAAACCCGCACCTCCTTATTATCCATTTGGCTCTTTCCCGTTTGGAAATTTTTTTAAACAAAAACGACACTTAGAAAGCGTCGTTTTTGTTATGTAACTATCATTTAAAATGAATCAAATGGACTGACTTTTGGTTTACGTACCCAGCACATAATTGCTGCAATTAAAAATAGAAGTGCTGGAATGAAACCAATTAAGAAGGTTGATGCTATAACAAAAAAACCAGTAAACAAGAACAAGAAGCCGGCAAGAACGGGCTTTTTATTACGAGTAATAAAAATAATACCTAATACGGCTAAAATAATCACTAAGATGAAAAAGGCTAGAAGAAAAATAGAGTACTTGCTTAGAGAATCAATTAGTTGTGTACTTGATGGTGCATCTGCTAAACTAATCCCCGATTTGCGTAGCGTCTCTTCATAATTAGATATAAATACATCACGTCCACTTTGTGTGCTGGTCACTTTTACAAAAGTAAAAGCATAATAGGTCATGAAGCCTTGTAAAACGAGAGATAAAACTAAACCAACACTCGCTAAAATCACTTCACCTGTTCTTTTAATCAAAATTAACTCCTCCTAACTCTCATATAGTCAAGTATACTATTAAACGTTCTCTTATTCCAAGTTTTTAAGTAAGTGCATTTTCATTTAAAAGCATGTATAATCAAATCAGACTTTAAATTAGGGAGATGAAATCGCGTGATGAAGCGTATTTTATTAGCTTATGTGGTGCCAATTTTATGTATTGTGGGAGCAGTTTTCGCGCTAATCCAACTAAATCCGGTTCGACCGGAAGCAGTAAGTACTGGAATTCCAACCATTTTTATCCACGGTTACCACGGAACAGATCGCTCACTTCATGGAATGATTCGTCGTTTTGATCAAAAATATCATGTGGGTACTGATGCGATGACCGTTCACGTTAGTAAGGTTGGTGAAATTTCGACGGAGGGTGTTTACAACCCTAAAGCTAAAAACCCGCTCATCAATGTGGTATTTGACAATAATCGCGCTACTATTACGCAACAAGCAATGTGGATGAAAAAAGTAATGGCATATTTGCAAAAATATCAGCACATCACACAATTTAATGCCGTTGCTCACTCTATGGGTGGCGGTGTTTGGGAAGCGTATTTAGCATCATACTCAAAAGATCCTAACTACCCAGCCATCCACAAAGTTGTATTTTTAGCGGTACCACTTTATCCCGAGGAATATATCAATGGAGATGAACAAGTTGATATTCGAAACGAGGAAAAAGTCCATTCGAATTTTGCCGCGAAAATGGCGCAAGTTTTACCCGAAAATATTCCGATTTTAATTATCGCTGGTAACTTAGAGGATGGTACGAACAGCGACGGGGAAGTAAAAGTAGACAGTGTGATGTACGGAAAAACGCTTTTTAAAAATCAAAAAGTGTCGGCATATACTATAAAAGGTCCTGAGGCAACGCATAGCAATATGCACGAACTCACCGTAGTCGACAAGAAAGTAATCCCTTTTCTTTTTGGAAAATAAAAAAGGAGGAGTTTCTTCGATATGAAAAAAATCATTTTTTTAATGCTTGCGCTTTGTCTCCTTTTTTTAGGATTTAGTTTTATCTTTCAGACGATGGATAAACGAAATGCTGATGAAAACAAAGCAAAACAAGCTGCCACAGTGAAAGCAGTTGTGAAAAAACCTCGTGAAGTCGCGATTCCTACATTATTTGTTCATGGCTACGCAGGGACCAAAAATTCGCTTGGTGGCATGATAAAAAGACTGGAAACGCAAAATGATGCAACAAAATCACTTGTTATTACGGTTAAATCTGATGGAGGGCTTGATATTTCAGGTAGCTATGACAAATTTAGTCATGATCCGCTTATTCAAGTTTTATTTGAAAATAATAAAAGTTCAATGGTTAACCAAACAGAATGGCTAAAAACGGTAGGTAAGGCATTAAAATCGGATTATCATATTACGAAGATAAATGCGGTAGGTCATTCGATGGGTGGTGTTAGTTTAACAAATTATGTGGAGCAAACTGGAAATGATGCCATGTATCCAGTTCTTGAAAAGCTCGTTTTGATTGGTGCCCCGCTAAATGGGCTTGCAATTGGAAACAGCGCATATGATTTAGCTGATTCGGGACCAAAAACGGAGACTGAACGCTATACTAATTTTATTCAGCATAAAGCAATGATCCCACATTCTATCGAAGTATTTAATATCGCTGGTGATTTATTAGATGGCACAAAAAGCGATGGTAGTGTGCCTGTTTCAAGCGCGCTTTCCGGAAAATTCATTTTTTCCGATATTTTAAACTATGAAGAGAAAATTTTTGAAGGCGATAATGCGTCGCATAGTAAACTTCATGAAAATCCAGAAGTAGATGCTGTAATTGGTGATTTCCTGTGGGTTTCAAATGGATGATAACGACTAATTTCATATTCTTTCTCAGAAAAAAATCATGCCCATTTTAGCATGATTTTTATTTTAAGCTTATCGATAGACGAATCATATCTCGGCATTCAATACCATTTTCAAAAATAGGCTTTTCATAATACTTGGTGAAATGATTTTTTTCAATATGTGTTACTCTAAATCCGCACTTTTGATAGAGCGCAAGCTGGTCTATGCTTGAATTTCCTGTTCCAATTTCAATTGTTGTGGCGCCACTTTTTTGCGCGATGTTTATCGCCTGCGTAATGAGATTTTTTCCGTACCCTTGTCCCCTTTTTTCTTCCACAATAGCAATGTTCATAATTTCAACGGTTTTAGGACGGGTTTTGAGTAAAACGATGGTTCCAATGAGTTTTTTTTCTTCAAAAAAGCCATAACATTCGCCGCGTTCTAAATAATCTTCCACAATTTCTGCAGACGGGTCTGCATCATAAAGCAACTGGTATGGGTAATTTTCTGTAATCTCACAAATCATCTTTTTTCTTCCTCCCACCAAAAAAGTTTTTACGTGGAATTTCGCTTGTGCTTCTCACACCTAACATATCCAAAATAAATACAAAGACTGGAATACCAACAATCAGTCCCCAAACGCCGAAAAAGGCTTCTGAAAAAATGAGCACGATAAAAGTATAAAACACTGGTAAATCTGTCTTTGAAGACATTAATTTGGGATTTAAAATATACGTTTCAATAGCATGGACAATGACGACAGTGAGTAAAATGTAGAACACATCTGTAAATCCGCCAATAGAATACGCAATAATTGAAAGCGGAATGCAGGAAATAATCACACCAGCCACCGGAATCATGCCGAGAACAAAAACCATAATTGATAAACTAAGAAGTTGCGGAAAGCCCATAAGATAAAGCGCAATCGTTGTAATACATGTGTTAACAAGGGCGATAAGAAGTTGCGCCTCTAGAACAACACCGAATGTTTGGACGAACTTTCTTCCAAAATAAGCGAAATCTTTAAAAATAAAGCCGATTTTGCTTGTGAAAAATTGTGAAGTAAACTGCGTAACACGCTCTTTTTCAAGTGAAAAGAATAGGCTTAGAATAAGCGCCAAGAAAAAGGACATCCCAATTGAGCCAATGCCAGATAATGAGGCGATAACAAATTCGACACTTGCTTCTAAATATTTTTCAACATTGGATTGCTTTAACCAATCTACAATCCAATTTACGACAGCATTATTACCAGGTTGGTTATACATTTTAACAAGATTATTGACGAGATCTGAAATTTGCTGAACAAGAATTGGCAAATAATAAACAATCGCCACATATAAAAGTCCCGCTACAAGTATGTATAAAAGAATAACGATAAGTCGTCTTGGAATGCGAACACGTTTTAAAATGACATTTTCAAGCCTTGTGACTAAAAATGCAAAGATAAACGTGAGTAAAATTAAATCAATCATACTGCGAACTAAATAGATGAGCACACCAAGAATGACAAAAACAAAAAGTCGCCTTGGAGTATCTTTCTTTAAAAATTGTGTAAACCATTCCAATTTTGTCACTCTCCTCTTTAACACTTCTAATGATAGCACATCTCCTTACTCACTGCTATTTACAACTATTTAAAATTCCTTTACAATAAACCTATCATCCTACCTTTAAGAAAAGAGGGATTTTATGGAGCAGAAAATTGAACGGAAAACGCTTAGTAAACAAGTTTATTCGTTGCTTGAAGAAAAAATTTACCATGGGAAATGGCAAGTGGGCGATAAAATTCCGAGTGAGAAGCACTTGATGGAAGACTTACAAATTGGTCGAAATACTCTTCGGGAAGCCATCCAAGCTTTAGCCCAAGTTGGTCTATTAGAAGTGCGGCAAGGGCATGGTACTTTTGTTGTCGCAAATAGTCCGCTTCAAGCTATTTTACATCAGCGCGTTTCGAAGTCGTCGCTATTTGAAATTTTTGAAGCTAGGCATGCGCTTGAAAGTGAGATCGTGGCACTGGCTTGTGCTAGGCGTACAGAAGCAGAACTTGAAACGCTTTATGAGCTTGTAAAAAAATGCCAGCAAGCAACTAGTGTGGAACAGTTTATTCAAGCCGATATGGCACTTCATCATCAAATTGCACTTTGCTCAAAAAATGCGTTGTTATCAGATATTTATGAGCATTTATTTGATAAAATCCACATATCGATTATGCATTCTACTTGGCTGAAAGAAGATCGTTTGACTAGCCACGTGGCGCTTGTTGATGCTATTTCTGATCGAGATGTAAAAAAAGCGCAATATGAAGTCGATATCTATATTTCCGTTTACAAAAATAGAGTTTCAGATAAGGGGTTTTAACTAACAATGCTAGAAAATTCAGAGAGAACACGAAATCAAAAGATTTTTTTAATGATTGGCATCGTTTTAGTTGCCATCAATTTACGGATGCCGCTTACGGCGATTAGTCCACTGCTTGATTATATTCGGGAAAGTATTCCCATTTCCAACACACTCGCAGGTTTTTTAACGACGCTTCCACTCATTGCCTTTGCGCTTATTTCACCTTTTGTTTCCAAAATCAGTCAAAAAACGGGTGTAGAAAAACTCGTTTTCTATACATTACTTATGATTTTGCTTGGGAGCATCATTCGTCCGGCAGGGAGCTTAACATTTTTACTTATTGGGACACTTTTTATCGGAATTGGAATTGCATTTGGAAACGTTATGATTCCTAGTTTAATAAAAAAAGAGTTTCCATTTCAACTTGGTATGATGACTGGAATCTATTCTATTTCAATGAATTTATTCGCTGCCATTTCTTCGGGTTTGAGCGTGCCAGTGGCAAATAAAATGAATGGTGACTGGCAGGCGGTGCTTTTTATTTGGGCGGGATTTGTAGCAATTGCCCTTTTTGTTTGGCTACCACAATTAAAAAATAAGCCCGCTCAAATTGAGCAGGCAAATATAACGAAATCAGTTACTAAAAAAAATGTTTGGCGTTCGAAAATGGCTTGGCAAATTGCTGTTGTAATGGGGATTCAATCGGCTGTTTTTTATATTTCAGTTGCCTTTTTACCAGTCATGGTTCAAGAACACGGCTTCTCTAGTGCTGAAGGCGGTTTTATGCTTTCGCTCATGCAATTCGGCATTATGCCCATCACCTTTATCATTCCGATTATTGCATTTAAAATGAAAAACCAACGCGCACTCGTTTTATTTTCAACTGTTATGATGGTCTTAGGAATTTTAGGTTTGTTGTTGCCGGTTCAAAGTCTCATGCTGCTCTCTATTGCCATATTGTTTCTTGGTATTGGCTCTGGGACATCATTTAGTCTTTGTATGATGTTTTTTAATTTACGAACAAATACGGCAAGCGAAGCAGCGGACATGTCAGGAATGGCGCAGTCAATTGGTTATCTGCTTGCTGCTTGCGGTCCAATTTTGTTTGGGAGTTTGCATGACCTGTTAGGTAGCTTTGTTGTGCCGCTCATCATTCTACTTTTCGCACTTGGTATTTTGTGTATTTGCGGATTGAATGCAGCGCGCGATAAAACCATTTTCGATGACTAACTACGATGTTCTAGGAAGACTTAGCTATTAAAAAATTTATTTCATCGTTTTATTCTTGCTTTAAAAGGCGCACTTGGTCCTGTTTGATTTCTTCAAGTAGGTCTGTCTCCTTGTAAAGTTGTAGCGCAGTCAAAGCGAGTAGTTTTGCCCCAAGTAAAAGGGCTTTATCTCCTTCGCTTGATTTTGCTGCCTCACGAAATTCATCTGTATGTGCAACAAGTGTTTCAGGTCCGATTTTTATAAAGGGATGAATCGTTGGAATGACTTGGCTAACATTTCCAGCATCGCTTGACCCGACACCTTTTCCAGTTGTATCACATGGAATATCAAGACTTCTCGCAACCTCACTAAAAAGGCGATTAAATGGCTCATTCACCCATACATTATCGACACCATTTTGAATACGAATCGCGTTCATTTTAGCGCCTGTCTGCAAAGATGCGCCTTCCGCAATTTGAATAACTCGCTCAGTCAAACTGTTTAAATCTTTCCGTTTAGCCGAACGGATAAAAAAACGCGCCTTAGCATAATCTGGCACAATATTTGCTGCCACTCCGCCATCCGTTATAATTCCGTGGATACTGGCATCTTTTGGTAAATGCTGTCTAAGTGCATTAACCCCGTTATAAAACTGAATGACACCGTCAAGTGCATTAATTCCTTCATCAGGATTCGTTGCCGCATGTGCCGCCTTACCAATAAATTCAAAATCGAGCACATCGACAGCTGGCGCCTTCACCGTAGCATGTGTTTTACCATTTGGGTGAATCATGAGTGCCGCATCAATATCAGTAAATAGACCCTCGCGGACAAAGCTTCCCTTAGCGCTACCATTTGGACCGCCTTCTTCAGCTGGCGTCCCGTAAACAAGCACATCGCCGCCAATATCAGCCAAAACCCGAGCAAGAGCAATCGCTGCAAAAACACTCGTCGTCCCAATCAGATTGTGCCCACAAGCATGCCCAAGACCAGGCAGCGCATCGTATTCCGCTAGAAAAACCACTCGCGGACCTTTTTTACCACTTCTTTTTTCGGCAATAAAGGCTGTTTCATGATTTGCGACACCGCGTTTCAAACTAAACCCTTCTTTTTCAAGCGTTTCCGCCAAAAGACGACTCGCAAAAAACTCTTCGTTCCCAATTTCTGGTCGCGCATGAATCGCGTGACTAATCGCAACAAAGTCCGCCTGATTTTCTTCTAAATACATCAAAATTCGCTCTTCCAAATGAAATCCCCCTCATGCAAAAAAAATCTCAGATTCTTCTATTTGAATTAATATACCTCGCTTATTTTCACATGTCAACGTCCGTTTTGCTTTCGGAGGCGTTCTAATTTAGCTTCAATTCGCGATTTAGCATCTCTAGAGGTGGCTTCATTTTTCGTCACTGTCCCATCCGCGGCAATCCAAACGCTGTCCCCTTCTTTTAAGTCAGTTGGCATTTTAGCATGCTCCATTTCAAATTCAGATTCATCCTGTTTTATAATAAAAACTGCGATACCATCTTCAATTCGGTCAAGTACAGCCTCCACATTTCTCACCTACTTTGTTACCGCAATTCCTTGCGCTTTTATTTGTCGCACTATCCCGTCACCAATTCCGTTAATGCGTTTTAAATCGTCAATAGACGTATAGGGTCGCTCTGCAATAATTTTATTCGCCAGTTCTGGACCAATAAGCGGTAAAAATTGTAACTCCTCAAGCGAAGCCGTGTTTAAATTAATCGAAGTTGGCATTTCTTCTGCCTCTCCCTCGTCCGTTTTAGATGCCGCTCTTTCCTTTGTGTCAGCCTCGTAGCTACTACCGGATTTTGGTGTGCCTGTTTTTTCCGTTGCCACATTAAGCGATTGTCCGTCTGTCGTAATCGTCACAGTCCCATTTACATCCGTTCCGTAAGTTTCGATGTTTCGTTCCTTCAACCATTCTAAAACCTCAACATGAGGATGTCCATAACTATTTCCTTTTTCCGCAGAATAAATGGCTATCTGAGGCGCCACTTTATCCAAGAAAAAAGGTTGATTGGACGTAGAGGAGCCGTGATGCCCAAGACTTAAAATATCAGCTTTCAGATTTAAATTGCCAGCCACCATTTCCTTTTCGCGCTCTTTTTCAGCATCCCCTGTGAAAATCGCCGAAATGTCCTTATATGTAAGTTTAACCGCAATACTATCATTATTAGCGTCATTACTAAGCTCTTTTGGGCTTAAAACGGAGAGTTCAAACGGTCCAAAAGACGCCTGATCTCCTGTACGGGGCTCCTTATACACCGCATCAGAATTAAGCGCCGCATCAATTACTCGCTCATAGATGGAACTGTTAAAAGTTAAGCCGTCCATCCAAATTTCCTTTGGCTGGTAGGTTTGAATTATTTTGTCTGCATTTCCAATATGGTCAGCATGCGGATGGGTTAGAAGAAGCAAATCAATTTTTTTGATGTTTTTTTCTTCCAAGTATGTCAAAATGCGATTATCATCGCTTCGACCCGTATCAATTAAAATGGTTGTGCCGTCGTCCGCCTCAATTAGGGTGCTGTTCCCTTGACCAACATCAAAAAATGTAAAACTCGCGCCGACTAGCTTTTCTGAAGAAATTTTGCTCTCTACCTCTCCTGAAACAATCGACATGTTGCCGCATCCAGCTAACAAAAGCAGTGCGGTAATTAAAACTACTAATTTTTTCATCTAGTAAAAACCCCCTGTTTTAGTAGCTTAACAGAACATACGTTTCGAGTCAATCTCTAAAAAACTGCAAGCATATCTGCTTGCAGTTCATTAAAATGATATTTACCTGACCGTTTCAGTATAGGAATATTTTACTTCCTCTGTATCAGGGTTGTAATCAATTTCCCAGTCATGTTCTTTAAAATACCAGTAATCATGTTCTTCGATAAAGAACAGAATTCCTTCTTCTTGATCGGTTACGACAGCTTCATGTGGAACTGCAGCAGATACTCCGATTGAAAAACCTGGATGCAAGGAACTGTTGGAGCCACCGTATTTAGCGAATAGGCGAATACCGTTATCGCCTGATACATCGAACTCATCTTTAAACCAGCTTTGGGCATTTTCCGTCACTTTAATTTCCATAATTTCACTCCTCATTCCTTCATGATTTATAGCTAGATTAGCAGATTTTTACCAATTAATCATGTATTCTGCTTTTATGCTTGATTTTTTTATACCTCTTTTCATAAAACTTTAAACATTTTGTTAAATAACAATTTTAATAAAGGAATTCTGTTATATAACATAAATTGTTTACATAAAAAAAGATGTGACAAAGCGCCACATCTTCACTCCTTATTTGTCTAAAGGACCTTTACCAAGATAAGCTTTAAACATCCAAATATGTTTGTCAATCTCTGCCTTAAAGCCAATTAACATGTCATTTGTAACATCATCGCCCTCTTTTTCAGAAAGCTCAATTCCTTGCTTATACTCATCACGGAGAAGTTCTAAAGTACCCACAAGATCTTCCATCAACTCTTCCATCGTTTTTGGTTTTGTGTAAGGCGTTTCTTCAACACTTGCATTGTCTAAAAATTCTTTTAATGTACTGAACGGGCTACCGCCAATTGCAAGTAAACGTTCTGCTACTTCGTCCATTTGTTCCCCAAATTCGCTGTATAAATCATCCATTTTTTCATGTAAAGTGAAAAAGCTACGTCCGCGCATATACCAATGAATTTGATGAATTTTTACCGTAAATACATTTAAATTTGCAACTTGGTGGTTTAAGAATTCCTTCGTATCAACTGAGTTAATTGTTTTCATAATCTTTTTTCTCCTCCTAAATTATAATTACTATTATATAATAATTATTATAAACTAAGACTTGCATTTTGTCCAGTGTGGAAAGTATCACAATCTAAGTTTACCACAAAATTAGTTTCCTAAACGATTTAAGGTTGCAAGCTTCAAAAATCTTTAGCATAATGGAATTTGGAGGTGTTTAAAATGTGGATAGAATCCAAAACAGCACAGGCGTTAGAGCATGACATGGATGCATTTGAAATAGCGAATCAAATTCAGTTACCAAAAGCCTACCGAAAGCTAATCGCAAAACAAAATGGCGGCTTTATTCAAAAAAACCATTTAAAAACAAACGAACCAACTTCATATGGTTTTGATTTTTTGGAAATTTATCAAATTTTTGGTCTTAACCATTTAATTACAGACCCTCCAGCCCTATCTGAAAACCCACTTCCTAGGAAAATCATTTATTTTTCTAAGGATAGTGAACGTTATCTCGGTTTTGATTATAAGGCGGCTATTCCAAGTATTTTATACGCCGATTTTGAAACTTTGCAGACACTTACAGTTGCTCCAGATTTTGATACTTTTTTAGAAGCACTTTATTTTGAACCGTTTGATGTTGAAAATATTGAAACGTACGGGCATATAAAGCTTGAGCAGATGTTACTTCAAGCGGACTCTTCTAGAAAGAAAGACATTTTAACCTTGCTTGAAGATGAAACGGATAAGTCGTGGTATTTTCATCATTTAGAAATGCTTATTTTGGCTGGTGACGCAAAAATTGCTTTTCCTATATTTGAAAATCAAATTTTATATTTTAAACGAAAATTACCAAAAGATCTTGTAAATGATTTTTTTCAGCAATTTCAAGCTTGCGGTATTGATATTTCGGCATTAGAGAAAGAATGGAAGGAGGAATAATCATGATTAAAGTGGTTTTTGTTTGCCTCGGAAATATTTGTCGCTCTCCGATGGCAGAAGGTTTTTTTAGAAAGGAAGTTTGGGAGGCGAATTTAGCTGACCAGTTTGAAATCGATTCAGCTGCAACGGGTACTTGGAACTTAGGAAATCCACCTCACCGCGGAACGCAAAAGGTTTTAGAAAAACATCAAATTGATTTTAGTCATATGCGTGCTAGGAAAATAAGCTTAGCTGATTTTGAAACGGCAGATTATATTATTGGAATGGATGAATCTAATGTGGAAGACATTTACGCGCTAGGTGGTACGAATAGCTCAGCTTTAATTTATAAATTGATGGATTTTGTTCCAAATTGTGACCGTTCGAGTATTCCTGACCCGTATTACACGGGAGATTTTGATGAAACAGAACGACTAGTCTCAGCTGGAACAAAAGGACTCTTACAAACTATTCGTGAAAAGCACCATCTCTAACATGTTTTGTACGCTTCAAATTGTGGTAAATATTTAACGTACAATCAAAGGATTTGAGGTTTTAATATGTTGGGTATAATTTGGGGAATTATCGTTGTTTTATTCGTTGTTTGGCTTATTGGGTTGATTTTTCACATCGCGGGTGGTTTAATTAACCTCCTTCTTATTGTGATTTTAGTTCTCATTATCTGGAACTTAATTCAATCCGCCCGAAACAAGCGAAACTAGTAATAGGACAAAAAAGTGCAGGTGAGAAGTCACCTACACTTTTTTATTTTACCCCTAAATGTTTACTTTCAATAAAAGCTTTCAACTCTGTGCGCGTTTTATGACTCATACCTTTGGCAATTTGTTCCGTCCATGCTTCAACACGCGCACCGCCAGTTCGTTCCTTATAATAATCTCGAATAATCTTATCATACGCATAATATAAATCCTTTTCTTTTTCCTGATAAGTATTCTCATGATAAATTAGCCCTTCTGGCATCCGCGGTTTAGGCGCAGAATTTTGCACTGGGTGCCCCACTGTCAAGCCAAAAAGTGGCACCGCATAATCTGGGATTTGAAGAAGCTCGGATACTTTCTTCAAATCATTTCGAATACCGCCAATATAGCAAACCCCAAGTCCCATTGATTCAGCCGCAAGCGCCATATTTTGAGCCGCAAGCGCGGCATCGATGACCGCCACTAAAAACTTCTCAACTGTTTCTAAAGAATCAACCGAAGTATTGTATGCTTCCGCAATACGTTTATTTCTTGCTAAATCTGCGACAAAAACGAAAAATTGCCCTGTCTTTTCGATGTAACCCATATTATTTGCAATTTTAGCCAGTTCTTTACGAATCGATTTATCACTTACTCCGATTACCGAATACGCTTGGACAAAGTTGGAAGTAGATGCCGCTTGCGCACTTTTCACGAGTAGTGTAATTTGTTCCGCAGATAGCGGTTTATCTTTAAACTCACGCACAGAATAATGTCCTAAAATTTGTTCAATCGTTTCATTCATTGTAACTCCCCCTTTAGTCTTCAAAAATTTGGCGTTCATAATGCGGCGCCTGATCAAGCTCTCCAAAATTTTGTTGTCTCAAAGTTTCATAAATTAAAATCGCTGCCGTATTAGATAAGTTAAGTGATCTGATTTTATCTGTCATTGGAATTCGAAGAGCCGTTTCCTCATGCGCTTTTAATAACTCATCAGGCAACCCCGTTGTCTCCTTCCCAAAAATAAAAAAGTAATCTTTATCAGGGTTGCTATAATCCACATCACTATATACATGACGACCAAACTTTGTAATAAAATAAAACTCGCCACCCACATTTTTTTCAAAAAACTCATCCAGTGAGTCGTAATAATTTAATTTTACGTGGTCCCAGTAATCTAGACCCGCGCGTTTCAACATTTTATCATCTGTGCTAAAACCTAGCGGGCGAATAAGATGCAAATAAGTATCCGTCCCCGCGCACGTGCGCGAAATATTTCCCGTGTTCGCCGGTATTTCTGGTTGATAAAGAACAATATGATTGGCCATTTTTTACTCACCTTACCCCTAAAATTTTTTTTGCTTGTTTAATTTCTGTTAAAACCTCTTCATTTGTTTCTACTTTTTCTGCCGTTAAAATGGCATTTTCAGCGTTTTGACCACCAATTCTAGCAAGCGCCCATGCGGCAGTGCCACGAATGACTGGACGTGTGTCATCATATAAACAGCCAATTAAATCAGGTATTGCCGTCTTATCTTTATAGCGTGCTAGGACAATAATTGCATTGCGCTGAATTGGCTTTTTCCCCCGCCAAGAGCCCGCCATATGCCCAAACTTCTCCTTAAATTCACGATTAGAAATGTGTAATAGCGGCTTAAGTTCTGGCCGTACACGTTCTGGATCTGGTTCCATTTCTTTATGCAGGTGAAAATCTTGTCCGCGGTTATACGGACAGACGACTTGGCACGTATCACAGCCATATAAACGATTATGCAATATATCGCGATATTTTTCCTCTAAAAAGCCTTTCGTTTGCGTTAAATAGCTTAAACAAATTTTAGGATTCATTGCGCCTTCGCCGAGCAGTGAGCCAGTTGGACAAGCTTCGACACATTTATTACAGTCACCACAGAGGTCCCCGGTAGGTTTATCTGGTGGAAAAATGATATTTGTTAACATTTCGCCCAAATACACCCATGAGCCATATTCTTTTGTAAGTAATAGCGTATTTTTAGCACGGGCACCAATACCTGCACGTTCGGCCACAGCCACATCAGACAGTTCACCCGTGTCGACCATACTCTTCATTTTAGCATCGGGCACTCGTTTTAAAATAAAAGCTTCAATAAGTGCTAGCTTTTCGCGCAAAATTTTATGGTAATCAGTCCCCCAAGAAGCACGTGCAAAAACACCGCGCCGCGACTCGCGTTTACTCACTGGGCTCTCCTTAAGTTTTGACGGATAGGCAAGCGCAATTGCGATTATCGATTTTGGCTCTTCAAAAATAAGCTCTGGATACACTCTTTCGTCTAAAATAGGATGTTCAAACCCGGTTAAAACCTCTTCTTTTTCGGCAATTTCTAAACGTTCTTTTAAAAACAAAAAAGGGTCCGCAGTCGTGAAGCCAATTTTCTGCACACCAATTTCGGTCGCATACTGAATTATTTCAGCTTTTAGCTTTGCTGTGTCCATGCGAAAACCTCCTTTTAAATAAAAAATAAACGCAATGCTTCGCTTAAAAAGGTCGAAACACTGCGTTAGTAACAGTATGTAAAGAGCGGGTGAGGAGAATCGAACTCCCGACAACAGCTTGGAAGGCTGTGGTTTTACCACTAAACTACACCCGCATAATTGGCTTTATAACGTTGTTTGTAACAACTTTTATATCATAACACCAGTTACTAATTTTGACAAGACCTTTTTTAAAAATTTATGTTTTTTTTGTAAAAAATTGGGTATATCGCTCATCAGATTTAATTTTAAACTTCTTTCTAAATTTATTCATAACCTATTCACATTTAGCTTTTACACTTAGTTTATTCATAAAAAGAGAGAAGTGATTTCATGAAGAAAAAAATTGATTTTTATTTAATTGGTATTATTTGTATTGCTATTTTTGTTAATTTTTATGGTATTTGGAATGATGCGACGGT
This sequence comes from Listeria tempestatis, assembly GCF_963575625.1. NCBI lineage: Bacteria > Bacillati > Bacillota > Bacilli > Caryophanales > Listeriaceae > Listeria > Listeria tempestatis. The sequence goes on from NZ_CAUYTK010000003.1 coordinate 125,008, forward strand.
TAATCCTTATTATACCGCAGCCGTGACAAGTATGGTACAAAATTTCCACAACTTCTTTTACGCCTCCTTTGATCCAGCAGGTTTTATTACTGTAGATAAGCCTCCAGTTGCCTTTTGGTTTCAGGCAATTAGCGCTAAACTATTCGGGGTTCATGGTTGGAGCGTCATTTTACCGCAGGCTCTTGCGGGCGTTTGTTCTGTTATCATTTTATATTTCCTTATTCGCCCGCGGTTCGGGAAATGGGCGGCTCGTATTTCAGCCCTCATCCTCGCACTAACGCCCATTGCCGTTGCCGTTTCACGAACCAATAACGTGGACGCTATCTTAGTTTTCTTCCTAATGCTCGGCACGCTCTTTCTTTTTAAAGCTGTTAAGCGCGGAAAACTTGGTTGGTTGCTTCTTGCTTTCGTTATGATTGGGGTTGGGTTTAACGTTAAGATGTTACAGGCGTACATGGTTCTTCCCGCTTTCGTAGTTTTCTATTTACTTGCGACAAACATTTCTTGGAAAAAAAAGGCGGTCCATTTGGCGCTATCTCTCGTCCTTATGCTTGGTGTATCCGTTTCATGGGCGGTCATTGTTGATCAAACAAGCGCGTCTAGTCGTCCTTATATTGGAAGTAGCCAGACAAACTCCGTCCTAGAACTCGCTTTTGGCTACAACGGTATGGAACGTTTACTTGGACAAGAAACAGGTACTGGTACTAGTGGTGGTGGCCCGTCTAGTAGTGTTTACGGCATGCAAGGCGGCGCACCTGGCGGACAAAATGATGGCAGCCAATCATTTGGTGGTGGAAGTTCAACTGGCATGCCAAGCCCTCCTTCTGGACAAGGAAGCGGTGGACAAGGCGGCTCAAAAATGATGGGCAGTAGCGGTATGTTTGGTACGGGTGAAAAAGGCCCGTTACGACTTTTCCAAACAGCCTTAGGCGACCAAATTAGTTGGTTCTTGCCACTAGCACTCTTTGGCATAATCGCGATTTTTATTGCGTATCGCCGTGAAAATGAAAAATGGTTCCATTTATCAGACGCTCAAAAGGAAATGGTTTTCTGGACTGCTTGGCTTATTCCAGTTGCTGGTTTCTTCAGTGTAGCTGGCTTCTTCCATCATTATTATCTAATCATGCTTGCCCCACCAATTGCGGCGCTAGCTGGCGCAGGTTTAGTCGCTCTTTTCAAACTTTATCGCGAGAAGAAAAATTGGCAATCCTTTTTACTCCCAAGTGCTATTACTTTAACGGGGCTCTTGCAGGCATTCTTTGTCTTTCAGTACACCGTACCATTTGCGATTGGGATTGCACTTCTTTCAGCGGCGATTTCACTATTCCTCGTGCTATATCGTCATGAATCAAAAGGACTAACTGCAAAAATCACAGCGCTCGGACTAGCGATTTTACTAGCAGCTCCGACTTATTGGTCACTAACACCTCTTATTTATGGTGGCAATAGCTCACTTCCTGAGGCGGGACCACAGCTTGCGAGTTCAAGTGGCGGCGGTTTTGCAGATGCTTCTGTCGATACTGGGCTAATCGCTTATTTAGAGAAAAATAATACTGGTGAAACTTATTTATTTGGCACAACAGATGCGACAACAGCAGGTCCTTACATCATTAAAACACAAAAAGCCGTCATGGCGATGGGTGGATTCAACGGGACTGACCCAACGCTTTCAGTAAGCGAACTTAAAACGATGATTAAAAACGGCGAAATAAAATACTTCTATATTCCAAGTAATAGTAAGGCAGCCGATTCAGATGTCATCAAGTGGATAGAAGAGAACGGCACTGCAATTGATTCTAGCGAATATAGTTCAGAGACAGATACCAATTCATCTGCCACTACAAGCAATTTCGGAACTCAAGGCATGAATGGAACTGGAAATGGGACGCTTTATTTATTGAAATAGGAAAGGACGATGATGTGAAATGACAAATCAGATGGAGCTTTCAGTAGTCATTCCAGTCTATAACGAGGAAGAAGTTTTACTAAGCAGTTACGAACGACTAACAGCCGTCATGCGAAAACTAACACCTCATTTCGAGCTGATTTTTATAAATGACGGAAGCCAAGATAATACACGTTCCATTTTGGATGCCCTCCAAGAGACAGATGCACATGTGAGAACTATCCATTTTTCAAGGAACTTCGGTCATCAAATTGCGATTACAGCAGGTGTTGATTATGCAAGTGGCGCTTCCGTCATTGTGATTGATGCCGATTTGCAAGACCCACCAGAACTCATTCCCGAAATGGTAGAAAAATGGCGTGAGGGCTACCAAGTTGTCTATGCGAAACGTCTTGTTCGAAAAGGTGAATCTTTTTTTAAAAAATTTAGTGCCAAAGTGTTCTATCGTGTTCTTGAAAGGCTTTCCGATACACCCATTCCTGTTGATACTGGTGACTTTCGGCTAATGGACGCAAAGGTGTGTAGCGCGCTACGAAATTTGGAGGAGAAAAATCCGTTCGTCCGGGGTCAGGTGAGCTGGCTCGGATTTAAGCAAACGGAGGTTGAATATGAACGAGACGAGCGGCTTTACGGCGAAACGAAGTATCCGCTTAAGAAAATGATTAAACTTTCACTAGACGGCATTACTTCTTTCTCTTATTTGCCTCTAAAACTCGCAACTTATTTAGGTGTAACGGTTGCCACATGTGGCTTTCTCTACATGATTGTTGTCCTTTTTCAAAAGCTCTTTACAACCATGACGGTGCCTGGATGGGCATCTATTGTCATCATTCAGCTTATCTTTTTCGGCATCGTCCTCCTCGTCCTTGGTATGATTGGCGAATACATTGGCCGCATGTATGAAGAAGTGAAGCACCGCCCGCTTTACGTGGTTGACGAGGCCAATGGGTTTGAGCCAAACAATTTATATGCGCTAAAAGAACAGATTAAATAAAAGGAACCGCCCAACTTACGGGCGATTCCTTTTATTTAATTGGGCCATAAACTTGGATTATGATAATATGCATCCAGATCAGCACTAAACCAGCGTCCATTTAACACATGATGAACGATTTCATTTTTCGTAGCTTCAGAAATACTTGTATCTGCTTCAATACGTTTAATGACTGCTTGATTTGTATCTGTTTCTTTCTCCATTTTAACTTGTGCATGATTGTCATCCGCATCTAGTATCAAACTAGCATGATTTTGTTTGCTCCATTTAGTCCAGTTCGTCAAATCATCACCGTTTGGATTCCCTTCATGCAAGAAGTTTTTCAAATACGCTCTGAATTCCCCTTGTAGTTCTTTTGCACCTGGTAATCCATATGATTCTGTAATGGTAGATAAATACGTTTGATTATTTGTATCTAGGAATGGAATAAATACACCGTGAAAAGCTCCTACAAGACTCATATCTGTTGTCGTTTTAAGATTTGTCCCAAAAGGCATTTTCGTGTTGTAAATATCGCCTTTATAATGTTCACTTAATTTTTCTGCTGAAAGCTCCGTATTAAACAAAGCATAAAAGTCGCTTCCATATTGTTTTGCAAAGTTAAATTCAGCAAGTTTTTCTTGATTTTTTGGAATATCGCCATTTGCTAGGCTTTCAGCAAAATAAGGATCTCCCATTGCGAAAAAGGAAAATTCGCTTGTTCCTGACAACATCATTAATGGCACATCATTGTATTCTTTCGTATTAAAACCGTTTTTAGGTAACACAGCTCCGTCTGTATAAAGATGCGGGAAAGCACTCATACGAATCGAGGCATTACCCATCAACTTGCTTAGTCGTTCAGCAGACAAACCGTATAAATAATCTCGCACTTCTTTATTATCTTCTTGTAGCCATGTATAAGCTTCGTCCGTTGTCTTTTTGACACCATCTTCAACAACAAGTGGCGCTATTGCTTTTGCAAATACTTTCACGCTATCTTCTGGATCTGCTACCGTCATACCACCACTAAAGGCAATCGCTTTTTGATACTTCCCGTCAAAAACAGGCGAAGTTAACGAAGCCATAACATCTCTTCCCCCTGCGGAAAAGCCAGAAAATGTAATGTTTTTTGGATCTCCACCAAAAGCGGCAATATTTTCCTTCACCCAATCTAATGATTTAGCCATATCAAGTAACGCATAGTTACCAGAGTCCTCTAACTTATCACCAGTGTTTAGAGCTGGCAGTGGATTAAATCCTAAAGCCCCAAGACGATAGTCGACTGAAATAAAAATTGCATTTAAATCCTTTACAAAAGCTTCGCCACTAATTTCCGTAGCGCTTCCTCCTTGGTTGTTTCCACCATGAATGTAAACCATAACAGGTAGATTTTTCTCTTTTGTATTAGGTCTGTAAATATTCAATTTTAAGCTTGATTCGCTTCCTGTTACACCATCTTGAGAAGATTGAATAAACATTTCGCTGTCCTTTGTTGCGTCTAATGTACCTTTATATTTTTTGGGGTTTTCTGGTTTTTTCCAACGTAATTCATCAACAGGAGCCTTGGCATAAGGAATTCCCTTCCAAATTAAAACGTTTTCATTTTTACTCGTATACCCCTTTACTTCCCCGTATTTTGTGGTTTCTAGCACGCCTTGTTTATACGTTAATCCAGCTGGGGCTTCTGATTGACTCGTTCCACATCCAGCTAAAGCAATTAAACAGCCCGCTAAAATCAACATAATCCACTTTTTCATAGTTCCACTCCTTTTTTTGAATATATAATAAAAACCTGAAACAAAAATACACAAAAAAGGTGTGCATCATTGTTTCAGGTTATGCCCATAAGGTTACATTCCTAAAAGGTTATATATAAATTTATAAATTTAATATAACATGTATTTTAGTGAAAGCAAGAGAAAGCGCTTAAAATTTTATAAAATGACATATTTTTTAAATTTCATGTGTGATTTACACACTTTTTTAAATTAGTTATTTCATACGCCCCTTATTACAAATTTGCTTGATATTCCTTCAATTTCTCTGTATATCGTTTCCCTTCTTTTCTGAAAAATAATTCACCTAAAATAGCTATAACGATTAATCCAGTAGCAACAATTGCTGTAACAACAATCCATAAATTTACCCATTGAGCTGATAAAGAAAGTAGTGTGAGTGCGCCAATTTTAACAAGTCCAATAAGAACAACTGCAAAAATGATTAGTCGTATAAAGGTCCGACTTTTCCTCTTATTATGAAACAAGATGGACCACAAGCACGAGATTACTAACGCTAACACAAGTCCTTGTAACACAAAGCTAAATGGAATTTTATAATCAAAGTCCGTGTTATACATAGCCCCAAATAATACGCCTGTCACCATGTAAAGAATGATAAATCCTGCAAAAATCATTGCCGCGAAATTTTTCATTGGTAATATATATGCCATTATTTTATTCATTTTAAACCAATCCTTTCTTTTAATTGCCGAGCATATTGCCTTGAAACAATTAATTTTTCTCCATTGTCTAAACTAACTTCTAACTTACCATTAAAATCTGGACGAAGAGCTGAGATATGCGAAATGTTTAATATTTGGGATTTGGCACTGCGGAAAAGGCTACTTTCAGGAAACCTTTCCTCAAATTCATACAATTTCAAAGAGGTTTCATATGCTTCATCTGCCGTATAAATAAAACTTTTCCTATCTACAGATTCAACATACAATACATCTGGTAATTCAAGGAGATAGGTTTTGCCATCTAGTTCCCCACTAATTTCCTGCCCAATGCTTCTAAGCAAGCTTTTAGCCCTCCTTATTTCTTCATCTTCAAATGGACAAAATATTTCAGCTTTAACTACCGGAAAGCCATCTCGGATATCCACTTTCATCTTCTTACCTCCTCACTTCATACACTAATTATAATCAAAAAACATAATATTTAATAGGTAACTTACGTAGCTGAATAAACAGGTTACGCTAAATAAAAAAGTGATTTAAAAGTTTCTACAACTCCTAAATCACTTTAAACATACCTTATGTAGTTTTTACTTACTGCTTATTACGTGTTGATGTAGGCGTTACTATATAATAGTTGTTGATGGAATAAAATAAAACGACAAGGACACATACTAACAATGCTCCTGCTATGATGATACCCTTTAAAAAGATTGATAAAATTAAAAGAGCTACAAAGATTCCAAATAAAAGCAATGCTGTCGGATTTGTTTGAATTTCTACAGAATCTCCTGCAGCGACTTTCACACCTTTACTTCCAAAGAACCATTGATTGGCATTTACTTCAGCTGACTCTCCTTGTATATTAACTTCTACTTCTTCATTGTTTTTTAGTGCTTTTACCTTTTGTTGATCCACTTTCAAGGCAATTTTACTAGCTCCCCCCATAAAACCAGTATTTCTTTTCACTGTTATTTTCATTCTTTCCAGAGCATCCCTTCTTTGCTTCATCCTACCCTGTGTTAAAAAATACCACCTGATAATCATTCAGCCCATTTTTATTTTGAAAATTTTTTCTAACAATAAGTATAGCATATATATAACGAATATTTTGTGTCTATTATGTGAATTTTTCAGTTTATTATTTATTTAGAAATAATAAAAGAGGATAGGCAAAATGCTACCCTCTCACGTGTTAATAAAGCAATTCGAAAAATTCTTCTTTCGTAATATTACCAAAATATTTTTGGATGTCTAAATCAGCAAGCGCCGTTTCAAGTGCCTCTTTTTTGTAAGTGACTCCTTTTAAACGCTCTTCAATATCTGCTACATTTAATACGCCAAAGAAGTCCCCAAAAATTTTGATGTCGGAAATGATGCCCTTATTAACATTCAAACGAATATCGACAGAGCCGACTGGAAAGCGTTTTGTTCGCTCCAAGTCAAATTTAGGTGATTTTCCGTAGTTCCAATCCCAATTGGCGTAGCGCTCTTTTGAAATTTCGTGAATGCGCGTCCAATCGGCTTCTGTCAGCTTGTATTCTTTTACATCGGCTACGTTTTCTACATCAAAAATGTAAAGTAATAATAAATCGCGAAACTCCTCTGTGGTCATCTTTTCATCCAAAAAGTCGGCAATATTAGCAACTCGGCTGCGTACAGATTTAATCCCTTTTGATGTCAGCTTATCTTTGCGCGGTTTGAGCGAAGCTGCAACATTATCAAGGTTTAAGTTGTACATGAGCGTCCCGTGTGAGAACATTTTTCCTTTTGTCGCAAACTGTGCATTCCCAGATACTTTGAAGCCATCAATCAACAGGTCATTTCGCCCTTTCAGCTCCGCATTTACGCCAAGTTTTTTAAGCGCCTCAACAATCGGCTGCGTAAATTTCGCAAAGTTATGGAAAGAGTCACCATCATCTTCTGTTATAAAGCTGAAATTTAGATTTCCTTCATCATGATAAACTGCCCCACCACCCGATAAGCGTCGTACAACGATGACCTCTTCTTTTTCGATATATTCCGTGTTAATTTCCTCAATTGTATTTTGATTTCGTCCAATAATCACAGATGGCTTGTTAATATAAAATAGCAACACAGGCTCATCTAAATGCAGCTCCGTTAAAATGAACTCTTCAACCGCAAGATTAATGCGCGGATCTTTTTCATCATTATTATCAATAAAATACACGTTCCTTACCCCTTTTATATATGAATTTTCAAACCTTTTTCAGCTAATTTCGTGTCACCGGTAAAAATCGATTTCGCTTCATTTTTCAATTGCTCTAAATCTCCTTTTTGTGGCAAGTGGCTTAACAGCAACATTTTAACGCCCGCTTCTTGCGCAACTTTCCCCGCTTCAACGCTCGCCATATGCACCTTGGACTTTCCAGCCATATCCTTAAAGAAATTTGTATCGGTAATAAGCAAATCAGCACCCTTAGTAAATGGAATAAATGCCTCCTGGTACGCGCTGTCAGCCGTATAAACTAACGCCTTACCATTTGCTTCAATCCGCATCGCATAGCACGGAACAGGATGAATGGTTTTTAAAAACCGAATTTGAAAAGGTCCAATTGTAAGCTCTTCATTTGCCCGGTATTCATGTGCTTTTGAAACACCATTCATATCTAAATACGAATAACCTCGTGCATCTTCTTTATGCGCATAAATTGGCAAAACAGGTGGTCGATCTTCCGAACTTGAAAGTAAACGAATATGTTGTAAAATACCCACATCTGCAACATGGTCTGGATGATAATGTGAAATGATAACCGCATCCAAATCGTTTGGATGCATGTAATTTTGCATAATTGAAACGGCACTAGCTCCGACGTCAATTAATAGATGAAAGTCACCTTCTGTTAGCAAATAACTACTTGTCCCGTCATTTGCAAGCGGATACCCACCCCAGTGACCAAAAACAGTAAGTTCCATATGTTTTTCACCCTCTCCTCAACTTAATTCCATGATACAACACTTCGTTTTTAAACCAAAGTGATAGGCCTCTATATAAATAAGCCGCAAGAATTACTTGCGGCTTATTTTCATTCGAAATATTTACTTTTAAGTTCTGGAGTTAATTTCTGTGTGTTAGTTAGTTCGCCAACTGCGACAAAACGTTTTGTAGTTTCAGTCGGCTTATCGCACGTGATAAGTGTAATACGGTTATCACCTGCATCATCTAGTACACCAACATTTGTTTCATCAATGATTTTAGTTGATGTGATTTTATATTCATAAAGTGAGTTTAAATCTGTTAAATAAACTTTAGCGCCTTCTTTAACATCCATAAGCGGACCAAAGAGCATCGACTCATTACGCATATGATGACCTGCAAGTGGATAATTGCCCTTACCCATTTCTTGATCTGGGAGCATCGTTGTCGCACCAGCAAGCAAATTAGCAGTATTTGTACCTTTTAATACCATAAGTTGAATATCTACAGACGGAATGGCAATGGAGCCAATCACGGCGTCTTTATCATAGTTCGCCGCGCCTTCAATCACATTTTTCATCGAAGGAAGTTGCACACTATCATAATCAAATGTAGCCTCTTTTTTATTATTATCGTCTAAAGTTTGAGCTGAATAATTCGTAATGTTGTCATGCCCACTTAAATATTTCACAATACCACTTTTTATAAACGGGGAAAAAATAAGTAATAGACCGACAACTAAAATGATAATCGCTATAATTTTCTTTGCCATAATCTTCCTCCTTTGCTTTTCTATTATATAGCAGCCCCTGCGTCACATCAAATTAAAATTCAATGAAAACCGTTATTTTTTGAGATTTCTTTAACTTTTCCCGAAACATATGGATTTCCACCCACAATAAATCTTAGGGGAAAATGCTTCGCCAACTTTTTATTAGGGAGGCCAATTCTTTCGGTCGCAACAATTTGAACCGGCTCTTTACCTTCTTCAAGCCAGATATTACTGTCAAAAAGCGTTTTACCATAGTCCTGCATCGAAAAAGCCATCGCCTGTGTCAATTTGCCAGGTCCGTTCGAAAGATCAAAACCTACTTTACCACCGCGATTTAGTTCCATTTCAGCTAGAGGACTAAGCGGCGCAACAGCGCGAATTAATACAGCTTCTGGGATACCCGCTTCCATCGTAATGAAATTTAGTAAAACTTGGCGATGCATTTGATACGTGTAAATCGCACCCGCTCGCCGAAACATGACTTCCGTGCGATTTGTGCGCCGTTTCTGATAGCTATGAGCCGCCTGGTCGGTTTCGCCTAAATAAGCTTCGGTTTCAACGATTAAGCTTTCATACTTCACGCCACACGTATCATGTACGAGTTTGGTCCCTAATAAGTCCCGCGCCACTTCAATTGTAGTCTTTCTTTCAAAAAAATTTTCTGCTAGTTTCAATGATTTCCCTCTTTTTCCTCTATAATAACTGATGCGGAATACTTTTTTCCAGTCATCCATCTCAAGACCCATGTGTTATGTTTTCCCTTTTGTTAAAATTATGTTAAGATTATGTTGGTGCAGGCTTTGTATTTTATATGCGAAACCCTGCTTTTTTTCATCAAAATCTAAAAAATGCTAGATAGTAAATAGAGTGTAGGAGAGGTGTACTATGAAGGATGGGAAAGGAAAAATCCTTACTTTTCTAAGTAAAAATTATGGATTTTTTATTCTAGCCGTCGTTCTGTTTTGGCTAAAATCAGTCATTGCCTATGAAACGCAATTTAACCTTGGTATTGAAAATGCAATGCAACAATTCTTATTAATTATTAATCCGCTTAGTACGGCTGTGTTCTTTATGGGGCTCGCACTATTTGCAAAAGGTAGACGTTCTTTTATTTGGATTATCGTAATCGATTTCCTTTTAACTTTTATTCTTTTTGCAAACATGGTGTACTACCGTTTCTTCTCGGACTTTATTACGCTTCCAAATTTAAATCCGAAGCAAATGCAAAATATGGGTGACATGGGGGGAAGTATTCTCGCCTTAATAAATTGGACGGATATTTTATTCTTCGTCGATGTGCTCTTTTTAATTGCTTTGCTTGTTTTTGGTATCGTACGTCCAAATAAAGAAGCGCGAATTCGTGCGCGAAAAGTAGTCGGTGTTCTAACGCTTGGTGTTGCGATGTTCTTCGCCAATCTTGGTTTAGCCGAAATTGATCGCCCGCAGCTTTTAACAAGAACATTTGACCGTAATTATATTGTGAAATACCTAGGAATGACCAATTACCAAATCTACGACGCTGTGAAAAGCACTGAATCTCAAACGCAAAAAGCGCTTGCTGATTCAAGTGATGTCAATGAAGTACTTAATTATACGAAATCAAAATATGCGGCACCAAACATGGAATATTTTGGGAAAGCAAAAGGTAAGAATGTTATTTACATCCATTTAGAAAGTTTCCAACAATTTCTAATCAACTACAAATTAAATGGTGAAGAAGTAACGCCGTTTATTAACTCCTTCTTTAAGGATGAAAACACACTTAGCTTTACAAATTTCTTCCATCAAACGGGGCAAGGTAAAACGGCTGACGCCGAAATGATGCTTGAGAATTCCCTTTACGGCTTATCTCAAGGGTCCGCCTTTACAACAAAAGGTTCAAATACGTTCCAATCTGCTCCAGGGATTTTAGCAAACTATGGTTATGATTCAGCTGTATTCCACGGAAATTATAAGAGCTTCTGGAATCGCGATGAAGTTTACAAGCACTTTGGTTACAATCATTTCTTTGATGCAAGTTACTATGATATGAACGAAAATGATGTTTCGAACTACGGGTTGAAAGATAAACCATTCTTTAAAGAGTCAGAGCCATATATCGAGACGCTTAAACAACCGTTTTATGCGAAATTTATTACTTTAACAAATCACTTCCCTTATCCAATTAATGAAGATGAGGCAAGTATTGCACCTGCTACAACGGGGGATTCATCGGTTGATACTTACTTCCAAACAGCTCGCTACTTAGACGAATCGGTGAAATCATTTGTCACATACCTAAAAGAAACAGGGCTATACGATAATTCTGTCATTGTAATGTACGGTGACCATTATGGAATTTCTGACAACCATGCTTCTGCCATGACTCAAATTTTAGGAAAAGATTACAACGCTTATGAAAATGCCCAAGCTCAGCGCGTGCCGTTTATGGTTCACGTTCCTGGCGTAAAAGGTGGCATTCAAACACAGTACGGTGGTGAAATTGATGTACTCCCTACGATGCTTCACTTATTAGGGATTGATACAAAAAATTACCTACAAATGGGAACAGACCTTCTTTCGAAAGATCATAAAGAACTCGTACCATTTAGAAATGGTGATTTTATTAGCCCAACCTACTCTTTAATTGGTGGAAAATATTATAACCAAGCAACTGGTGAACCAATTGAAACAGAAACAAAAGAAATGGAAGCAACGAAAGAAACCGTTTCTAAAGAACTACAGCTTTCCGATTCTGTTTTACAAGGCGATTTGCTAAGGTTCTATACACCAGAAGGCTTCAAAAAAGTTGACCCATCAAAATACAACTATAATAAAAAGAAACAAGACAGCGACGAAACGTCTGAAACAACGAAATAAAATGAAAACCACCTTTTAAAGAAGGTGGTTTTCATTTTATTAGTAAAGCAAAATACCTGTTAAACAAATGCATAACCAAAGTATTTCACCTATTTTATTTAGCAAACCTTACATAAATTTTCCTTCCATTCCCCTACTATCTTTGCTATTCTATTAAAGTACTTACTAGAAAGGGAGATTTGGAATGAAACTTTTACGAAATTATGCTTTTACCCTATGTCTTTTACTTGGGATTGTTTTAGGCGGACTTTTTGGGATTATTTTTGGAGATAAAACGGCAGTTGTAAAGCCGATTGGAGATATCTTTTTAAACTTGATGTTTGTTGTCATTGTTCCGCTTGTTTTTCTTAGCGTCTCATCAGCTATCGCAAATATGAAGCAAATGGCACGTCTTGGAAAAATTATCGGTACGATATTCGCAGTGTTTTTTACAACAGCCGCTATTGCTGGAATTATTGCATTTATTGGGATTTCAATTTATAACCCATTACATAATGTGGATTTGTCGGCAATAACAGCAAATTTGCCAAAAGCCCCTACTGAGGAAGGAAAAGGACTTGCGGAAATTTTGGTTACAACTTTCACTGTTCCTGATTTCCTTGAACTATTTACAAAGTCCAATTTGCTCCCACTTATCATCTTCTCGGTTCTATTTGGCCTTGCTACTTCCATGTCCGGGGAGAAAGGACAGCCCGTTGCTGCACTCTTAAATTCAGCAACCGAAGTTATTCTAAAGGTCGTACAGTTTATTATGTACGGTGCACCAGTTGGTCTTGGCTGTTATTTTGCTGTTACTGTTGGCGCATTAGGTCCACAAATTATTAACGGCTATCTTGGTATCTTCTTCCTCTATCTCGTCCTAGCCGTAATCTACTTCTTCGGCATGAACACACTGTATGCTTTTATTTCTTCTGGGAAAACTGGCGTAAAAGTTTTCTGGAAACATGTCACAACGCCAGCCATTACGGCAATCGCAACATCTTCAAGTGCTGCCTGTATTCCTGTTAATCTTGTTGCGACTAAAAAAATGGGTGTTCCAGATGACATTGCTGAAACGGTCATTCCACTCGGGGCAAACACCCATAAAGATGGTTCTGTTATGGGCGGTATCATGAAAATTGTGTTTCTCTTCACCCTGTTTGGAAAAGATATGACGAGTGTTTCAAGTATTTTAGCAATCCTCGCTGTAGCCTTTTTAGTTGGTGCTGTCATGGGTGCCATTCCAAGTGGCGGAATGACTGGCGAACTTTTAATCATCTCCATTTTTGGGTTTTCACCTGAACTTGTCGCAACCATCATGATTATTAGTACAATCATTGACATTCCTGCAACATTGCTCAATTCAACTGGTAATACAGTATGCGCCATGCTCGTATCGCGTTTTGTAGAAGGAAAGAATTGGCTAAAACGTAAAGTTAGTTTTTGATACTAAAATTTAAGTACTATTTTTTGAGCAGTTTTCTGGAACTGCTCTTTTTTTCGTTCTATAATAATATTGTAAGCGTTATCAAATTAGGAGGGATTTAAAGTGAGATTAAAAGACAAAGTTGCAATCATTACAGGTGCCGCTGGTGGACAAGGGAAAGAAGAAGCCCTGCTGTTTGCGAAAGAAGGGGCTTTCGTAATAGCGACAGATATGCAAGAAGAAGTTTTAAACAAAACTGGCGAAGAATTAAAAGCTATACAGCCAAAATGCGAAGTTTTAAAACATAATGTTGCACTTGATGAGGACTGGGAAAGAGTAATTCAACTTGCTTTAGATAAATTCGGACGTGTTGATATTTTAGTGAATAATGCTGGCATAAGTACGGAATTAAACTTGGTTAATACAAGCATCCCGCAGTGGGATAAAGTTATCGATGTTAACTTAAAAGGGACATTTTTAGGTATGCGCCATGTTATTCCTCTTATGGAAAATCAGGGTGGTGGCTCTATTATTAACATTTCTTCCATCGCTGGTTTGACAGGTGGTTCAGGAGCGAGTGCTTATACAGCATCAAAAGGTGCTGTTAGATTGCTTACAAAAGCTGTAGCCGTTGATTATGCCAAACAAAATATTCGTTGTAATTCAGTGCATCCTGGCTATATTGAAACACCGATGACGAAAAAACTATTTGAAGATGAAGCGACTAAAGGCTGGTTTGAATCACTCACACCACTTCCTCGTCTCGGTCAATCACGCGATATTGCATACGGTGTTCTGTATCTTGCAAGCGATGAATCTAGTTTCGTCACTGGAATTGAATTACCTGTTGACGGAGGATATTACGCGCAGTAAAGTAGGAAGAATGGAAGCTGGCAAAATTGCCAGCTTTTTTTATTTAAAAAGAGCTTCTTTCTTAAAAGAGTTTGTGCTAAAATGAATATTTGTAAACAGCTTAAAGTTAATGGAGGTGCGTCTAGTGAGCAACAAAAATCTTTCCTTCCATCGTAAAAGTCCGGAAGAGTTGCTAGCACAGATTGAAAAATTAAAGCGTGGTAAGTTGAAAATTTATATTGGATCGGCGCCTGGTGTCGGGAAAACGTACCGAATGTTAACGGAAGCGCATGAACTGGAAAAAGAAGGTATTGATGTGGTTATTGGACTTGTGGAAACACACGGCCGGAAAGAAACTGCCGCATTAATTGATGGGCTCGAACAACTTCCTTTAAAAGAAATTCCATATAAAAATAATACGTATTTTGATTTAGATGTTGAGGCGATTATTGCTCGAAATCCGGAGGTCGTCATCATTGATGAGCTGGCGCACTCGAATATTCCTGGCTCAACGAACGAAAAGCGTTATCAGGACATTCAAAAAATATTAGAGCACCGAATTAATGTGATTTCAGCCGTCAACATTCAGCATTTGGAAAGCTTACGTGATGTTGTCCAAGATATTACTGGGGTCGTTGTACGCGAACGAATTCCAGACTTTTTATTAGAAGTAGCTGATGAAGTGATTTTAATTGATGTGACAGCGGAAACTTTGCAAAAGCGGCTGAAAGAAGGCAAAATTTATGCGCCTGAAAAGATTGAGCAATCCCTTGAAAATTTCTTCACAACGAAAAACTTGTCTGCCCTTCGCGAAATCGCGCTTCGAGAAGTGGCCGATGATGTGGACGATAAAACGGATAAAAAAGCGGCACGCCTCCGGGCAGCGATGATGAACGAAAAGATTCTTGTCTGTATTAAAAATGATGCCAACGCTGAAAAATTGATTCGCCGTGGCTTCCGCATTGCAGACCGTTTACGGAGTGAGCTATATATTTTAGCTGCCATTTCAAAAGAGCTTGATGAGCTCCCTGAAAAAATTCAACAAGAGTACGTTATGTGGCAAAATTTAGCGAAACAATTTAACGCCCATTTCTTGGTGGAACCCATTAAAGAGCGTAAAATTGCGCAAGTGATTACAGATGTGGCAAACAAAAATAACATTACGCAAATTATACTAGGTCAATCTATTAAAACAAGGGTGGAAGAAGTCACAAAAGGTTCCATAGTCAATTCCATCATGCGCAAAACTGATGGTGTAGATATTCATATTGTGGCAAATTCACGAAAAAATTGATCAAGAAAAGGCAAATTCACGGCAGACTCGCCTAACATGAGTTTGCCGTGTTTCCTTTTTTTTAGCGAATCATATGGTGCGTATTCACGTAAGAGTCAATTATTTTTGCATTCTTATTGTTGCAAGGCTGGCAATTCATTTTTGCTTAGTCTATTCAAGTAAGGCACTAGCATAATAACGCCAGCTATAAAAGCAATTCCTTCCGTCACTGTCATTGACCAAATCAATCCATCTAGTCCGTAAAAATAGTGGAGTAGTAAAACGACTGGGATAAAAAAAGTTCCTTGAATTGTTGACATGACGCCAGTTTGAATACCACAGCCAGATGCTTGGAAAATTCCAGTAAATAAACCAGAAAAACCGTTAAATACTGAAGAAATTAATTGTGCTGCCAAAACGGTCAAACCAACTTGTATGACAAGTGGATCACTGGTGAATATACTTAATATAGGTATGCGGAATAAGTAAACTACAAAAGCAAAGAGGATGGAAATCCCTCCAATCCATAAAGAAACTTCCTTCAACGCTTCTTTTAACCGCTTTGTATTCTTTGCGGAGAAGGCGTAGGCAAATAAAGGCATTACGCCTAAGAATAGGCCCATTGTCAAAAATTCAGGTAATTGGGTGATTCGAACGGCTATGCCAAAGCTAGCAACAACATTATCCCCATATTCAACGGAAAAATTGTTCAACAATAAAGTCGTAACAATCATAAAGGCGGATTTAAACAACTCCGAAACACCAATTTTGTAGACTTCTAATTGATTTTTAACTGAAAGTTTCAAATGTTTTAAGAAGCCTTTTAAAGACTCACTTTTGTTTTCTAAGAACCAAACATAATAAATGGTTGAGGCAAGATTGGCAACAACTACCGAGATGCCTGCTCCAATCATATGAAGATTAAAGACTAAAATCAATAACGCATCTAAAACAATATTGACAGCAACACTAATGAACATGCCATACATGGATTCTTTTGACGCTCCTTCTGAACGTACCAATTGTTCCAAAGCGAAATTTAAAATAAAAGCAAAACTGCCTGCAAATAGGATTGTTGCATATTGTTTTGTATAAAGTAGTGTTTGACCGTCTGCACCAAGTAAATGGACAAATGGATTCATAAAAATAATCGCAATAATTCCGATAATCAAGCCAACTATAATGCTCATGTAAAAAGAATACCCGGCCACTTTCCGACCTGTTTCCTTATCACCACTCCCTAACAAACGTGAAATAAAGCTTCCTCCACCAACTCCAAACATATTTCCAACAGCCATCAAGATGATTGTAATTGGTAACGCTAAAGTAACTGCGGACATCATATTTGTATCACGTAGCAAACCAATAAAGTAAGCATTAATCAAATTGTAAAGCGTTGTTGCTGAAATTCCCACCATCATTGGAATTGATAAGTGAGCGATAGACTTACGAATCGGACTTTCCTTTAAATAGTAAATATTTGATTCATTGACTTCAAATTCTTCCATGATAATTCCTTCTTTTCGTTAGATTTATAATTGTTAGTTTTCTAACTATCAAGTTGCAAGCAGGGACTGACTGCTTGTTAATTAAAGGCTACGGTCAATTTTTCTTAAAAGTGCTGTCAGTTGCTGAACTTCTTCTTCACTTAGAGCATGGATTAGTTCTTTCTCCGCCTCATAAAAGGCTGCATTCGTTTCAGCCACCAAGGACTTACCTTTAGGAAGAGCATAAATATTTTTTTGCCGCTCATTGTCTATAGGGATACGTCGTTCAATATAGCCTTTCTTCTCTAACCCTTGCAACATGCTCGTGATACTTGCACCGCGACGTTGAAATACTTCTGCCAAATCTTTTTGGATTAATCCTTTCTCTTCATTTTGCGCGATATAAGAAATCATTCGACCTTGCTGTGAACTAACGCCCATTTCTTTAACGCGCTGTTCCATCGATTCACGGGATTTATGCATGATTGAGCGCAATAAATTTGAAACAACCATTTGATCCAAAAAAAATTCCTCCTCAACTAAATAATTAGATGTCTAACTGTTCGAGATAAATATACACGCTTAAAACGAGAATGTCAACTATAAAATTCCATTTCTAACAATTAGGTTTCTAATAATAAAATAGGAATTATATATTAAAAAACGAAACTCATTTTGCTTGAATGAGTTTCGCTTTCCAATAAACTTTCAGATATCATGTAGTACAAATGGGGTTACTTGACAAGTCCTTGCATCATATAGCGAACGGTGAAATTAATTTCGGCTTCATCGTCCCAAGTAGCATCTGGCATAACGATGAAGCGAGTGAGGATAAATCCGACAATATTTGTGATAAGCGCACGCATGATGGTGCTGTTTGGCATGTCAGCAAGTTCTCCTTTTTCCTTATAGAAGTCAATAAGTGCATCAAAATGCTCTTTTACATGTGTCATGAAAATCTCAGAAAACTGTGTCCGCAACTCATCATGGTACATGAGCTCCATAAAATAAATTTTGATTACTTTTCCGTTATCTTTTGCAAACTCAAAACGGTTTTTGATAATAGCTTTTAGGAAAGTTTCAAAATCGGCATACTCTTTTTGGAACACTTCTTCGGCAAAATCTTGCGCTAAAAACGGGACGACACCTTCAATTAAAGTTGGCATTGTAATCGCCATTAGCAAATCTTTTTTTGTTTTATAGTGCCGGAAAATCGTGCCTTCTGCGACCCCAGCGCGTTTTGCGATTTCACTCGTACTTGTTGCAGAAAACCCTTTTTCGGCAAAAAGCTCAATTGCGGCTTTGACAATATTTTTTTGCTTCTCGCTCATTCGCTTATCTTTTTCGGTGACATCCAAAATCTGGCGTAAAAGATCAATTGGTTGTTTCTCCAAATTTATTCACTCCTATACTTTTCGGTATTTCTTTAGTGCAAAGATGTTAAGAATTAAAAATGCTGCTACGAATAGAAGGAGGATGTAGAAATCACCAGCAAAACTACTGAAACCTTCCCCTTTAATCATAATGCTTTGTAACGCCTGTGCACCGTAATACATTGGCATAATGTGTGCAATCCATTGCAACCAGTCAGCCATTCCTTCAAGCGGGAAAATTCCACAGAAAAGGATTTGCGGCACAATCACAATCGGAATAAATTGGATAATCTGAAATTCATTATTCGCAAAAGTTGAAAGTAACATGCCAAGTGCAAGTGACGCCATGGCAAGTGTTAAAGTGATAAGTAAAACATACCAAATGGAGCCATTTTGAATCATATCGAGTACTTGAACAGAATAAACAGCTACTAAGACGGATTGAAGAAGTGCAAAAATCCCAAAGCCAATCATATACCCAAGTTCAATTTCAAAACGTTTAATTGGTGTGGCCATAAGACGTTCAAGTGTGCCAGTTGTGCGTTCACGTAGAAATGAAATACCAGCAATTAAGAAGACGAAGAAAAATACAAAGAAGCCAATGAAAATGGGACCAATTGTATCAAAAAACGTTGTATCCTTATCTCCGTACACATAATGCGCTGTTACTTGAATATCCGCACCATTTGTTGGCATCGTAATGAAATTTCCTTCAATGTCTACGCCACTTGCTTGCAGTTGTTTGGAAATATTTTCAATTTGTTTAGCAGCATCTTTCATGGCTGTTTCTTGTTCTTTTAATAGGGCCCCTTGCATTTTCATCGCAATTTGTTTACTTTTTGTAGGATCACTATTTTCATAAGTGATAGTCAATTTATTGCCTGACAAATCGATGAAGGCATCTAAATCATCTTGTTCAATTTTTTCCTTAGGACTCGCATTATTGGCATATTTTTTTACATCCAAATCATTTTTTTCCAGTTGAGTCACTATATTTTCTGTCATACCGTGAACACCAATTTTAGGTTCCACAGAGTCGCTATCAAATAAGAAATTGAGAAGCGTAATAAGGAGAAGAGGTGCAATAAACATGAGTGCAAGCGTGCGTTTATCACGTTTAAATTGGTTGGCAATTCGTTTTACAATCGCTAAAACTCTCATTTTGTCACCCTCCCAAATTTTAAGAATGCATCTTCCAACTTGCCACTTTCCGTCTTGCTTGCAAGCTCCTCTGGTGTGCCTTCTGCTATAATTCGTCCAGCCCGTACCATCGCAAGGCGGTCACATTTCTCCGCTTCATCCATCACATGTGTCGTGACAAGAATGCACTTCCCAGCATTTTTCAGCTCATTTAGCTCGTCCCAAATCGATTTCCGAAGTTCTGGATCAATTCCAACAGTAGGTTCATCTAAAATCAACACATCAGGATCAGCAAGCACCGCAATTGCAAGCGAAAGCCGGCGCTTCATTCCACCAGAGAACGCACTTACTTTTTTGTTTAAATCATCGGTCAAGTTCACAAGCTTAGCCGCATATGCAATCCTTTCACGTTTTACTGCCCCTTTAAGCAAATAAAGCGATGCGAAAAAATCTAAGTTTTCCCTTGCCGTTAAATCAACATATAAAGCGTCTGATTGTGCCATATAGCCAATTTGATTCATAACGCTAAGTGTTGGCATTTTTGCATGCAATACGTGCACTTCCCCGCTATTTGCACGTTCCATTCCAACAATAGCTTTTACAAGCGTCGTTTTACCAGCACCTGAGGGGCCAATTAGACCATAAATTTCGCCCTTACTTACGTTCATCGTCACATCAAATAAAATCTGTTTATTATGAAACTGGATATTCAAATTTTCCGTTGCAATAACCGCTTCCATATCACATTCCCCACTTTACATTTTAATGAGTGATTACTCACTTACAATATACATCTTTTTTGTTTGAATGTAAAGGAATAACCGCCTAGAATTTCTAAGCGGTTATTTGCGTAAGTACACATCTGAAATTAGGTGATTATCCCCTTTATGCAAAATCAAATCAGCACGGTACTTTGTTTTTTCGATATTTTCTTTTAAGTTCAAGCCATTTATCGTGTCCCAAATTTCTAGTGCATAGTTTTCCGCAACTTGCTCACTAATTTTGGTGTACTGATGAAAATAAGAGCTCGTATCTTGAAATGCTGTTTCACGAAGCATGAAAAAGCGCTCTAAATACCAGCGTTTAATACTTTCTTCCGCAGCATCCATGTAGATAGCGAAATCAAAAAAATCACGCGGAAAAAAGGTTGAAGTCGCATCCGTTTGCAACACATTAATCCCTTCGACAATGACAATATCTGGATTTCGCAAAGTACGCGTATCTTCCAAAACATCATAGGTCAAGTGCGAATAAAGTGGCACTTCAACATTCTTTTTGTTTGTTTTCAAATCCATCAAAAAATCAATAAAACGATTTTTATCATAACTTTCAGGGAACCCCTTCTTATTCATAATGCCACGTCGCTCAAGCTCTGCATTTGGAAACAAAAAGCCATCTGTCGTCACAAGCTCCACTTCACGCGTTTTTGAAAACCAGCGATCAAGCATAAGCTTCAGCACACGTGCTGTTGTACTTTTACCAACTGCAACCGATCCAGCAAGCGCAATAATGAAAGGAGGTCGTTCCTCTTTCTTTTTTAAGTATTCCATTTTTTCACCGTGAATAAAAATCGCTTCGTGGTACTGAATTGCAATCAGTTTTATAAGCGGCAAATAAATTTCCGATATATCTAGAAGAGAAATTCGGTCATTCAAACCACGGATTTCCTCTAGTTCATCTGAAGTTAAAATTTGATCTTTACTTACTTCAAGCTCCTGCCAATCAGCACGCGGAAAATGATAGTAGTGACGATAATCATTCATTGTTAAGTCCATCCTTTTATCGATTCGTGAAAACGTAAACAGTTCACAAAAATAAGCATACCCCAATCATGTTAAATCCGCAACCAATAATTAATATTTTCGGTAGACGTATACATCTTTTGGCTTATCAATTTTCGTATAGCGATCCACCTCAAGTGCTGGAATATTCATTTTAAACGGCGCATAATAATCCTGCGTAATTTCACCAGACACCCTTACCCAAGTATCATTCGGTAATTCTTCTGTTCCCTGAGGCATTTTCGCAAGCATCCCAAAAACACCAGAATCTGCCACACAATGAATAATCCCAAAACGGAATAGGAAAACATTGTCCGATTTTGTAACAGGGTCATTATAAACAAAACCAGTGAATTCAATTTTCTTCCCCGTAAACTCACCTGGATAGTTATATAAAATTTCCATTGTCATTAAATAGTTTTCGTCTGTCACTTGGATTGGATTTTGATTGACTATCGCTGCCTTTTCTTTTTCCATCATTTTTTCATAATCGGTTTTTCCAAAATAGCCGCTTGTATCAGGTCGTAAAAATTGGTTTGCGGCATACGGGTCGTCACCCGCTGCATTATTTTTCGGAAAGTGAAAACCTTTCGCGGAAACAATCGTTGAATCAAGCGTGGCAACAGGAAAGAGAAAGCCTACCATTAGCGGATAAATCAGCAAACTATAAACAAAGATTTTTTTCCAAAGTGTGTTTTCGCCTTCATGTGTGTGCCCTAAATGATTGTGGCTACCTTCGTCTTCGTCGCGAAATACCATAATAAGCTGAATTGTGGCGAGTAAAAAGGACGCAATCATGGCGGAAAAAGAGAGGTAGGAGTACTTCATATTAATATATTTACTAATATCGCCAGAAATGTGCAGAAACATCATGTAAAAACCAAAACCGAATAATATAAATGCGCGTAACATCGAACTCCTCCTTTTCTAAATTATAAGGGCGTAAATGAACACCACTATCGTGACGGTAGTGACAAGAAATAAAACAAATTTTGCTTTAAATGACACCATCATCATCATGAGATTTTTAATGTCGAGCATTGGACCAAATACGAGAAAAGCGACAATCGACTGTGTAGAAAAGATACTGCGGAAAGAGGCGCCTATAAAGGCATCTGCTTCGGAACAGAGTGACAAAACAAAAGCTAACACCATCATAAGTAAAATCGATAAAACAGGACCATGTCCAATTTGCATGAGTGTAGAGGTTTTAATATATGTTTGCATGGCGGCGGCTATGAATGCTCCGAATACCAAATATTTGCCCACTGAAAAAAATTCATCAACAGAGTGTTGGGCAGTATGCCATAATTTTTGACCAAATTTCATGTCCGCATGCTGATGGTGGTCGTGGTGTTGGTTGTCATCATGATGGTGATGGTCGTTGTGACCCTCTCCTTCTATTGCGACATTTTCTGTGCCACTAGCAAATTGCGTAATGGTAGTTTCACTTCCAGCTAGCTCAAGTGATGTCATTTGGACAGTCTCAACTTGTTCTTTCGGTTCAAATAAAATTTTCTCTTTCAACCCTTCACCTTTATAGAAAAAGGCAATTAAATTCCCTACGACCATCGCTACAACAAGACTTCCTATAACACGTAAAAGAGGGATTTCAAATGAACTTCCAAAGGCAACATATGTTGAGAAAAGCACGACTGGATTAATAATTGGAGCGGTCAACATAAAAGCGATTCCCGCATGAAGGGGTACTCCTTTTTTTAATAAATTACGAACGATGGGCACAATTCCGCATTCACAAGATGGGAAGAGAACGCCAATACATGAGCCAACAACGACCGCAAGAAAGCGGTTTTTAGGAATGACACGTGCGATAAATTGTTCGGAGATAAACATTTGAATGAACCCAGCGATGAAAACGCCGATTAAGACGAATGGGAGTGCTTCTATTAAAATGGAAATAAAAATCGTATTCATTTGTAAAAATGAACTTGGTAAATTGCTAAACAAATTTATGCCTTCTTCCTGTTTCAAATCTTTGTTTATTCTATTCCTATCAGACACATAAATCAAGTTAAAAAAGCACACCTTTCAAAATTGGAAGGTGTGCTTAATCTCTTTACTTCGTTTTGCTCACTTTTTTTAAAAATAATCCGAGAAGTAGGCGGTTTCAAGCGGAATGAGTTGTTCAAGCTGAGCAATAGTAGCTTGAGTTGCCTTTATCCGACCAATTTTGGCTAGGTAGCTCGGGCGTTTGTAGCTAAATAACATGGTGGTCAGTGTTCCAATGTCAATTTTCACTTCAGGGCCGATTGCTTCTTGGGTAATACGTTTCTCACCATTTGCAAATGAAATACCGAAAGGTCCCAAGTTCCAATCTAACAGCGGATCCTCTACCACAAAATGGAAGGCACGCTCGTTTTCTTGATGTCGAAATGGGTATTTTTCTAAGAAGCCCAGAACGTCCACAATACGCGCCATGTAATATGGCTGAATCGTTTCGACAATCTCGCTATCTTCGAGTAGGTAAGCGATTGGCTCGTTCGTATATGTTCGCCCCTTAACATCGGTCACCATTGAAAAATGCGCACTAATAAAATTCCAAAGGCCAGAACGCGCCTCTTCAGTTAAATAAATCATTTCTTTTAGATGGAAAATATCGTCCGCAATCCAGTAGAAGACAAAGCCCAGAGGTGTGTGGTTCGCATCGTAATAAACACCCGCTGTAAGTTCATCTTTTTCCCAGCGAAAATATTCTTCCCAAGATAACTCCCCGCGAATCATTGCTGCGTGGTGCGTGCGGGCAAAGCGGTCGTATGTCATTTTTATATCTGGATGATGAACATCAGTACGCTCCACCATGCCAGAAACTTGAACAAGGCTTGGGAGCTGCGTATCTTTAATGGAAAAAGTCATCATATCAGATATGATTTCCCAACCTTTTCGGCGGTAATAAGGAATCGAATAAGGAAATAAATAGGACACAGTTTGCTTACGGTCACGCATATCTTTTAAGCTTTGCCGCATAAGTTGATGCATCAAGCCAAAATTCGCATACTCAGGATATGTGCCAACACCCGTTAAGCCGCCCATCTCATAAATTTCACCGTGAATATTCACAAGAAGCGGATAAACCGCAAGTTGTGAAACTAGTTTATCCTGATCAAACCAACCTAAAACATCAGCTTGTTTTAAAACGGGACGTTTCGCCTGCTCGATTTCGTCCTCCTCGTATCCTACTTCTTGCAAGTCTTGGTTCGTCACTTGAAACACATAGCGCAAAAGTTCATTAAACTGCACTAAATGCTCCATCTCAACTTTCTTCATTTTCAATCTATCATGAACATCATTTTGCAATGTAGTCATACCTCGCTTTAACTTGAATTAAGTTCACTTTATCATAAACACCTCGATAATTCACTTTTCAAGTTGCCGCAAAATTCTACTATTTTCTAAATACGCCTCGTTTAGCTGTTCTTTTTCCACTGCACTTATTTTTGGGTCGGAAAGCTTCGCGGCGATTTCTGTCAGCCTTAACTGGACAATCAGTTTATCTTCCGCAACCGTTTCTTTAGAATTTTCTTCTTCCGCCAAAATATCCGTCATCGCTTTTGGAATCCATTTCATCTGTCCGTCTTGAATACGAATCACCTGTTCAGATACGTTACGCACAAAAGCCCCATCATGCGAGACGAATAAAACGGCACCGTCAAAACCACGTATCATGCCCTCGAGCGCTTCCATCGCATCAATATCCAAATAATTTGTCGGTTCATCCAAAATGAGCAAATTGGCGTCACTAAGTAAAATCATAGAGAGGTACAACTTGACGCGTTCGCCGCCAGATAAAATGGTGACTTTTTTATTTAAATCGGCTTGTGTGAAATGCATGCTACCTAAAACGTCCATCGCAAGCTGCTTATCATGGGCATTCACACGATTTACGTTTTCAATAAGCGTATCTTGAAGTTTAAGTCCAGCTAGTTCTTGGTCGAAGTAGGCGATTCGAACTTCCTTTGTCCGCCGTAAAAAATCACTCTCGTTTAAAATTGCCCGCAAAAAGCTCGTTTTCCCACTAGCATTTTTTCCAACAAGTGCCACTTTATCTCCTATTTTTATTGAAAAAGCTTCCGTTTGAAAAAGCTTCTTCGTAGGAACTGCGACTTCTCCTTTTGAGATTTGTAGCAGTGTCGTGCCTTTTTTCAGTCTACGTGTTTCAGGTAGTGTAATTTTAACGGGCTTAAATTGAAATGGTTTGTCGACGTGTTCCAGTCTCTCCAGCCGTTTTTCAGTCGCCTTAATCGTCTTATGCTGGCTTTTTTGCTGGACGCCCTTAAACATCTTACCGTATGCCACTTCTTTTCGTGTCAGCCCTTTTTTAAACAGCTTCTCCTGTTTGGCATCCATGCTACCAGCCATGTCTTTCCGATATGAAATCGCTGCCTCCAGCCGTTTTTTCTCCGCCATATTTTCCGTATACGCTTTTTGCTGAGTTTCCTGTTCTTGCGCTTTTTGCTTACGATATGCCGCATAATTCCCTTTATACCTTGTAACGGTTTCCCCTTCAAGTTCCCAAATTTCCGAACAAATTGCGTCTAAAAAATCTCGGTCATGTGAAATGACAAAAATTGTTCCAGTAAATTTCTTAAAATCGCGTTTTAAATGCGCCGCACTGTCCGCATCTAAATTCGAAGTTGGTTCATCAGCAAACAAAATCTCTGGTCTTTGTCGCAACACTTCCTGAATCAATTTCCGCGTTTTTTCTCCGCCACTAAGTCGCTCATCTTGCGGATTAATTTGACGAATGTAACCTGTCGTACCATTACGCAAAACTTGCCCCGCATCCATTTCAGTTTCACCAGCTAAAATTTCAAGTAGTGTCGTCTTCCCTGTCCCGTTCCGTCCAACAATACCAATTTTATCGCCATGCTTTGCCGTCAAATGTTGAATTTCAAATAGTGTTCTAGCACCAATATCTTTTTTCAAATCTTTCACTTCTAATGTAAACATAAAAAAACCTCCTATCCACTTTCCGGATGAGGAGTACACAAAATAAACTTACGTCACAACGATGTTAACAAGCGAAATGAGCATACGTATCCTGTCCGAAAAAAATGGTTTTACATTCATTTTTTCATATAAAACAGGATTATAATTTCATTGGCTTAAAAATAACACCCCTTTAATTTAATACATTAAGTATATAGACATTCTACTTTTTTTGCAAGCCCTACTTGCTAAATATATCGAATCGTGATATATTTAAGACATCAAATATATCGAGGTGTGATATAATGCTGAATGATCGTTTAAAAAAAGCATATCTTCCCATGACAGAAACCGCTTTTTATATATTATTTTCTTTAAGCCATGCTATGCACGGTTATGCCATCATTCAACATGTTGAAGATTTGACAAAAGGTCGCATTAAATTAGGACCTGGAACTTTATACGGCAGTCTTTCTAAAATGAAAAAAGATGGCTTAATTGAGCCTGTAGAAGAAATAAGCAATCGGAAAATTTATCAAATTACCCCGCTCGGTCTCGAGCTTTTAACACTCGAAAAAAAGCGTATTACAGAGCTTTACGAAAATATTTGGAGGGAACAAATATGAAAACTAGAAAACGCACCATCAAATTTTTTACTGTAGCTAATTTTGAAAAAGAAGAACGCTATTTAGAAAAAATGACTGCTTCTGGATGGCACTTTGAAAAATATCGTTTCCCTTTTTATTATTTTAAACGCGATGAACCAAAAAAAGTCACTTATCACATTGACTTTAAAGAAGACTTAGATAATTTACCAGAATATTTAAGTATTCACCGTGATGCTGGCTTTCAAAATGTTTTTCAGTATCCTATTTTACAAGGCACATGGATGTATTTTAGGCATGAAACGGCTCCAAACGAAGCGAAAGCTAAACTGTATACGGATTCGGCATCACTCATTGACCTTTGCAAAAGAATTCGGACAAGATGGACAGTTTTTGGGCTATGCATTATTCCATTTACTTTTATTCCGACCTTTACAATATCCACGTATTGGATAATGATGCCAATTCTACTCATCGTTCTTTATGGCAATATCTTTATCACCCTTACAAGAAAAATGGCAGCACTTCGCTAATTTTGTTTATTCGTAGAAACTAGATGAAGGCTAAAACTTAGAAATTTTTAAAAATCGAAAAAAGGCGATAAACAAAGAATTTCCTAACTTTGTCTATCGCCTAAATTATTGGGCGTTCATATTACTCGTTTTCTGTAATTGGTAGCTTAATTTCTTCTTTCTTAGCATGCGGGGTTTCCTTTTTAAAGGCTAAGAAATAACAAAGGCTTACAAAAATGGCGCCACCAACAACGTTTCCGAGATATACAGGAATGATATTTAAAATGAAATCCGTCCATGTGTAATGCCCTGCGAAAATCGCTGCTGGAATGATGAACATATTCGCCACAACGTGCTGGAATCCAATGGCCACAAATGCCATGACAGGAAACCAAATGGCGAAAATTTTACCAGCAAAATCTTTTGCCCCGTAAGATAACCAAACGGCAATTCCAACAAACCAGTTACAACCAATGCCCGAAACGAAAGCCACCCAAAATGGCGCTTCAATCTTCGCCCCCGCTGTTGCAACAGTTTTTTCTAAAAAGTCCCCTTCTGTAAGGCCGACAAAATGACCGAAAAAGTAAGCAACAAATAAGGCGCCGACTAAATTCATCACCGTGACAATAGCCAAATTACGCAGCAGCATTGCGGTCGTTATTTTTTTATCAAAAAAAGCAAGCGGAACCGCCATCATATTCCCCGTAATCAACTCGCCACCACCGAGTAAAATGCAAACTAAACCAACTGGAAATACACTTGCCCCAATAAACGTAGCAAAACTTCCCCACTCATGTGGCATCGTGCCAACAACGCGAACATAAAGCAAATACCCAAGCGAAATAAAAGCACCGCCTAGAAATCCTAAAATAACTAAGCTTAACGTACTTGATTGCGCTTTTTGAATCCCCTTTTCAATTGTCACATCAGTAATTTCTTTTGGACTGTAATAGGACAAACTTAATCACTTCTTCCTTTTTGTTAATTCATTCACAAAAAATGCGACTTCATTATAGCACACTTCGGCAATTCCTTCTAGCTATTTCCAAATAAAAACGCAGGAAAATTTCCTGCGTCAATCCATCATTTTACGAACAACGGGAATGCGGATTTCAAATTCACTTTCTCCGTTAATATCTTGTTCTAAATCAAAAATTTCAATTTTAAATGGTAGTGGGTCAAAAACAGGAAAATCGGCCGTCATGTAGGGTTCATAATTGCGATTTTCGATTTCTAACGCAACTTCTTGATAAGTTGCCTCAACATCTGTTTTTCCCTCGTGTTTTCCAACAAAGTAAGTGTGTGCTGGGATTTCTAGCCATTCAAGTTCATCTGGCAAGTGTTTGGGCTTGTGGTCAGCTAAAACCGCTGAATAATGCGTCAAGCCTTCCTCAATGTTGTGAATGGAAATTCCGTAAAGCTCTCTAAACTCGCCTCCTAGAAGCGATTTCATTTTTTGAATAACCTCATGTATGTTTCCCTTGCGAGCCTCAGAAAACGTTCCCTGCCAAGCTAAACCAACTAAAAAGAGATCTTCATGTTCTTCTAACCGTGCGGATTGTAAAGACATTTCACTCACTCCTCTGCTGCTTTATAGCTAAAAGGATAACACAAAATGACAGAAGTTGCACATTAAAGGATGACACCAATTAAAATTGAAATCAAAATGATAGAAAGGAGTAAAATCCAAGCGAGAGGTCGCCCCACATTAATCGTCCAGCCGATTCCAAATCTTTTCTCAACAAAGAGCGAAGGATCTTTTTTGTTTAAATAAAAGATACCGAGTTTCCAGTACTTGTCGTCGTCCCGAATGGGCTTATCTGTATTTCCCCGCCCCCCAATTTTCAGCCTCGAGCCGCCTTGACCGACAAAAAAGGCTAGTAGGAAAATGATAACTAAAATGAGTAACACGAAAACAAGTGTAATCGTCGTCATCACTTTTGCATTTAACCCAGTTAGAAATGTCAATTGAATCCCAAAAAGCATTAAAACCATTAAAATGCACATGACAAGCATGGCTTTACTAAAAATTGCGCGCGCAAGCTGATTACGCCTAACCGAATCACTTGGATTGTCATTATCTAGCACCTGTTTGCTGCGTGACATGATAAAATTGATTCCCATAAAGATACCAATCATGAAAAGCTGCATCACGATAAGTAGCGATACATTTCGAATGGTTTTTGGCATTTCATCTGTCACATTTCCATTGAAATCATAATGACTTGGTATCACATCTGGAGCTGAGGTGTAAAACACGATGGTCATCGCAAGTGTGATGAGTGTAATCAAAAATGGAATTAAAAACCATGCATATGAAATAATCATTTTATTCCGGTGAAAAGCCGTATCCACTAAAATAACACTCGATTCGCTAATTTCCCCACTCTTCACTTTTTTTGCCTTCCAAGCAACTGTTTGCCTGTGGTATTTCACGTAAAGCACAAATGCAATAATTAAAATTAAAAACATCGATGCTGTAAATAAAAATCCTTGCGCCCTCTCATTACCTGAAAAAGCCGCCATTAAAGCAAAGCTAAGCATCACGACAAAAATACCGTACAATACAACTTTAAAAGCATATTGCTTTTTCATTTGCTTTAGTTCAGGCTCCTGATTCGCACGAACCCCAACACTTACACCAAAACATTCCGTTCGGTGCACAATAAAAGGGGTAACGGCTTCAAGTAAAATAATAAGTAACGATATTGCAATGAAGATAATGGCCTCCATTTCTATTCTCCTTTCATCTCGGTGTATAAAGCAGTAACCAATTTCGTTATTTCATCAAGTGGCATTTTGCGCGCAGCCGCTTCCGCAATTACCGGCCGAATGTCACGCTTCAACTTTTCAAAATAAGCTTGATCAGCTTGATATGCGCCATCAGGATGAATGACAACCCCTTTTTGTCTATGAATTAAAATAAAGCCTTCCTGCTTCAATATTTGATACGCTTTATTCACGGTATGAAAATTAATGCCTATATCAGCACCTAAACTCCTAACAGAAGGCAGGTCGTCCCCTGGCTTTAATTCCTGCTTTGCAATCCCTTCAATAATTTGATTGACAATTTGCATGTAAATGGGTTCTTCTGCTTGCAAGTTAATCTGTAAGAGCATACTTCCTCCTCCTTACTGTTATATATATAATATAACAGTTCTCCTAGAAGGTCAATTTATACATGGCTATTTCATGCTGATAATGGTACACTATAAAAAAAGAATTTTTAGAAAGGGGCTCCAAATGAAAGGTTCACGCTTTAGAGAAAGCAAGCTATTCTTTTGGACAATCGAAGTTTTAGCGGTTGTCGCAATTGTTTTCTTACTACTTCAAATGAAATATATCTTCTCGCCAATTGGGGTTATTATTTCAACTTTATTTTTACCAATATTAGTTTCAGGGTTTTTATTTTATATGTTTAACCCACTCGTGCTTTTTTTAGAAAAAAGAAAAGTGCCGCGCCTGCTTAGCGTTATTTTAATCTTTATCGCATTTATTGCGGTAGTTACACTTGCAGTCGTTCAAATTGGTCCCGTGCTCGCTAATCAAATTAGTGAACTTGCGAAAGCAATTCCAGGTTACTGGGCCGATTTTGAAAAATGGCTTGGTGGCATTACAAAAAATCCACCACTAAATGATTTTGATATAAAAGGCGAACTTGAAAAAGCAAATATTTCGGTTCCTCAAATTTTAAATAGCGTCCTAAACGGTGTAACAGCAGGAATTGGTGCCATCGCAAGTTTCCTTACAAGTTTTGTCATGATTCTTGTTACAGTCCCGTTCATCTTACTTTACATGTTTAAAGATGGTCATCGTTTTATGGATTCTGTTGAAAAATTTTTCCCGAAAGTAATTCGTCCAGATGCAAAAAAAATTATCCAAGAAATGAATAAAACATTATCCTCTTACATAAGTTCACAAGCTTTGGATTGTTTATTTGTAGGTATCTTTACATTTATCGGCTATTTAATTATCGGGCAGCCTTATGGTTTACTATTCGCCTTAATTGCTGGTGTGACGAATATCATTCCATATTTAGGGCCTGTCATTGGGGCAGCACCAGCTGTTATTGTGGCACTCTTCACTTCGCCATTTCAGGCGCTACTTGTTATTATTGTAGTTGTCATTGTTCAACAAATTGATGGTAATGTCTTACAGCCGCTCATTATGGGACGTTCGCTTAAAATCCATCCTTTAACCATTATTATTATTTTACTTGTTGCCGGTAATTTAGCCGGCCTACTTGGAATGGTTCTAGGTGTCCCACTTTACGCTGTAGTGAAAACAGTCATTATAAACATTGTTAAGCTCATCCAACTAAGGCGTAGTGACAAGAACTCCTCGCCTCCTGATGGCAAGAGCGCACCAGATGCTGAACAGGCAAACTAAATCCACGAAAAAGGCTGAGACAGAGGTCTCAGCCTTTTTTCTCATGATTCAGCTTGAAAATGAGAGATGTCATTCAATCGTTCCACTTTAAATAAACCATTTTCGTATACTAAAACCGTCACGCTTGCATTGTCTAAAATAAAGCTTTCTGTAATGGACGGTTCAAGTTCGTGGACAATATTACGAATAGTATTTCCGTGGGCCACAATTAGGACGTTTCCACCTGTATCACGGTGCTGGTTGATGACGTGAAGGAAACCTTTTTCTACGCGTGTCCAAAAAGTCATGAAGTCTTCGGCATCGCCAGTTGGGTCTGCTTTTTTTGTGTCATTCATCATTGTTCTAACATCGACTTTTGAAAAGAAGTCTTCCTGTGAATCGTAGCCGCTCAATCGAGCGATTTCGCTCCACGCTACACTCCCTTTTTCTCCCTCAAAAGAACCGAAGAAAGTTTCACGAAATTCGCTGCGAGGTTCTAGTTTCAGCCCAAAACCATGTTTATTCTCATGAAGCAATATTTCAGCAGTTGAGATGGTGCGGTGTAAGTCGCTGGAGTAGGCAGCAACAAATTCAGTATCCGCAAGTCCTCGCCCGCTTTGGCGTACAATTTCAATGCCTTCTGGTGTAAGCGGGGTGTCCGCCCAACCTTGCATACGTAAATTTTTGTTCAAATAGGTTTGACCATGTCTAACGAAATAAAGTGCAAGTTTTTTTGTCATGATAGCTCCTCCTTTTTAACGCATTGTAACGAACTCTTCGGCGCTTGTTGGGTGAATTGCAACGGTATTGTCAAAATCGGCCTTCGTTGCTCCCATCTTAATGGCTACTGCAAATCCTTGAAGCAGTTCATCCATGCCGGTTCCAATTCCGTGTAGTCCAACAATTTTTTCATTATCACCTTCACAGACGAGTTTCATGCGGCAAGGCTCGCGGTGTTCGGTAATAACCGAGTACATGGAAGTAAACGACGACGAATAAATTTTAATATTTTTCTCCCCAAATTTTGCTTTTGCTTCTTCTTCGGTTAAACCTATCGTGCCAATTGGCGGATGGCTAAATACGACAGTCGGCACAAGATTGTAGTCCAAATGTTCATCAAGCTTCCCGTTAAACAGTCGCTCAGAAAGCCGTCTACCCGCCGCAATCGCTACAGGAGTCAGCTCGATATGCCCGGTCACATCACCTACCGCATAAATTCCCGGAACCGAAGTGTTTTGATATTTATCAACTTTGACAAAACCTTTTGCGTCAAGTTCTACGCCACTAACGTCAATATTTAGCGTCTCAGTAACTGGTGTCCTCCCAATCGCCCAAATTAGCTTATCAACGACCGTTTCTTGCCCATTTTGAAGCTCAAGTGTCAAGCTCCCATCTTCATTTTTCCGAACCGCTTTTGGTACACTTTCTGTGTGCAGTTTCGGTCCAGATTTCTCCATCAATTCTTTTAAAGTATCTGAAATCATGGAATCAAAATGGCGCAGCGGCGCAGATTTACGAACAAAAAGATGTGTCTCTACACCAAATGCGTGTAAAATTCCCGATAACTCGACAGCAATGTAACCAGCACCAACGACAGCCACACGTTTTGGCAACTCACGCATAGCAAAAAAGCCGTTTGAATCCGTCCCAAGCTCAGCACCCGGAATATCTGGAATAGCCGGCTTACCTCCAGTTGCAATTAAAAAATGATCTGCTGAATATGTTTCACCTGCGACCTCAATAGATTTTTCACTCGTAAATTTTGCATAACCATTTAATACCGTTACTTTATTTTTGTCTAAATTGGATTTATAAATACCATGTAGCCGCTCGATATAGGCTTCACGATTTTTAACAAGTGTTTCAAAATCAAAGTCAACCTTACCGTTTAAACCATAATCCGGTCCCAGTTTCTCAATGCCTTCTTTGATTTGCGCCCCGTACCACATCACTTTTTTAGGGACACAACCAACATTGACACATGTCCCGCCAAGATGGACTGGCTCAACTAATGCCACTTTTTTTCCGTACATTGAAGCCCGGTTTGCAGAAGCAATCCCACCACTTCCGCCGCCGATAACAATATAATCATAATGTTTGCTCATAAAAATCCTCCATTCCTGACTAGCTCTTCTCACTTAAGTGTACTAGAAAAACTAGTTTTCTAATAGAGAAATGCTTGTTATGTTTTAAGTGTTGTGATAATTTACACCTTTTAAAGTTGAAAAAACTATCAGCTTTTGAAATAAAGCGTTCGTTGTTCCATTTTAATTACATTTTTTTGAATAAGAGTTGCTAGCAGCATATCTAATTGTTGTCGCGAAATATTGCTATATTTGGATAAAGTTACTTTACTTATGAAAACTGGAATTTGATAGTATCCATTCCTTTCGGATATGCTCAACTTTTCACATAATGTTTTTAGTGAGCTCAATAACCTTTCTTCTGACGGATATTGGTATTTTATTAACTCATCATATAGATTCATATTATTTACTAAAGACATATCGAGAAACCATTTTAAGTAACTTGGCTTATTCGTTGCGAAATTAAGAAAATATTCTCGGTAAACAAAGGTTAATGTAACGTCTGTATCACAAACTAATTGAAGATTATTATTCGTACTTAGCTCCGAAACCAATTGATTAATCACATCCCCTTTAGAAAAGAAAAGTATAATCTGTTTGTTTTTGTTCTCTAAATGTAAAATTCCATCCATGACTATCATAAACTCATTTTTAAAATATTTCCCCGAAATCAATGTATTCTTAACTAAATCCATTTGGCGAACCCATGTAGAGTCTGCCTGATTTCTTTTCAAATCCTTTATGATTCCGGCTGTTTCATTTTTTTCCATTCCACTCACTCCTATTTTTTATTTTTATAACTTAGAATATCAAAAAGCTTCTACTTTAGCTTGTATAAACTATACACAACCATAATCTTTCATTAAAAATAATGTGACAAAATTTTCATAAATAAGCATAACTTCCATATGAATAGCGCTAGATAGCGGAATCTTAGTTGGTTTAGGCGCGCTTTTACTAGGAGCTTTTGCAGTATTTACTCGTAGACAAAGAAAAACAAAATAAATATGATGAACACTAAATATATCTATTAAAAAGAAGGCAACAACTCTTGGAAAATTCAGGAGTTATTGCCTTCTTTTAAAAGTTACTTTTTCAATTTCTTTTGTCTAATTTGATAGTTTTCATAAATTCCCATTGCGATAATGGCGAACACAACTGGTCCTACTATCATCCAAATAGTATCATTCCAATTGCCACTCATTGCAGGTTCAATAATTGTAAACACATTTGAAAATCCTACAATCGCTACCACAATAAAGGTTACGATATAAGTAATTGCCTTTGTTTTATATACAACAAAAGGTCTTTCAAGTCCTTCACGATTTTTAAAGAACGGGAATGCAAACCCTAGGAACACATATGGTAAGGTCATAGAAACATTTGCCATAAGCGTTAGTGTGTTATAGAATGCCGATGCACTTTTCCCACCGAATGAAACAATTAAAACGATGATGACAACAAGTAGACACTGCATCCACATAGCAAATTCAGGCATACCAAATTTGTTGATTTTGCTCATGCGCTTCGGCCAGTACTCAGCTGTTCCTTGAACAATTGCTTTTAGCGGTGAATAGATGAGCGTAAAGAAAGCACCTGTATAGGCTAAAAACATGGAAAGACCCGTGACTCTTGCGAACCAATTGGCCATTTGTGATGCTGCATCCGTTGCAAGACCAAGCGCGTTCCCAAATTCTAAACCGAGATTATACATTAGAACGTATGTGATATTACCGTAGTTGACATTAGAGCCACTTAGAATTTTATCCCAATTGGTACTAATTCCCCACATGAAAATTTCTAGAGCGTAGCCGATTGAAATAATAAAAGCGGCAATCATAATCCCTTTTGGAAATGTTTTCGTTGGGTTTTTCGTTTGGTCAACTAGGCCGGCTACAGCCTCAGTTCCCCCATATGCAAATATCGCAAATACGCAGAATGATAGAATGGCTATTGGGCTAAGATAACTTGGATTTGGCGATACAAGGAAATCTTTTACTCCCGAAATATCTTGCGCAAAATTCCCGCCATTTAACATTAAAATAAGTAAACTCACGACAATTAAAACGACGTTTAGACCCATAACGGCGATTCCGCCGACAGCCGTCACTTTTGTAATTTGTTTTAAACCTTTTGAAGCGAGTAATGTAACAATAATCATCCAAACTGCAGCAAGTATCCCGACGGTTTGGGTTGGCGATAAGCCAAAAAGTGACCATGTTTGGGTTTTATCTTCGCCAAAAATGAAGATGGAAAACGGAATCCAAACTTTAGAAGCAGTTCCGACCATCCAAATGACGTATGAGGTAAACCACATGAATGTAACGATGAAGGCATAGCGCGGGCCAATGCTGTCGTTCATCCATGAATAAATTCCCCCTTTTTCTTTACGGTAAGCAGCCCCGTATTCGGCCATCATAAGCGCAAAGGGAATAAAGAAGAAAATCCCTGCTCCAATGTACCAAGGAATCGCACTATAACCCATTCGGTAGAAACCGATTGGACCGTTTGCAAAACCAAATACGGAAGTGAAAATCATTAGAATTAAACTAATAAGTCCCATTTTTTTAATTTCGTTTGACATTAATCTCATTCCTTTTTTGTGTAATAGTATACATATCATTTCTAATTATTGCATCCCATCCTAGACCGTCATTATACCATTAAAAATTAAAAATCCTTTTTAAAAGAACAGTTCAAATAGAATGGAAAGTCTGATGTGCGTGATTTTTCCGATAATAGTGCATAAAATAAGCGTCCGAAGCCCATAAAAATTATGCTCCTAAACAAAAAATCAGACTAATGACACTAGATATAGCCCGTCGTCATCAGTCTGATATAAATTTCTCACCGCGCATTACAGTTAATACCCGCGGATTTGGTAAGTAGCGTTTAATTTCCTTTAGCCTTAAAAGTGTATAGGTATCATTATAATGTTCAGCAATCCCCATTGCAACAGCGCTACTTCGGCTAACGCCAGCGTTACAGTGCACAACAATTTGGCCATGATTTGGGTGATGATCTAAAAAAGAATAAATCGCAGCAGCATGCCGCTCATTAAAAAGCTTCATCTCATGCTCTTCTTTTTGACTTAATCCCCAGTAATCATCTTCTTCATTAATGTCATTAAAACGCACTTCAAGAATTCCTTCAAACAGCTCAGAATTTTTAAGAGATTTAAAAGCAAAACCAACATCTGCTATTCGGATTAAAAGCGCATTTTCTGATTTTGGCGTGAAAGATACCGCCATAACTTCTGGGATGGCAATGATTGGCAACTGAAGTGGATCGAAATCAATTTGTCGCTTTTCCTTATTCACATAATTCGCCATATAAAACGAGTCCCTTCCACTATTCCTACTCGTATTGTACCATATTTTCCTTAACTCCATACGAATTCGAATCGTAGAACTGAAAAACGTACTCAGTGAAATCACTGAGTACCTCATGTTTATTTTTTATTTTGACGGTATAAGTCTTTGCTTTTAAAACCCGCTTTTAAAATGGTTTTAGTTTCTTCTATACGTTTTGCCTGAGTTGTTGCTTGCTTCGCACTAAAAACGTAGCTAGCCCAAGTTTTTTGATAGCCAAGAGTAAGATTTTCATACCGTAAAAGAGCCTCTTTATCTTCTAAAAGTAGCGCTTTTAAATCAGGAATTTTTTCCACATAGTTTGGCTCATTATTCGCCGTTTTTTTCCCTTTTTCATGCAAAGCTTCTTTCATACCAACAACCGTAAACGTATCATCCATACTCACCATACGTGAAAATTTTAAACTGCTTTTCGGTAAAAAGCCTTCTGCATCTACTTTAAGCGTCGGCATAATTTCATCACGATGCACAAACGTATCGTATACCGTACTCCCTTTTTTAGGATACGAAATAAACAAATACCCCTTCTTAGCTAGGCGGTCATGCCGAATAACATCGGTCACAAAAGCCTCCATTTCAGCCATCGTTAGCGCAAAACCGAAAATCAAGTCATACTGTTTTTGTTTAAAAGAATGGTCCACGTTAGCTAAGGCATCAAGCTCCGTAAAATCCTGTGGCACGTTTAGAACCGCTTTTTTCGCGTATTTCGTTAAATTAAGCTTTTCTACAATCGTCTTTGCCATGTTACTTACTCACATGACTTGCGCCAAATTTTTGAACTACTTCCATGACCTCATCACGCTTTTCCAAACGAACATAAGCTATCATTTTTGGAACCATCGCCATCAAATACTTTTGATCAAAATTTCCTGAATTCTGTTTGTCAAAGCTTTCGGTAAGAAGTTCCTTCATTTCGGACTCCTTGCCTGTTTCAGTACGCTCTAAAATAAAATCAAGAAACTTTTGTTGTCCTTCATTCATTGCCAATTCCTCCTTGTGTCTTATGAAATAAGTATAATGATGTAGCGGCTTTTAGGCAAGAAAAAGCACCATACTACTGACAAGCGGTAATCATAGTTGTTATCCGATATTTTGTACCCATGCATGTTTTGCTTTACCTAAAAAGGCAACATTTGCCAGTAGTATGATTTTTCGTAAGGCATTTTATTTGGTCTAAATCTTGAGTTTTTCTACAAGCCTACATCCTTCAAAAAAGGATTCTTACATCATCTCATCATCAAAAATGTACTCCTAACTTGTTTCATCATTTCAATTCGTTTTTCAGACATGCGGTCAGCTGCTTTTGCCGGAATAATGCCCTCGTCATTTGAGATTTCATACACTTTTCCAATTTGATCATAGATTTCATCAATTTTTTTCTTTGCGCGCTCCTCGTTATATCCCAGCAATTCGTCTGCCACATTAATGACGCCACCAGCATTTACAATATAATCTGGCGCATATAAAATTCCGCGTTCATAAAGCAACTCGCCGTGTTTTTGAATATCTAGTAATTGGTTGTTTGCACTACCACAAATCATTTTAAATTTAAAATTTAAAATGGTAGCATCATTTAAAATTCCACCTAGCGCACACGGGGCAAAAATATCCGCGTCAACCGTATAGATGTCATTTGGCAAGACAGCTTCCGCACCAAAATTGCGTACCGCTCGTTTGACCGCTTCCGTATTAATATCCGTCACGATAAGCTCCGCGCCGTCCGCGCGTAACAGTTCACAAAGCGCGTACGCCACGTTGCCAACACCTTGGACTGCTACTTTTTTCCCGAGTAAAGAATCACTTCCAAAAACTTCTTTTGCCGTGCGTTTCATTGCTGCATAAACTCCCCGCGCTGTCATTGGACTTGGATTACCAGATGAACCAAACGTTTCAGATATTCCTGTCACATATTTGGTTTCTTCGTGAATGTAGTCCATATCTTGCACGGTCGTACCGACATCCTCGGCAATAATATAACGGCCGTTTAGACTTTCCACGTAGCGTCCTAGCGCACGAAATAATGCCTCGCTTTTATCCTTTTTGGGGTCCCCAATAATGACCGTTTTCCCGCCACCTAAATTAAGCCCTGCCGCCGCATTTTTATAAGTCATCCCGCGTGCTAGACGAAGGACGTCTTCAAGCGCTTCCTCCTCTGTTTCATACGGCCACATTCGGCACCCACCAAGTGCTGGTCCGAGTGTCGTATCATGAATCGCAATAATCGCTTTTAGTCCAGAAGCCTCATCCTGGCAAAAAACAACTTGTTCATAATCATATTCTTCCATCTTCTCAAATAACATGTGATATAGTCCCCCTTTAGTCTAAACCATATTAAAATCAGCTATCTATTTATATTATACGAATTTTGAAAGCGCTTTAAAAGTTTTTGGATTATTTAAGACGAAATTCATACTTTTTATTTAAAACAAAAACTTTTGACCTATTTAAATTGTATGCGCTTTCACTAAAAAAGGACTTTTGTTTTAGCTTTTACGTCGCAAGACATGTTATAGTTTGAAAATTGACTCGAAGCAGAAAAATAAAAAAGCAGGCAGGCACCTACTTTTCCAAAAACGTCACATGTTCTATAATTTCAATATCTGGGTGCATGCTTTTGGCAACTGGGCATGCATCTTTCACGAGATGGACCGTTTTTTCAGCTCTTTTTTGAAATTCCTCAGCCACTTTTAGCTGAAAATGCACATCAATTTTTTTAATCACATGGACGGTTTGTTCTAAATCTTGCTCATAGCTCACATCAACATCCAAATCTTCAAACGGAATTCGCTTCTTGTCAAGCAACTTTGCATACACATAAACACTACAAGCCGCGACCGCCGCCACCGTAATTTGAACTGGCGAGAAACCTTCTTCTTTGATTAAAGGCCAGTTCCCAGTTTCATGTTCTAGTTCCACTTTTTTTCCTACTTTTTTTAAATGCACAATAAACCCCTCCAAAATCCGACTAAATAAGTAAGGATAATTATACCGCTACTTGCATGGCCTGTCAAAAAAGCAGCTAAGCTTTTACGCCTAGCTGCTGCTTTCATGTTATTGTGTGACAACCGCATAAATGCCATCACGTTCCGAGTATTCAAGCTTCAAGCCCATATTTGGATCCATACGTGCAAAATGCTCTGCCCAGTAACGAATCGCTTGAACAAGCGAAAAATGGTCTAATTGCTGAATCACACGGTCATTTTGAATGACATCTGCGCCAAAGCCAATTTTATCATCATACGTTAATGCAACTTGTACATCATCCAGTGTCAAACCTTTTTCATGCGTGAAGAAAGCGATAACCGCGTTTGAAATATTTCCCTCATCAAGAATTTCCTCACGCGCACTCGTTCCAGCTTGAATCGTTTCATGTTGAACACTCGATTGAGTACCACGACTAGATTCAAGGACAGGTTCCGCATGGCGATTTTTTCGTTTATTAAATAACATCATGACAAGACGAATAATTAAAATAATCGCCAAAATGTTAATCATTAATCCTAAAACATTCCCAAATGCGCCCATCCCAGAGAGTAAACCACCAAATAATAGCCCTGCGATTCCGCCCATCATTAAGCCGCCCATAAGTCCGCCGCCGCTAAAGAAACCACGCTTAGTAGCATTCGTATTCGTCTGCGAGCGGTTTACATTTGAACGATTGACTCCGTTGTTATTTGACTTAAAAGACCGAACAGGTGAGCGATACCCCCTTGCGTCCGCCTCTTTTACTTGGGAATATTGTGCAGGAACTAGGTTGTCGACAATTGTACCTCCTACTGGCGTAAAAATTAAGCCAGCTGCTAATAATACTGAAACTAGTTTTTTCACACTTTTCCTCCTTCTTTTGCGTACAAAAAGACCTTACGAAATAAACGTAAGGTCTTGCAAACAATTTAAAAATTGCTAACTATGCCGGGCATAAAATCCGGATTGACGACATAGCTATGACTGCTACTCCCCTTAGGTGGGAATTTCTTATGAACTTAATTTCAACTATACATGTTTTTATAACAAATTTCAAGATGAATGATCACGAAGAGATACAGGTTTGTCTAAAACCTCTTTCGCAATCATGGCACTCTTCAAATTTATGCTTGATAGTTTTTGTCTGTCCGCACGTCGCGTCTCAAATTCACTTCTTGTCACGTTAATATCGTCAATTGTCGACTCACGCTCCATTTGTTTTCGCGCACGTTCCGCTTGTTTTTTCGCCGCCGCGTCCACTTTAGCAGTTTGAACTTGTGGCGCACTCGTATAAGTTCCACTGGTTACGGCCGTTTTTGCTTTTGGACGCGGTTTTGAATGGGTCTTCACCGCATCACGATATTCATTTCGCGCTTCATTCATTATTTGCTTCATCGTGCTTTGTGGCGCTTTTTTATTTCCTGCTTTTCGCTTGTTTTCAGCCTCTTTTTTAGCATGCCGAGCAAGCATGACACCACCTACCATGATAAACAGTGGTAAAAAGCCCATCAAGTCGCTAATGAAATCCATTAGATCAAAAGACATATTAGGCACCTACTTTCCTATCAACCGATTGGTTTGTCGTCGCCAGCAATTGTTTCGCGCATACTCGTATCCGCTTGAACGTTCTCCATCTTATAGTAATCCATGACACCTAGTTTTCCAGCCTCAAAAGCACTTGCTATAGCTCTTGGAACTTCGGCTTCTGCTGCCACAACGGCTGCGCGGTTTTCTTGTTCCAGCGCAATCGCCTCCGCTTTACGTTTTGATGCTGCTGCCTGAGCAACTTCCATATCAGCGTTCGCTTTTTCAATATCAAGTTTTGCTTTGATATTGTCCCCGATGCGCATTTCCGCAATATCAATGGATAAAATTGTATAAGCGGTCCCGTCCCCAAGTCCTTGTTCTTGAACCTTTTTAGAAATGCTGTTTGGGTTTTCTAAAACATCTGTATGTTCACGCGTTTCACCGACTGTTGAGACAACTGCTTCACCAACACGAGCGATAACAGTATCTTCACCGGCACCACCGACGATACGTTCAATATTAGATTGCACCGTAATTTGTGTAATTACTTTTACTTCAACCCCGTTTTGCGCTACACCAGTAAATTCAGGTGTGCGAATAACTTTTGGTGTTACAGAAGTTTGAACGGCTTCTAAGACGTCACGACCTGCTAAATCGATAGCTGCTGCTCGACTAAAATCAAGTTCAATGTTCGCACGGTGAGCCGCAATGAGTGCATCAACCGTATTATCCACATCCCCACCAGCTAAATAGTGACTTTCCAATTGGTTAACTTCAAGTTCAAGACCTGCCTTTACCGCTTTAATAAGCGGTTTTACAACACGTGATGGTACAACGCGACGTAAACGCATTCCAATAAGCGTTCCTAGTCCAACTGGTACCCTTGCTGAAATTGCACTAATCCAAAGTCCAACTGGTACTAGTGTAAAGAAAATAATTAAAACTAAAATAATAAGTACTGCAATAATAATTGGTCCTGCATACATCATCTACTTCGCCTCCATTTTTAGTTCTTCTACTAGCAAATAGCCAAAATCAATTCCAACTACTGTAATCGGCGTCCGAACATCCAAATAACCATTTTCAAGTCTCGCCTCATACACTTTGCCTTCAATCTCAACACGCCCAATCGGCTTCATCGTCGTGACAGCAATACCAGACTTCCCGTAAACCTTATCTCGTAGCGCTTTCATTCTTTCAATTTCCTTATCCTCTAAAACGCCACGATGAACCAGTCCAAAAGAATCTCCATATACTAGCTCATCTTCTGAAAAATTGTGCGTCATTTTGTCACCCTCTTTCATCAAGGTCATGCGCAACTGCTATACCTTTACCATACCTTAATTACCATACATTTACAATTATTTTTTTGTAAAAAAGCTCCTTTCTTGCGATTTATTTAACGCCAATAAATAGTTAACTGAAAATTTTCGCTTATAAAATAATTATAACTTACCTAACGTTCATTTTCTAACGTCTAGGAATGTATTGTGCATCCGTCTTAGGTCTGATTCGTGTAGACATGGTGGGAATTACAAGGAGGTATCTGAAGGTCCATTTTGTAGCGAGGAAATATGAATCGTAATTCTAGCTTTCAGAGGTCGTGTTAAATTTTGGGGATTAACACCTCTTTCCGTTCGGTCTTATATTGGGTTTCTAAACACTGAAAGTGTTAAGAAACTTAATGGATTAACACCTCTCTTCGTTCGGTCTTATATTGGGTTTCTAAACACTGAAAGTGTTAAGAAACCCAATATAACCCATCCACGATGTGGATGGGTAGTTTTAGCTTAAAGTCGTATGTAGATTATTTAACTGCTTCTTTAAGCGCTTTACCAGGTTTGAATGCCGGTACTTTACTTGCTGGAATGTCGATTTCTTCTTTAGTACGTGGGTTGCGGCCTTTACGAGCAGCACGTTCACGAACTTCGAAGTTACCGAAACCGA
The DNA here is from genome assembly GCF_963575625.1 of Listeria tempestatis. NCBI lineage: Bacteria > Bacillati > Bacillota > Bacilli > Caryophanales > Listeriaceae > Listeria > Listeria tempestatis. Next base: position 168,556 of record NZ_CAUYTK010000003.1, read on the forward strand.
TTAATTGAACTTTTTCACCTTTAGAAAGGTTTTCTTGAATAGTTTCAAATAATGCTTCTACAGCTTTCGCAGCATCTTTTTTAGAAAGTTCAGCTTTTTCAGCTACACTGTTTACTAAATCTGTTTTGTTTGCCATTTTTGTTTCACCTCCCTCAAAAGAATAATCCAAAATAATCAGGTCTTAATTATTACTTGGACGTTCCTTTTCCCAAAATTACTTTAAGGCTCAAGAAAAATCTTTGAAGAATTAAGACCGAAACGGCTTAAATGCAAGCCTTTGCAGTAATTCTGATAAAAGATTATCACATAATCCCCGCAACTGCAAGGATTTATGCCAAATTGACACTATTTCTTAACATTTAAAACATAACACATTATGCTCAAAACGTGATAGTATCAATCTGTTACCCATAATACTAACTTGGAAGGCTTATAATAGCAAGCGAAATCATCGCTAGGAGCGAAAATAGTTCTTTTTCCTTATAAAAACAAAGTGAAAACATACCTGTTGCCTGAAAAATCTAGGTTTCTTCGCCTAGTTTAAGCCAAAAGCATATTTTGTAAACGCGCTTTCATTTCACTATCGATACCAATTCCTTCTTCAATGAACGCATCTACAGAACCATACAGCTTTTCCATTTCTGTAAAAGCAATCTTCAAATAGCTCGGCTTTGCTTCTGCCATTGGTCGAACGGCATTTACGTCAAGCGGAGCGCTCTTCCCAGTGAAAGCTTTGATTAAATCAACCATTTCACTTAAAATTTCGTCTGTATACTGATTTGTAAGCTCATAGTCGCTAAAAATTATTTTTTCAGGGACATCTAGTACTTTTAATAAAAGAGCGCCCAAAACGCCCGTACGGTCCTTTCCGGCAGTGCAGTGGAATAAAAAGGGCGTTTGTCGTGTGAGAATCTGTTCGAAAATTTCGCGATAGCTATCAAGTGAACTTGCAAAAACTTTGTAACTCTCACCCATCAGTGGTTCATAAATCGACTGATCCGCTGGCAAATCTAGTTTTTGATGCTCTACTGGTTCATTTTTCGCTGTACCAATTGGGATGTTGATGTTTGGGATATTGGGGATTTCAGGCGTTTGTTGCGCAGTCACTTCGGTCGTGCTACGTAAATCGCAAATCCATTTGATACCAAGCTGTTCTATTTGTGCTAAGTCGCCTTTAGTAAGACTAGCTAAACTGCCGGAGCGGTACAGCGTCCCCCACTTGATTTGTTTACCGTTTGCACTCACATACCCGCCTAAATCGCGGAAATTAAACGTACCTTCAAAATTTAGAATTCGCTGGGCTGAAATCTTTGTTTCTCCATTTGGCTGCTCCAAAATAAAATACGGCCGCGCATTTGTATCAGAAGTGTAGACAACAACTCCAGGATTTTCTTTAAGAGTTGCAACCAGGCGGCTTTTACTAGTTTTTCCAGGCTCTGTATCCACATATAGAATGGAGCCGTTTTCAATTTTTTCATCAAAGGTAATCTTGTATTGTTTTTCTTCCTGAATCACGAACATTTTGCCCCTCCTTTTGCTTTTTATTCTAGCATAAAAACCGACTCTAAAATAGAGACGGCTTTTAAAGTGCCTAAATGGCTTATTTTATAGAGTTTAACGTTTTTTAGAATATAAAATGCCATTTTATCCGTTGTAAAATCACTCTATTTTAGAGTTTTTAGTTTTAAAACTTTTCTTTTTCTACTTTTTTCTCGCGTCCCATCAACATATCAACAGCTTCGCCCGGGTCTTTTTCGGCAAAAAGGACTTCATAGATTGCTTTTGAAATCGGCATATCGATATGAAGCTTTTCCGCCCAACCATAAACCGCTTTTGCAGTTCTTACGCCTTCTACGACCATTCCCATACTTTCTAAAACCTCATCTAAGCTTTTCCCCTTACCTAGCATGTTCCCAGCTCTCCAGTTACGGGAATGCACACTCGTACAAGTAACGATTAAATCACCAATCCCAGTTAAGCCATAAAACGTTTGCGGATGTGAGCCTACTGCAACACCTAGACGGGTAATTTCCGCCATTCCGCGCGTCATGAGTGCAGCTTTTGCGTTATCCCCGTAGCCAAGACCATCAGAAATTCCTGCACCTAAAGCAATAATATTTTTAAGGGCTCCCCCAATTTCAGCGCCAACAACATCTTCATTTGTATAAATGCGCAAATTATTGTTGATGAAAACGTCCTGAACTTGCTCGGCCAGCGCTAAATCGTGGCTACTAGCACAAAGCGTCGTTGGATGACGAAGGGCTACTTCCTCGGCATGGCTCGGACCAGATAGGACTACAATACCTTTTCGTTTCGCTGCATCAATTTCTTCTGCAATGACTTCTGACATACGCAAGTTCGTCTCTGGTTCAATCCCTTTACTTACATGGACGATGATTTTCGGCTCTGTGAGCGTTTCATTTAGCTGTTTACAAACAATGCGCATTGCATTTGTTGGAATCGCAATGACGAGTATATCTGCCTGGCTAATCGCCTCTTCTAGTGAAAGTGTAGCACGAATAGACTCCGGTAGCTTAATATCAGGAAGATAATGTCCATTTTTATGCGACTGGTTAATTTCGTCCACAATCGGCTTATGATTTCCCCAAATCCAAACCTGTTCATTATTGTCAGCTAAAACCATAGCAAGAGCAGTTCCCCAGCTTCCCGCACCGAGAACTGCGATTTGTTTTTTAGTCAAAATAAGCTCCTCCGTTTCTATTTCCGTTTGCGTGGTATGACTCGAATTGGTGTTCCTTCAAATGGAAATGCTTCGCGAATTCGGTTTTCTAAGAAGCGTTCGTATGAAAAATGCATAAGTTCGGGTTCATTGACAAATACAACAAAAGCAGGTGGTTTGACAGCTACTTGCGTTGTATAGAAAATTTTAAGTCGCTTCCCTTTATCCATCGGTGCTGGATTCATGGCAACGGCATCACTAATGACGTCGTTAAGCATGCTTGATTGCACACGCAGTGAATGATTATCGCTCACTTGGTTAATAAGCGGGAACAAGTTGGTTAGCCGCTTTTTCGTTAATGCAGATACAAAAACGATAGGGGCGTAGGTTAAAAATTGGAATTGTTCACGAATGTCTTCCGTAAAAGTATTCATTGTTTTCTCGTCTTTTTCAATGGCATCCCATTTATTTACGACAATAATGATAGCACGTCCTGCATCATGAGCATATCCTGCAATTCGCTTATCTTGCTCTCGAATACCTTCCTCGGCATTTAAAACGACAAGGACGACGTCAGAGCGCTCAATTGCGCGCATTGCACGTAAGACACTATATTTTTCAGTACTTTCGTAAACCTTCCCTTTTTTTCGCATACCGGCTGTATCGATCATTACGTATTCTTGATCTTCAAACGTATAACTGGTGTCAATTGCATCGCGTGTTGTTCCAGCAATGTTTGAGACAATAACGCGGTCTTCGCCTAGCATAGCATTGATAAGCGAGGATTTACCAACATTCGGACGCCCAATCAATGAAAACTTAATGACATCATCGTCGTATTCGTCGTCTTCTTCTTGTGGGAAATGTTTTCGAACTTCATCAAGTAAATCCCCAAGACCTAAACCATGCGATCCAGAAATTGGATAGGGTTCGCCGAAACCAAGCGAATAAAAATCATATACTTGATCGCGCATTTCAGGATTATCTACTTTATTAACGGCTAAGACGACTGGTTTTTTTGAGCGGTATAAAATCTTAGCCACTTGCTCATCGGCATCGGTCACACCTTCGCGCCCATTTGCGATAAAAATAATGACGTCCGCCTCATCAATTGCGATTTCTGCTTGTGCACGGATTTGGTCTAAAAACGGCTCATCGCCAATTTCGATACCGCCTGTATCAATAATATTAAATTCTTTCCCAAGCCATTCTGCTGTATTATAAATTCGGTCACGCGTCACGCCTGGAACATCTTCTACAATAGATACACGTTCCCCAACGATACGGTTAAAAATGGTCGATTTCCCAACGTTCGGTCGACCTACAATTGCAACAACTGGTTTCACCATTCTATTCACCTTCTTTTTCTTTCAAATTCCTATTTATCAGACTTTATTAAGTTTATCAGTAATTGCCCCTTATCGCAACAACTGAAATTTAAACATAAAAAAAGCTTTACCAGAGAAGGTAAAGCTTGCTTGGTTTGTTTATGGCGGAGAAAGAGGGATTTGAACCCTCGCGCCGCGCAAACGACCTACACCCTTAGCAGGGGCGCCTCTTCAGCCACTTGAGTATTTCTCCGAGAACTCCACAGGCAGGACTCGAACCTGCGACCGATCGGTTAACAGCCGATTGCTCTACCAACTGAGCTACTGTGGAATAAATGTAACAATTTTAATTATAATCAGCTTTTTATAAAAAAGCAAGCGAAATTTCAAGTGAAATTCCGCTTGCTCGGAGCCGTTCCATTCGCTATATACCGTAACTTTCCGCCACATTTACCGCACGCATAACGATTCACGTTAAACTTCCTTTTTCTAAAAAAATCTTGCCCGCATTGTTCGCAAACATAGGCGTGTTTCGGAGCTTCTGGTTCAATAGCTTTACAAAAGCGCGGCGCATCGACTTCTTTTAAAAGTGCGCGAAATTCGGCATCACGGTGCATATAGCCTTTTCCTTCTAAATGTAAATGGTAATGACAGAGCTCGTGTTTCATAATGCCTAAAAAATAGTCACTGCCGTAGTGAGACAAGTATTTCGGATTCATTTCAATGTCATGCGACCGAAGCAGGTAGCGCCCGCCCGTTGTTCGCAGTCGTGTATTAAAACGCGCCTGATGTTTAAACCTTTTACCAAAGTAGTGAAGCGATGTTTCTTCCATCCATTTTTGTAATTCCGCTTGCTCCATCTTAAGCTCCTGTTTGTCCTATCATGGAAAGAGCGATTCGGTTTTTCTTTAAATCCACTTCCTCCACCCAAACGGTCACAATATCACCAACAGAAACGACATTCATCGGATTTTTAACAAACGAACGACTTAGTTTTGAAATATGAACAAGTCCGTCTTGTTTTACTCCAATGTCAACAAAAGCACCAAAGTCCACCACATTTCGAACCGTCCCTTGAAGTTCCATTCCCGCTTTCAAATCTTCCATTTTAATAACATCTTGTTTTAGTAATGGCGCTTGGAGCGAATCACGTAGGTCACGCCCGGGCGCAATTAAGTTTTGAGTAATATCTTTTAGCGTTTCTACCCCAATTTCAAGTTCTTTCGCTGTCTCTTTGATATTCAAATCAGCGAGCGCTTGTTTTAAACTATCTGAACCAATATCTTTTACGGTATGATTCGTTTTTTCAATAAGATTTTTTGCAGCAGGATAGCTTTCTGGGTGAATCGCGGTTTTATCGAGTGGATTCTTGCCTTCTAATATTCGCATAAAACCAATGCTCTGTTCATAAGATTTCGCACCAAGACGAGGCACTTTTTTTAGTTCGGTTCGTGATTGAAATGGTCCGTTCTCCTCGCGATATTTGCGAATGTTGCTCGCAACCGTTTTGTTTAGTCCTGCCACATATTGAAGTAGCGCAGCCGATGCTGTGTTCACGTTTACGCCAACTTGGTTTACGGCCGTTTCAACGACAAACGTCAATGTTTCATTTAATTTCTTCTGTGCCACATCATGCTGATACTGCCCAACACCAACTGATTTTGGGTCAATTTTAACGAGTTCCGCGAGTGGATCTTGTAGACGACGTCCAATTGAAACAGCGCTTCGTTCTTCGACTTGATAATCTGGAAACTCTTCACGCGCTACATCGCTTGCGGAGTAAACGCTCGCACCAGCTTCATTAACAATCGTATAAAAGGCCTTACTATTCGCTTCTTTTATGACTTCCACAATAAATTGTTCCGTTTCTCGCGATGCAGTGCCGTTTCCAATGGCGATAACTTCAATTGCATATTTAGAAAGCCAATCTGTTACTTTTTGTTTAGCCTCAGGACGACGTGCTTTAGCCGTATGTGGATAAATGACGCCAATTTCAAGTACCTTTCCGGTAGAATCTAAAACGGCAAGTTTACAACCTGTACGATAAGCTGGATCAACACCTAACACTACCTTCCCTTTTAAAGGTGGTTGTAGCAATAATTTCCGCAAGTTTTCTGAAAAAATATCAATCGCATGGTCTTCAGCGGTCTCGCTTAACTCGGCGCGAATCTCACGTTCAATTGCCGGACCAATGAAGCGTTTATAGGCATCTAAAATCGCGACACGGACGACTTGTACGGAAGCGTTCTCCTTTTTCGGCAGCATATTTTCTTCCAAAAAATGATGAATTTTTGTCGTATCTACTTGCACAGCGACGCGCAGAACGCCTTCTTTTTCGCCGCGGTTGAAAGCTAGGACGCGGTGATTTTGCATTTTAGCAATCATTTCTTGGTAATCGTAGTACATCTCGTAAACGCCTTTTTCATCTTCGGCATCATTTTTTTTCGCGGAAATAATCATTCCAAATTTTCGAGTGAAATCACGAATCCATTTACGATACATAGCCACATCGCTCACTTGTTCGGCGATGATTTCATGTGCACCTTGAAGTGCTTCCTCAGCGGTTTGAATGTTGTTTTCAGCCGAAATATAGCGGGCCGCCTCTTCTTCTTTTCTCCCATCAGAAAACGTGAGTAGCCACTCAGCAAGCGGCAATAACCCTTGTTCTTTGGCAATGGTTGCTTTTGTTCTTTTCTTTTGTTTAAAAGGACGATAAAGGTCTTCTAGCGTTTGTTGCTTATCCGTCCCTAAAATTTGTTTGCGCAGTTCTTCTGTTAATTTCCCCTGTTCTTCAATCAGACGAATGACTTCTTCTTTTCGCGCTTCTAACTTGGTCACATATTGGTAAGTTTCTTCAATATCTCTAATCTCAACCTCGTCAAGACTACCCGTTTTTTCTTTACGATAGCGGGCAATAAACGGGACTGTATTCCCTTCCTCAAGTAATCCAATTACTGCGTCTATTTGTGCAGGCTTATAAGTTAATTTTTTGTAAATAAATGGTAAAACACTTTTTTCCACGTTATGTACCTCCTCAGGCTTCCTTCTCATCCAGTGTATCAATAAATAGAAAAAACTGCCATTCTAAAATGACAGTTTAATCTCTTATTCCGGAAATTTCCCAAGCACAAAAGTAACATCATCCATTGGTATATCGGGCACTAACCGTTCGATGCTATGACCAGTTTTTGCGATGCACTGCGATGAAGTTAAATAATTTTTCACTTTTTTTAAAACTAATCCGTCTGAATGGAGGAGGAACTTTGAGCCGGGCTTAAATTCCAGATTTTTTTGCTTAAAATGTTGCGTTCTTCCAGACAGAAATCCAGTCGTAGAAAGTGGAAAACTTAGTTTCCCTTGACGATCCAGCATGTAAAAACGAATATTACCAAGCCCCACATACGCCAGTTTTTGCAGTTGAAAATCTGCACGGATGATGGCAACTGCTGCACCTCGAAGTCCGGCAACAGCTTGATTGCAATGTTCAATCATCGTCACCAAATCTGCTTCTGGTTCACTTTCCACAATATCCGTTACGGCTTTCGCAGCTAAATTCGCTTCATAACCACTCCCTAAGCCATCTGCTAATACACACAAAAAATGGTCCTCTTTTTCATACGTATAAAAAACATCACCACAGTACTGCTGAAGCAACTTTGCACGTTGGAATGTGAACAAATCTAATTTATTCTCCGTTGTCATTTTAATCCACTTCCTCATTTTGTAAAGCATCTCGCAGTTTTTTGATGGCTTGACGCTGAATGCGCGATACGTGCATTTGCGAAATATCAAGCAGTTCGCCTGTTTCTTTTTGACTACGATTTTCAATAAACGTATATTGTAAAATTTTCTGTTCGCGTTCATCTAAAACTGGAAGAACCTTTTCTAAAAGCATGCGCTGATTGACTTGTTCAAAACCATCGTCATTATTTCCGACAACATCTAAAAGTGTAATTGTGCTCCCATCTGAATCCGCTTCAATGGAATGATCAACAGAAAGTGCTTGATAACTCTTGCCCATTTCCATCGCTTCCAAAACTTCTTCTTCGGAAACACCAATGTAATTTGCAATATCTTTAATTTGCGGTGAATTCTGCATTTCTCGTGTTAATTCTTCAACCGCATTTTTAATTTTCGGACCAAGTTCTTTAATTCGTCTTGGCACATGAACACTCCATGTTTTATCACGTAAAAATCGTTTAATTTCACCGACAATAGTTGGAACAGCAAAGGCTTCAAAACTTTTACCAAATGTGGCATCATAGCGGCGAATGGCTCCAAGTAAACCAATATTTCCGACTTGAACTAAATCTTCATGGAAGGACTTACCTTGCGAATATTTACGCGCAATCGACTCGACCAAGTTTTTATAGTGCACAACGAGTTGATACTGCGCTTCGTCGTCCCCTGTTTCTTGGTAAGCCTGTATCCATTCATAGACTTTTGCTTTTGCGGCATCTTTATCAGGTTGAGACACTCTCTGCATTCTCCCCCACCTGCTTTTCATCAATATATTTGGTCATTACTACAGAAACTCCGTCATCATAATACAACTTCACATCGTCCATAAGCGTTTCAATCAGAAATAATCCTAGACCTCCAATGCGCATAACATCTGTTTTATCTCCAACTTTGTATGGTCCAATATCAGCTTTTTTTGCTTCTGGATTAAAACTTTTTCCTTTGTCCGTGACAATAACGTCTAGTCTGTCTTCATACAATTTAAACTCTACTCTCACTTCACCGTCCGCCACTTCTTTTAACCCGTGGTGAATTGAGTTTGTTATCGCTTCGCTAACGGCGATTTTTAAATCCTCAATTGCTTCATAGGAGAAACCGGCTTGACTTGCAATACCAGAAAGAGCAAGGCGACCAAGACTTACATATTCTGGTTTTGCCGGAAGCAGTAGTTCAATTTTATCACACGTTGTTGCCATTTATTTCACCCTCTATATTTTTGATTTCAATAATATCTGACAGTCCAGTAATTTCAAATAGGCGATATAAACGTTCAGAAAGTCCGACAAGCACGAGTTCACTCTCATTTGAACGCAAATTTTTAAATACACCAACAAAAACACCTAATCCTGTACTATCCATATAGCCCACTTCTGTTAAGTCTACTTTTAAAACAAAACTCTTTTTATCTTGAAAACCTTCAAGTGCTTCTCTAAGCTTTGGAGCCGTATAGGCGTCAATTTCCCCAATGACAAAAGCACTTGCCGTATTTTCATTCTGCTCTTTAATTTCGATTTTAATGTTCATTTTGTCACCCCATTAAATTTTGGTATACCCAGTGCTATTACCCTAACCTTTTTATCATTAAACCTGCTTACTACGCTTTATTGCGATTAGCGTAAAATCGTCATGCAATAAAAAATTTTGCATTTTAAGTAAATGATTATAAACCGCTTCAACCATTTTTTGTGGTTCTAAGTGTATGTATGTTTCAAAAATCTTGATTAAGTCATCTCGTTCGATAAAGTCATTTTCAACTTTCGTTTCTGTTACGCCGTCTGACATGATGAAAATAATATCTTCTTTAGCTACTACTTTTTCAAATTCACGATACTGCGCATTTTTATCTACACCAAGTGGTAATCCTTTCGCATATAAGTCTGAAAATGTGGCGGTATCTGCTTGATAGTACAATCCGAGTTCATGGCCTGCTGAACTGTATTCAAATAAATTTGTATCAACATGATAAATCCCAAAAAACATCGTTATAAACATATTATCATTGATATTTTTTTCAGCGATTTCATTTAAAGATTCGAGTACTGTTTTAGGTGTGAATTTTTCACCAACCATATTGCTTAGCGCGTACTTGATCATTGAAATACTAAAAGCAGCTGGAATGCCTTTACCAACAACATCTGCAAGTGCCACAGAAACTTTTTCTGGGAACAATTCATCTCGAATAAAAGAATAGTAATCTCCACTCATCTGTCTTGCCGCTTTGCTTACAACACCAAATTCCAGGCCGTCTTGGCAAGGTAATTCAGTTTTCATCAATGTTTTTTGAATTGTTTCAGCCTGTTCAATCTCACTTTGAAGGGCTCGTTGTTCTGTTCTTAAACTAATGTGTTCTAAATAGGCGAGACCGTAACCAATCATCATTTCAAGCAAGACATCAAATGATTTTCTAACGTGCTCCGGCAAATTTGGGTCATATTCTTCAAGAACAGAACGATGAATGTTAATAATTTCTTCAGGCGGAATGTTATTTTCCATTGCCACTTTTGTTAGTTTTTCACAGCTATACAAAATTTCTTCATCTTGATGCTTTAAATATTCAGTTAAAATCTTTTTATATTGCGTATTAAATCGTTCGTTCATTTTACTTGCCCCCTAGCGAACCCACTTCGTTGCAACAATTATTGTCCCCTTCTCATCTCCACTTGTATAGGAATCAATATTGAAGCTATCCATAAGGCGTTTTACTCCCGGAAGACCTGCACCTAATCCGCCTGACGTTGTATAACCGTCTTGCATCACTTTTCGAATATCCAAAATACCTGGTCCTTTATCTTTTGCTTCAATTTGCAATCCTTGTTTACCCGCTTCTGTTACTTTCATTATGCATATTTCCCCAGTCCCAGCGTAGAGGAAAATATTTCTTGCAAGCTCACTAATTGCAGTTGTGATTCTCGCTTGATCGACAGTACCAAAGCCGATTTCTTTTGAAATTTTCCTTCCAAGTTGTCTAGCTGAAACAATATCCCATTCATCAGTAATTTTTACACAGGATTGGAAATTCATCTCTATTCCCCCAATTCCTGTTTCAATTTTTCAAGACCACTTTCAAGGTCCATGGCCGAAAGAACACCTTCAAATGTAATCCCAAGTTCAATTAAAGTAATCGCGACTGCTGGTTGTATTCCCGTTACAACAACACGCGCTCCCATAAGTTTCGACATACTGACAACATCTCCAAGAATTTTAGCGATAAAAGAATCAATAAAATCAATGGACGTAATATCAATTACAACACCACGAGCAGAAGTCTCGTGAATTTTCGCCAGAAGGTCTTCTTGAAATTCCATTGCTGTTTTATCATCGAGTTCACTTTGAATCGAAATTAATAAACATTCTCCTAGTTTTAAAATTGGAATCCCCACAGTTTCACCCCTCTTTTTCTACTATTTCTCTATTTGTTAAAGCAAGCGCACGCTCCATTCCTTTCTTCAAGGTATTTGTTGTAATAATCTGATCGAGTTCTATCCCTAAATTAACGATGGTTTGTGCGATTTCAGGTCGAATGCCGACTAGCATTGGCTGGCAACCAACTAACCGAACTGCTTCAGAAGCCTGAATAATATGATGTGCGACCATTGTATCTACAACAGGAACTCCTGTAATGTCAATGAGCACTACCTCTGAACGATGTTTTACAACACCCATAAGTAGGTTTTCCATAATTTGACGCGCACGTTCTGTATCAATCGTTCCAATTAAAGGCATGACTGAGATGTTATCAAAAATGGGTAAGAGTGGTGCCGATAATTCTTGCAGCGCAAGCCGTTGAATGGAAACCGTCTTTTCCCAAGTATCCGCATATGCTGTCACAATTTTGTTGTACATGGAGGATAGCCAGTTTTCAAAGCGATAATAGGCATCGTTTTCAGCCGTTTCTTCTCTTTTTTCGAAAAATACTTCGTCACGAATTTGTTTGTAAACGAGCAGTCCAAAAATACGTAAACCAGTTGTTACAAAATGGACAGGCCAGCCTAAAAGGACTACTTTTTCAGCAAAGTCATCTAGCTTTTCATTAAATGTGTCTACATCAATAACATTCGAAACAATTAAATCAATAAATTCATGACTTGTTTCTTCGTACATAGCCTCTGTGACAACATCAGAGATTCGAGAATCAACTTGTAGCTTCATTTCGTTCATCCATTCGGCCAAAATATCATCTCGATTTAAATGGATGAAATTCGCAAAATCTTTATACATCTGTTAAAATCCAACCTTTCTTCTACCACCTAGTTAAACTCCCTTTTTGTTTCAAAAAACCTGACATAAGGAAACATTATTGAACAACATAGGTTCGATGCTTCTTATGCCAGGTACTTCAGACATTTCAATATGATTGTTTAAAATTATGTACAAGTAGCCCGTCATCTAAAATGCCTTTTTCGCGAAACCTTGACCTTATTGCCATCATTCGTTTTCCCATTTTGTTATGTATTTTTAGAACTCAACAATCCCTAAACTAATTTCGAGTGCTTGGTTTACTTTATCCATGAGTTCATCGTCTAAATGGGTGATTTTATCCGTTAAACGCTGCTTGTCTATCGTTCTAACCTGCTCTAGTAAGATAACCGAATCTCGGTCAAAACCATGTTTTTTGGTAGCTTCAATATGTGTGGGTAGTTTTGCTTTCTGAATTTTCGCAGTAATGGCCGCAACAATAACGGTTGGGCTAAAACGATTACCGATGTCGTTTTGAATGATGAGAACAGGCCGTATTCCCCCTTGCTCGCTACCGACCACGGGGGAAAGATCCGCGTAGTAAACATCACCACGCTTAATCAAAAGCCTAACCTCCTAATACTTCAATATTCTTACTTTCTGCTTCTGCCTCAACATGAGTGCATTCACAAGCGATTGCAAAATTTATTTTGGCCATTTCAGTGTAGCCACGTTCCATTTCCGTGCGCATTTCACGTGCCTTCTTCTGTTTCAAAAATTCTTGAGTTGCCTCCATAATTACTTCACTCCGCTCCACTTTTTCTTCTACCACTAGACGGTCGATTTCATCAATCACTTCTTGAGACAAAACAATCGAAATCTCTTTGTGTTGTTCTCTTTCTAACACGTCTTACACCCCCAAAGCTGCATACAAAACTTGTATCACCTCTATGGTAACATTATGTGCTATTTTAGAAAAGTATTTTTATGGTTTTTCTAAGTAAAAAAAGCAAATTTTAGCTATTAGTCCTATGGAAACGAAGAATTTTTAAGCCAATCTAGTTATTTCGTATTATTCATTATAAACTTCATTTGTCATAAAAGCACGAAACTTGACTTCTAATCAGGATAGATTCTTGGTAAGCGCTCAGATAATAGACAGGTTACCTCATAATTAATGGTTTCTAAATAGCCCGCTACATCCGTTGCGGAAATTGAGGCGGAACCGTCTTTTCCAATTATTGTTACTTTTGTCCCAACAGAAACTTCACCCGGAAGGCGGATGATGAGTTGATCCATGCAGACACGACCAATAATTTCACATGGCTTTCCGCCTACTAAAACGTGGAAGCCACTGTAATGACGGATGATTCCGTCTGCGTAACCAATTGGGACTGTTCCAACCCATTCGTTTTTGTTCGCTTCATAAGTTGCGCCGTAACTCACATGGTCGGAAGGGTGCAGTTCTTTTACTTGCACGATTTTTGAAAAAAGGGAGAGTGCTGGTCGTAATTTAAATGGCAATTTCGCTTCAATTTCAGGCGACGGGGTGAGCCCGTACATGCCGATTCCAAAGCGGATGGCGTTGAATTCTTTTTGGGCATCAGCATGCAAAAGTGATGTGGCGGAATTGGCGCAATGAACGTAGCGCGGCTTTTCTGGCAGCACACTTAGCATGTCTTGGAACTTATCCCACTGCGTATTAAAATAGGTGGTGTCCACTTCATCAGCGGTTGCAAAATGCGTGTAGATGCCTTCAAAATGAAGATTTTCATGGCTTTTCAAGCTTTTTAGTGCCGTTTCAATTTCTGGTTTTGTGCGGAAGCCAAGGCGGCCCATTCCGGTATCAACCTTTAGGTGAATTTTAAGCGGACGGCTACTAGCACATAGGTCTAGTTCATCAAAAAAAGCTTGGTGGAAAACCGTTACGGAAATGTCATTTTCGATAGCCAAGACGGCGTCTTCACTTAAAATTGCACCCATGACTAAAATAGGCTCACAAAATCCAGCGGAACGTAGCGCCAGAGCTTCATCAAGAATGGCAACACAAAAACCCGTGGCACCAGCTTTTTTTGCGGCTTCCGCGACAGGAATCATGCCGTGTCCGTAAGCATTTGCTTTCACTACAGCAAAGATTTCAACGTTTTTAGGCAATTGTTTTTGTTCGTTTTTAATATTGGTCATAATTGCATTTAAATCAACTTCAACCCATGTCGGTCTATGCCACCCTGTTACCATTTAAAACACTCACTTTCACTTAAATTTCAATAATGACTTGCGCTGCGGCTGAACGACCCGTGTGTGTAATGCTCACAAAAACTCGCTCGCCTTGTATTTGCGGCTTTAAAAGCTTAGGTTCGCCGCTCTCACCTGTTAAAATTTCAACATCAAGGAAACTGAGCTCCTTGCCAAATCCAGTGCCATTCGCCTTGGCGTATGCTTCTTTGGCGGAAAATCGTCCCGCTAAAAATTCCACTTGGCGTCCGCCTGTAAATTTGTGGTACAAATCTTGTTCCCTAGGAGTTAAAATCCGCTCCACAAAACGTGGATTTTGTTCAACTGCCAGTCGAATCCGTTCTAGGTCAATCATATCAAGCCCAATGCCTTTAATCAATTGCTTTCACCTCATTCAAAAGTCTCTTTGCCCCTAATTCTGCACCACGAATACAATCTGGTATCCCTACACCATTGTAGCTCATTCCGGCGAATCCGACACGCGGGTAGTTTGCCGCTAAATTCTCTTCAAACGCGCTAAGGCGTTCAATATGCCCAACATCATACTGCGGCATTGCTTGGTTCATTCGACTGACCTCTGCAAAAAGTGGCGTTTCTGTAAGGTTCATCATTTTTTTATAATTGTTTAAAACAATCGCAGTGAGTTCCTCATCACTTTTTTCTGCGACTAAGTTTTCGCCTGATTTCCCGATAAAACCGCGCAGTAGCATTTTATTTTCAGGCACCATGTGCGGCCATTTTTTGTGTACCCATGTGCAAGCTGTTGTTTCGTCATTTCCTGTTCGGGAAACGAGGTATCCAGTCCCTTCTGGCAAATGCGCACGCGAGGCATCCTCGTAGGCGAGTGATACGGTAGCGAGCGTTGTGAGCGGTCTGTTTTGAAACGGCGCGGTTGTCGCCGTATCTAGTAGCGTAATTAGCGCATCATGTGTTGTGGCAATTAAAATCGCGTCTGCATCTTCTGTTGAGCCATCGGTAAATTTCACCGCATAGCCGCTACCACGTTTCGCGATTTTAATGGCCTGTTTACTCGCGTGGAGTTGCGCGCCGGGCAGCTTGCGCACAAGTTCAGCCGGCAGTTCAGACAAGCCGCCAGCAAGTGTGCGAAAAGCCCCAATTGTATTTTTCGTGCCAGTCGTATTCATCTTCACATCACTCGGCGTCTTTAGCCCTTCCATCAAACTGCCTGCTTTTAAAATCGCCTGTTCAAATTGTGGAAAGGTGGCGCGCAGGCTCATCTTATAAATATTCCCCGCGTAAATCCCCGAAAGTAGTGGCTCGACCAAACGTTTCACGAGCTCATGGCCAAATCTCGCCTCAAAAAATTCACCAAGCGACACATCTTTTAATTCAGGTTCATAAGGCAGGGTTTTCTCCAAAATCGCTCTTTCTTTCCCAGCAGCAGTCAACAAATCACTTGCAAGAAGCGCCTGTTCATCGGTCGGAATGCCCATCACAGAGCCTTCTGGAATAGGGTGCAACTTTCCTTCGTTAAAAATATAAGAACGCCCCGTCGCGTTCGCAATCAGCTTATCCGCTAGCCCAAGTTCACTCACTAACCCTACGCCCGCAGGTTTTCTGGCTAAAAAGGAGTCTGGGCCTTTCTCAATTAAAAAGCCGTCCCGTTTCACTGTTTCAAATTTCCCGCCAAACGTTTCAGCTTGCTCATATAAATCCCACGTGACGTCTTCCGTTTTATTTTTTTCTAGCGTATACGCCGCGGTAAGCCCCGAAAGTCCGCCACCAATAATTAAAATCCGTTTCAAGCCCATTCATCCTTTCTATCTTACAATATGTCTATTTTATCACAAAAAGACGCCCGATTTAAATCTCGGCCGTCTAAAAGATAGATTATCATAAGCTGTTTTTTACTTTTAACTTTTCTTCACATATGCCTGTTTTGCTATTCGGTAACGTAAAAACTGAACAAAAGCCCCAAAAAGGGCTATGCCAGCTAAAATAAGCATAACTAAACCAGATAAAAGGAAATAAAAGCCTAAACAAATGAGACTTACCAATATGTAAAAGCTAATCATCCATTTTTCTTTTTTTATCTTTTTCATCCGTAACACCCTCTTTTCATTCACCCGTATGGACGGTATTTATGTGAATAGGTTTTAATCAAGCTTGTATAATTTGATTTTTTATAGAAAAAATAATCATTTTTTATCTCTCTTAACCCAGCATTATAATATTGTTTAATCTTGATGTAAACTTCTTTTTGCGTTGTCAAAGATTTAAGTCCAGACACAATACCAGCAACAGTAGAAAAGGCTCCAATTGGTCCGCCAACAAGTCCAGCTAACCCGATACCTATTGAGGCGCTTGTTTTTTGTATAGACATTTTGGTTTTAAAAGTTGTCACGTACTTATAACTTGTAGCCTTCAATAATGGCCGTTTCTCTTCTTCCTTTTCTATTACTATCTCTCCAATAACTTCATTATTCAAATAAATTTTACCATCTTTTTTTATTAACCTATCAATTGTTTTATCCGAATTTACAATCTCCGCTTTCGTAAAATCAGGTGAGAAAGAAATAGTACTTTTTTCATTGGATTCTCTATCTTCTACAACGAAAACGTTTTCATTTATTTCCTTTATTTTGAGCTCACCTATTTCTGCTATACCACCCATAATTTCATCGTTTGAGCCATCGCTAGCACACACTAACGATGGTGTAATTGTAGTTGTTATAAAGAAAATAGAAACTAATAGAGTTAAAACTTTCTTTTTTTTCATGATGATTCATCTCCTCAATATTTGAACAATTAATGTTCATCATTTGTCAATAACAAAATGCTCAACTTTTAACAATCTATCTATTTTATCATAACACATCTTTTAGTTTAAAGTCCATTCACTAAAAAAAGCACATCCGTTTTATTAAATCGGGTCAAGTATCCGCTCTAAAAATTGTTTTGTGCGTGCTTCTTTTGGATTTTTGAAAAACTCATGTGGGTCCCCTTGCTCCACCACAACACCACCGTCCATAAAGACAACTTGACTTGCCACATGTTCAGCAAATTTAAGCTCGTGTGTCACGACAACCATCGTCCAGCCCTCAGCCGCAAGCTCCTTCATGACGCGAAGCACATCGCCTACAAGCTCAGGATCAAGTGCCGAAGTTGGCTCATCAAAAAGTAAAAGTTTTGGTTTCATCGCAAGCGCCCGCGCGATGCCAACGCGTTGCTGTTGCCCACCAGACAGCTCATAAGGATATTGATTTGCCTGCGCCTCTAAATTCACTTTTTTAAGTAAAGCAAGTGCTTCCTCGCGCGCCTCATTTTTATCCATTTTCAACACTTGAACAGGGCCCTCCATCACATTTTCAAGCGCCGTTTTATGCGGAAAAAGATTGTAACTTTGGAACACCATTGACGACTCACGGCGCACATCCGCAATTTCTTTTTTGGTTAATTTCTGAGAAAAATTGATGGTCAAGTCATCGAAACGGAGGACTCCTTCTTCTGGAATTTCAAGCGCGTTTAGCGAGCGCAAAAATGTTGTTTTGCCAGAGCCAGACGACCCAATGATAACCGTTACACTTCCTTTTTCAACCATTAAATCAATGCCCTTTAGCACTTCGTTTTCGCCAAATTTTTTATGAACATTTCTTGCTTCCACATACATAGTAAACGCCTCCTTACTTTGCAACATAGCGGTCTAGCCTCTTCTCCAAGCGATTTTGAATCCCAGATAAAAAGACACAAAGAATCCAGTAAAGTAGTCCTGCTTCCATATAAATAAGTAAAAATTCATAACTTGTCGCCGCAATTTCTTGTGCCTTTCGAAAAAGTTCAGAAACCAGCACAAGTGACGCAAGCGATGTATCTTTTACAAGACTAATAAAAGTATTTGAAAGTGGCGGAACAGAAACACGTGCGGCTTGTGGAATGATAATGCGAAACAGTGTTTGGCGATAGTTCATTCCAATTGTATAGCCTGCTTCCCACTGTCCTTTTGGGACGGATTGAATGGAGCCGCGCACAATTTCCGCAGCGTAACCTCCGACGTTCAGTGAAAAAGCAATAACCGCAGCGAGGAAAGGATCAAATTTTAATCCAATCGTCGGTAAACCGTAAAAAATCACGAAAAGCTGCACTAGTAGCGGTGTTCCGCGAATGATTGATACATATACTCGGCCGATTCCACGTAATAGTTTAGAACTAGAAAGACGGCAAAGTGCAATAAGAAGCGCAATGACCATACCGATAATAAAGGAAATGAGCGCAAGCGGAATCGTATACTGAATTCCGCCCATAACCATCGGCCAAAACGCTTCTTTTAGCACATCCCAGTTCAAATTATTAAACGAGATATCCCCAAGATTAATTGGTAACATCTTCACCAAACCATTTTTCGGAAATCTTTTGTAGTGTGCCGTCTTCTTTCATTGCCTTAATTTCCTTATCAAATGGCGCTTTTAGACCCGTATCTTTACGGAAAGCAAATGCGGAGCTACTTGTTTCTTGATCAAGTTCAGCAGCGATTTTAATATTTTTATCGCCAGTTTCTTGAATGTAATCTAAAACAGCAAGCTTATCATTGACTGTTGCGTCTACGCGCCCTTGTTTAATTAGTTCAAGCGACTGCGCGAGCCCTTCCACAGATTGAATATCTGCATTCGCATCTTTTGCGATTTGACCATAGTTACTGGTTAAACTTTGGGCTACTTTGACGCCATCTAAATCATCAATCGATTGAATCGAATCGTTATCCTTTGCGGTCACAATAACAGCCGTGCTTTTCGAGTATGGAAGAGATAAATCATATTTCTTTTCACGTTCAGCGTTTATGCCCACTTGGTTCGCAATCACATCAAAACGCGATGCATTTAGTCCAGCAAACATCGAATCCCACTGAGTTTCTTCAAATTTCGTCTTCAGTCCTAAACGTTTAGCCACTTCGTTAATTACATCAATATCGTAACCAGTTAATTTATTTGTTTTACTATCATGAAAAGTAAATGGGCGATAAGTCCCTTCCGTTCCAACAGTTAGAACCCCATCTTTTTTTACTTGATCATATAATGAATCGTCAGCTGATTTTGAATCGCCCCCATCTGAACTCGAGCAAGCTACAAGAACCACAGCAAGAAGAGATGTAAATAAAACGGCAAGTAATTTTTTCATTTTGAAACGCTCCTTTTTTGTGTCAGACCTCCAGAAAATCAAACTATTCCGATTTAAATAGAAGGGATTGACGTCATATAAAAATTGATTTTAGCAATTCTGTTTCTCATTTTAGGTAAATTTCACCTTTTTTGCAAGCAAAGTGACTTACCAAAGATAAGTGCGTCAATTGCCATATAAAAAGAGCTAAAGCATAATTGCTTTAGCTCAGAGGGCGATACCAGGCGTACAAGTCACTCGTTTGTTCGTCACCTAGATAGCGCAGGTAGGCTGCTGTATTTCCGTTTCCGGATTTAAGCGCGATTTGAATGTGGTTTGTTTTGCTTTTTGCCATCCACATACTTTGGCGTACGTGCATAGATTGAATGCGTTCTTTGCGAACGAGATGCGTTGTTTTAGACAGAACGGGTCTTGACTGAAAAAGAACGGTTCCGCTTCTGAAATGAAATCCCGTGGCGCGGTAGCTAAGAATGGCTTTTAAAACGGCGAGTGCCGGTAAGATAAGCGCGATTAGCCCGAGTGGATAAAACAGGATGCCAAGTGCGACGGCTGGAATAATCGTCCAGATGAAATAAATCCAAATGAAGCGTTTTAAACTTGCTTTTGGTGCATGTTTTAGTCCTTCGTTTGGCACATGATATTGGGGTAGCATTTCTTGAATGATTTTCAACGCCTCTTTTTTCTTCATAATCGGAAGCATTAAAATATCGCCTGAATGCTCCTTATCGCCAGAACTTCCTGCTGTAATGAGTTTGACGGCAACTAACCCGAGCATTTGGCGAAACGGCGATTCAGTAATGATGACGCCTTGAATTCTCTCCAAACGAATTGTCGTGTGATTTCGTTGCAACAATCCCTTTTCAATTTCTAAATGATTCTCAAACTGCTTTAATTTAAACTGGAAATACTTAAATAGTGTGGCAACAATGGAAATGCCCCACATGATAAGCAGTGCCAAAATAGCAAGAATGACAAACATTATCACGCCCAGTTTAACGATTTGATCGTAGCTTTCGGAAATAAGTTCATCTGGTATGAGTTCTCGAAATTGACCAAATAAAGCGAGCAAAATTACAAATCCCCCGAGCACCCCACTTGAAGTGACTGCCATAAGTAGCAATTGGTTCGTTTTAAGCATAACCGTTTGAATAGGCTGATCGGATTCTTTTAATTTTGGAACGTCAAACGGGTTTCCTGTATCATCTTCTATTGTGGAAGCCTCTTCACGCTTTCCTTCGCGTAAATCGCGCAATTCAGTTGCCACTTTTTTAGGAACTGCAGACAAGTCCCCTTCAGCCTTTCCTTTTGTACTAGCAGTTTCAATTAGGATTTGCGTCACATCAAATGGTATGTAGAAAAACCATTGTTTCTCTTGAATCGTTTGAATTCTTTCATACGGAATGTAAATATTTTTTCGAAACACGAAACCATATTTAATCCGAATGCCTTCCTCTTCAAGCGTATAACGATACGTCAAATATTTCATAAAAGCCGGTGCTAAAATAAGCAAGGCTAGTAAAATTACAATCAGAACTAAAAGCCACATTGGCAAAAAACCATTATTACGAATCGCCTGAAATGCCGAGAAAAAACCGACGAAAATAGGAACAATATTTTGTCTCACATTTACAATAACTTCTTTAATCAGTGCAATCGGATGCAGTTTTCTTTCCTCAAACATCTTCTTTCGCCACCTTTACAAGCTCTAAGATGTGATGGCGTAGCTCATCTGAAATTGAGGCATTAACCGCTTCAATCACGTGAGCTCCTGCTGCTGTTGTAATGGAAAGCGACACCAAATTTTGCATACGTAAAAGTGGTCCTTGCGCTGTTTCGACATGCTGAATACGAATCATTGGGATTAAAATACGACTTCTGAAAATGATGCCGTGCTGAATTTCAATTTCATCGTGACGAATTTGGTAGCTCCACCTTTTCCATCTAAACGGGATAAGAAATAGATAGCAAAATAAAAAATAAGCGATTGTTACAAAAAAACCAATCAAACTAAATATAAGATTAATATCGGCAAAATAAAAAATAATAAAAAGTGCAACAGAAATAAGCAGTAAAAAGGCACCACTAATCCCATACGTTTGACGCCACACTGTTTTAATTTCTGTTGGTAACTGTTTTTCTAATTGTTTTAATTCCACAAAAGCCCCTCCTTTTTATTTCATCATACTGTATTTTAGTTCACAATAAAAGACTTTGTTCATGGTTTGTCCATAATTTTATGCTATCATGGGTTTACTAACCATTCTAGGGGGTTTTAGAATGCGAAAAAAATCACATTTATTTGTCGTTTCGGTCATCGTATTTGCTGTACTTTGCTGGGTCGCTCCACTTGCAAAAGCTGCACCTACACCAGAATCTGAGATTACCTATTCGACTAAAACGGCCGAAGAACTTTCTGATATGTTTTTAATTGATGACTATACGTTTGAGGAACCTTATGTCATAATGAATGCTAAAAATCAAGCAACCGTTATGTTTGGAACAACTTCTGCGGTAAAAGTATCGTATGCTTTTCAAAACAAGAAAATGACGGAGCATACTTTTACGGAAAGCCACCAGTTTACGATTTCTAATTTAAAAGCTGGCAAAAATGACATTCTGATAAAAAGCGCTAATAAAAATGGGAGAATTGAAACGGCGATATTAACAATTAGAGTCCCTATAAAAGAAACTTCTAAACAAAATCATGATTCCCACTTCGCATTTTACAATTTAGCCGCCACTCGAGAAGTAAAACCGTATGAATAAAAAACATACATCCAGTAAAAACCATTTATTATATGGTATTTTTACTGGATGTATGTTTTTACAGAATAATTACATCTCTTCCAACATGCCCAGAAACTTCTAGCATGACAAGAAAATTTGCACTGATTATTTGGGAATCATTCAAAACAACATAGCTCTAAAACCGATACGGGACGAATGACGGGACTTTACAAGTTTTGGAATCATTCAAAACAACATAGCTCTAAAACTGGCGGTCATAAGGTGGAACAGAAATTCCGGTTTTGGAATCATTCAAAACAACATAGCTCTAAAACTCACTAAATGGTGAAGGGGCTTCTATTTTTGTTTTGGAATCATTCAAAACAACATAGCTCTAAAACACACCATACAGCTCTTGTAGTTCCGCATCGGTTTTGGAATCATTCAAAACAACATAGCTCTAAAACTGCGCATCGAGCCATCTGAACGCATATAAGGTTTTGGAATCATTCAAAACAACATAGCTCTAAAACCTTTTCTTTCTTGTTTCTTCGCTTCTGCTTGTTTTGGAATCATTCAAAACAACATAGCTCTAAAACTTCAGGTAGTTCATATGGCATTTTTGACACGTTTTGGAATCATTCAAAACAACATAGCTCTAAAACTATAACTTATTTATAAAGTTCTGTAATTTCGTTTTGGAATCATTCAAAACAACATAGCTCTAAAACACGTGTTATCTCCACGCGGCAACTCACTGAGTTTTGGAATCATTCAAAACAACATAGCTCTAAAACTGGCAAGACTTATCGGGACAATCGAGAAACGTTTTGGAATCATTCAAAACAACATAGCTCTAAAACAGCGCTTCTTTTGCATAAAGCGGGATAGGTGTTTTGGAATCATTCAAAACAACATAGCTCTAAAACAATTCTGCGCTAACTTCTTTCAACATGTTTGTTTTGGAATCATTCAAAACAACATAGCTCTAAAACAAAGTAAAGTTTCGGGAAAGTTTTTCCAAGGTTTTGGAATCATTCAAAACAACATAGCTCTAAAACTAAAGCAACCGCCTTATTAAAAATAGCTCTGTTTTGGAATCATTCAAAACAACATAGCTCTAAAACAAGAATTAGAGTTCTTCAATAAAGATTGACGTTTTGGAATCATTCAAAACAACATAGCTCTAAAACAGCTAGAGATACCGTCATTACGCTTCATCCGTTTTGGAATCATTCAAAACAACATAGCTCTAAAACTCGTAGTTTTTTTCAAAGTTTCGTAATCGCGCTACTCAGCCTATAGCAGGGCTTATATTTTGATGATTCGTGTTAAAGAATAAGTTTACTTTAAATTTACACTGAAATGACGGAAAAAGCTATCTTTTTCTTCTAGTTTTAAAGGCTCGATGGTTGATGGTAGCTTAAAAAATAATCTTCATCCAAAACAAATTGCTCACACCCAATAACTTGCTTTGGCTCAATCATTAAAGTTTTTACTTGATTTAATGAAATGTAATTTATGATTTCTAACATTTCTTCTGTCGTTAAATAAGAGCAAACATTTATTAAAACTAAAAGTTTTTTCTTGGATAGATATTTGTACACTTGGACAATTTCAGTGATTTTTTCAAAGAATGAATCACTTTTTGTTTCGATTTTGATTCCAAGTGCCTTAAATAACTCCGAAACTGTTATCTCGTCTCCTTCTAAATCAAGTTCATGTTCTACTAATTCGTAGCCAATTAATTCGCCGATTGTCGCAGTTAATTTATCTATCATCGACTTCACTTCTGGTTTATCATTTAATTGCTCTTCTAAATCCGCGTAAATTAATTTTAAAGTTGTTGGAGAGTTAATATCAAACCCTAGAATATCAGTAATAAGCATTAATTCATTTTTTCTCAAAGCGGTATATTTTGCATCAAATAATTTTAATACATTATCTTCCTCATACTGATAAAAATGTTGTACAGTTTTCGAAAACAATTTTACATTTTCAATGACTAACACAGTTCCTGGAAAAATTTCAATCGGCCTTTCCAATAACGGAAATTTAATATTCACCATAATCCTCTCCTAAAAAAATGATTCTTGCGTCTGTGTTTCGCACACTACTATCTTTTGCACCGCTTAGATAAATCATTCTAGCAAATTGTTTTTCCGTAACTGTCAATAATGTAATCAATCCTTTCTTAGGTGCATGTTGTTTTAAACGCCCTACCATTGCTGTATTGGCCGACCCATTTAATAGAATTTTACTGTATACAGAAAACTGGTGCATAATGAAGCCTTCATTTATTAAGAAGCGACGAAATTGCCTATAGCTCTTTCTTTCCTCAGCTGTATCTGTTGGCATATCAAACATTAACATCATTCGCATAAATCGATAACTCATATCCTAAATTCCGGAACCCTTTCTATTTCTTTGTTTAAGACCTTGATTACTTTCTTAGTATAATCACTAACGATATTTGTTAAAAACATTTGCTGGTTACGGTATAAGTAATGATTCTCAAATAAATCAAACAACCTTCGTTTTATAACTAGAAATTCCTCGTTTCTATGCGTATAAACAATTTGATCGACTAACGGACGAAATGGCTCCATTATATCACTAGCTAAATTGAAATCATTGAATTGATTTGCATGTTTTAGACCTAATTGAGTTAAGCATCCTGACTTTACAACTTCCCTTGCAAACATACTCATTAATAGTGTATAACCATAATCTAAAGCGCTGTTTACCGCCATTTCTGATTCTCTCGTAAAATCTTTTCCAAAGAGGCTATTAAAATAAATACGCGCTGAGTGACCTTCCCGATTAGAAGGATCAAATTGTTCTAAACTATTATGCAATTTCTTTAATGCCTCAGCTTTTTCATACTTTTCTAATTGAGTAAGGTATTGTTGTTGATTTAAAATTTTTTGTGATATAATCTCCGTCCAAATAATTTTTTTATGAGAATCTTGCCAGGCGATTTGTTTAGCAAGCTGGAGACTACTATCATGACGAGCGTAAAATGGTTGCAACTGGGCAGTTGGTAATCGTTTTTCATCACAAAAAATAACTAAAACTTGTTCATCAACTAACCTTTTCATCAGCATTGTTGTCACTACAATATCTGTCGTTTCCAGCAATAAAATATCGATTTCTGAAAGGTGAATTAATTCTTGCTCACTTGATGTTCGGTAAATTAAATGATTGTTTTTATAAGACAATTTTGAATGTTTATTTACAACAATAGTCCGAAACCCCATTTATTCACCTAGATTCCTTCTCGTTTCATATAAACCTGTAATAGACTGGTAAATGATTGTAGCATTTAGCAATTCTGTTACACTCGTGTAGCGATTTCGATCAATTGGCTCACCAAAAAATTCAAATTTAGCAGGAGCCCCCATCTTATTGAATTGCATTAAATTTACAAATGAAGCAGCTATCATTTTAATATCACCGTCTTTATTTTTCTCATACAATGCCTCAATTTGTTCTAATCGCTTAGGTGCTAAAGTGTATTGTTCCGCAAAAACTTTGACAGTAGATAATACTTCCGGGAAATCTTCTAGGTGCCTTTTTATGTATGCATAACTCTCATCCGCATCAAAAGAATTATTCAAATAGTTTTTCGAGTGGTACAATAACTCGATTAAATAATTAGGTAGTATCATTTGGTTCCCTTTTTGAGCTTCACCGGCACTTGCAAGCATTCGCCGTCTACCATCATGGAACTCAAACAAAGTATATTTAGGTAGCTTTAACTGTAGAATAGGGTTTATATACCCTTTATCTTTTAAAAATTGAGTTGAATTCTTTTCAAATTCCGTTCGTTCCATAATGGTAATACCTATAAGCGCCTTTATGACTTTTCGATTTTTCCCTTTTTCGTGAGAAAATAAGACGGAATAGGCTACATTTTGGCTATCAAAGCCACCATATTTCGTTGTATCCCAACCGGTTTTCCGTGGAAACAATTTCTTTGATGGACCTTTTTCTAAAATAGATTCTTTAGAGAAACTCCCCGTTTGGATTTCAGTTTTCTTCACAATATTCATTTGATGATAATTTAAAACCTTCCTTATTGTGAACATATCACGTTTTTGATCCCATAAAATTTCTCTGTCTTCATTAATTTGGAGTGCTTCTTTGAAACAATTCATGATATTGGAATAGAACCTTTTTTTCTCCGTTGCTTTTTGTCCTTTAAAGAGATCAAATTTACGGTAATCCCCATAAACAAATTCGGGTTCTAAATTTGGATATACCTTTAACAAAGTATTCGCGATAACGCCATTTAAATACGCATCGTGCGCATGATGATAATCATTCACTTCCCTCACTTTAAATAATTTAAATTCTTTCCGAAATTGGCTCGTTAAGGTAGATTTTAATGTTATAATGCGAACTGGTTGATCTTCTTCTGAAATTTTTTGAGCGTTAAATTGTTGTTGCAATATGCTAGCGACATGTTTGGTAATTTGTCTTGTTTCAACAAGTTGTCGTTTAATAAAGCCTAATTTATCTTTTTCCGTCAAACCGCCTCTTTCCGCTTTCGTTAAATTTCTTAATTTCCTGTCACTAATGAGTTTTGAACGATGGAGCGAGTTCCAAAATGGTTTCATTTTATCGACAACACTCTGACTAGGGACATCATCAAGTTTCCCACGATTTTTAGTAGATGCAACGAGCACACGATTATCGAAAGAATTATCTGTTATAAAGCTTTGAGGTATAATATGATCAATATCATATTGCCAGAGCTTATTTATATCTAAGGAATCGTTTGTATACATATCCCGCCCATTTTGCAAATAATACAAATACAATCGATCATTTTGCAACTCCTCATTTGTAACTGGGTTGTCCTTTAATATACTGCCTTTTAGCGCTTCTTCTAGTTTTTTCAACCTCGATTTAGAAGCACTTTTCCCTCTTCCCGTTGTTTGATTTTCTCTTGCCATCTCCACAACAATATTTGTTGGAGGATAGCCCATAATTTCCCAAAGTTCTTGAACAATCTTTAAACTTTGTCGGATTCCTTTTTTTATAGCCGGGCTCCCTGGCAAAGCTTGCACTACTTCATCAATATCTGGGCTTTCATCAAAACTAGATTTTTCAATAGTTTCTTTGAAAGATAGCGTTTTATCATTTATAAGCTGCATAAAATTACGATTCAAATTCTTCTTGACACCATCGTCTTCCATCAAATAATCTAGAATCGTTTTTTGAGACTGGTGATCACGAATCCCCGTTAGCAATTTTTTAGAAAAGCGTCCCCAACCAGTATAATGACGACGTTCCAGTTTTCTTATTATATCTTTTGAAATAAGCGATTCGTATTTTTTCAATTGTTGGTGAATCATCTTTCTGTCTTCAAAAACTGTTAAAATTTTAACAATCTCTTCGAATACTTCTTGATTCTGAGGGTCATTTAAAACCTCTTTTGAAATACCCACTTTATGAAAATCGTGATAAGTTTTAAGCCCAGCATTAAATGCCGTTTCAATGCCCTTTATTTTAGGACTATCCAATTCAAAAATATTGAACAAATAATTTTCTAACATTTTTTTAGTGACTTTACGTTGATTTTTAAATAAATTTGTAAAAATATCTCGTTTCTCACTACTAGAAAAGTTTTGCATTATACCACGTTCATCACAGTATGTAACTTTTGTTAATTCATTATATACCATATATGTTTCATAGAGCATACTATGTTTGGGTAATACTTTCTCTTCTGGTAAATAGGTATCGTAATTGGTCATTTTATCAATAAATTCTACTGCTGAATTTATTAAATCTACATTTTCATTCATATTCCATGGTCTGACTGCTTGTTCTGTAGTCCGTTCTAGCCACGCAAATCTACTCTGTCCCTTCGCCAGTGGTCCTACATAATAAGGTATTCTAAACGTGAGAATTGCTTCTATT
The DNA here is from genome assembly GCF_963575625.1 of Listeria tempestatis. Lineage (NCBI taxonomy): Bacteria > Bacillati > Bacillota > Bacilli > Caryophanales > Listeriaceae > Listeria > Listeria tempestatis. Next base: position 196,507 of record NZ_CAUYTK010000003.1, read on the forward strand.
TTTTCTTTATCTTTTTCTAAAAAAGGATAGTAAGCTGACTGTTGTTTTATAATTGCTTGTAATTCCTTTAAGTGAACTTGATGCGGAATGACACCATTATCAAATGTTCGTTGCTTCCTTAAGAAATTTTCATTTTCAATCTTAGTAAGAAATATGTCTGCTCCCACACTTCCAGAAAGCTTTTTTTTCAAAAAAGAATAGAAATCAGCTTGAGTCGTTTTATCTTCAATATATCCGGCATATCCATTTTGTTTTTTATCTTTAAAAAGAGCGCCATATTCAAGCGGCAAATGTAACTTTACGTATTTCTTCAGTGCACTCAAATCATCCCTATGCTCCTCATACCGCTTTATCATCGAACTCGATAATTTCGCTCTTGTCTCGACATCATTCGTAGTTAAAATATTGGCAAGTTCCATCGCTTCATATACATTTTTAGCAGCTACAAAAAGATCCGCATACTCATCACCAATTCGATTTAATAGCTCTTCCAAGTCCTCGTCATACTCTTCTTTATTAAATTGAATTTTTGCATCTTCTGTTAATTTAAATATTGTTTTAAAGTTCCCTTGATTTCCAACGATAAGTTTTAAAAATTGGCCGAACATCCCATTTGACTTTTCAACAGGGAATAAGCTAAGCAGTTGCTCAACCTTTTTTGCTCTTGCTAATTTATCTTTCAAAATATTTTCTATGTTTTTTAGTAAAGAATGTTTATCAATTACCTGTACTTGAGCATCTATTTTTTCATTGTAAATGTTTAAAAAATGTTGGAAATTTTCTTGAATAGAATTATTTTCAAGATTTAATTCTCCCTCAATTAAAAAATGCCCCCGAAATTTCACAATGTGTGCTAACGCTAAGTAAATTAAACGTAAGTCAGCCTTCTCTTTTGAATCCGCTAAAAATTGTCGTAAATGATAAATTGTTGGAAATTTTTCGTGGTACTCTTTTTCTTCTTTTATCGTCCCAAAAATAGGATGCCTAGGATTATTCTTATCATCTGCAACTAAAAAGCTCTCATTTAGTCTCGCGAAAAAGTTCTCATCCGACTTCATCATTTCGTTCATAAAAATATTTTGCAAATAAATCAGGCGATTTCTCCGGCGTCGTAGTCTTCGACGAGTTGTGCGTTTTAGACGTGTGTCTTGTGCAACTTGACCTTCATCAAAGAGCCTAACACCCCAAAAATTCTTCTTAACTTTTTTTATTCCCGTATTTGTGCTCACTTTCATGCGACGGCGAACAAGATTATAATCTTCCGTCAAAACAGCCCATCCAACGCTATTTGTTCCAATATCCAAGCCAATTGTGTAATTTTTCATTCGAGTTCCTCTTTTCTTCTAGTGATATAACCTTTGATGGTTTCTGAAACATTATTCAAAAAATAAAACTTAGATTTCTAGTGAAAACTCCATTTATAGCTTGCAAAATACAATGGATTTGGTATAATGTATTTGTTGGAATCATTCAACACAACATAGCAAGTTAAAATAAGGCTTTGTCCGTAATCAACTTTTTAAGTAGCGCTGTTTTCGGCGCTTTTCTTATGCCATCAAGCTTTTACAAATCTATTTTTTGAAAACGCTTCATACTATATTATACAATAAAAAGGAAACGATGGATACAAATGTAATAAATTAATGTGTTTTATTTGTACTTTTCCTAGAAAATATAACTATAAAAAACTTCCAGCGTCCATTTGCTATGAACGCTGGAAGTTTTTATTCTATCATTTCTTTAAATTTCACACGTTTATTAATAAAGTACATTAGTGGAATGCCGATTCCCATCACCGTTAGTTCGCCAATTGCGCATGTTAACCAAGTGAAGAAAAATGGTAATCCAAAGGCTAAATGCAGTTCAAAGGCGATGATGAACATGGTAAAGGAGAATAGGAGCGTATTTAAAATCATACGCAAAATGGTTCCCTTCGCATATTTCATAATGCCAAACATCAAAAGCATGGATATAACAGATTGTCCGACACCAAAGACTAAATCATACCAGCCTAGTGGCGAAAACAGATTGGTAATGAGCACGCCTAGCGCGACTCCCCAAAAATACTTTTTACTAAATACAATGAGATGGTTAAACAATTCTGGCACTCTAAACTGGATGGCACTAAACGCGATGGGCTGAATTAAAAAGCCCAAAATGACGTATAGCGCAGCCACAATGGCGTTAACCGTAATTAATTTTATTTTCATTTTTTTGCACTCCCTAGTTTTTTTACGTAGGATGGTTTCGAACTACGTGTTTATCAAACTATATCATTATAGCCTAGTTCATTCGTAAAGGAAAGACTTATTTTTTTCAAAAAAAAGAGTTTTTTCTCTTGCATTTTCTGAAAATGGGTTTATAATCAATATAGACTTTAAATATCCATGATGGATATGAGATATCCCTAAAGTACTTTTAAACAAATCGAGGTGAACATGATGAAACTCACGAAAGGGCTTGAGCAAGCCGTTTGTATTATCACGCTACTTTCTACACAAGATAACCGAGCACCACTCGCATCAGACGCGATTAGCGAACGCCTACTTGTCTCTCCTTCTTACTTAAAAAAAATCATGCGCAAACTAGTTGTAAAAAACATTATCAGGTCCGTTCCTGGAAATAACGGTGGTTTCTTTTTGGCAAGAAGTCCTGAGCAAATCAGTTTATTCGAGATTGTTGAAGCTGTTGAGGGCGAAACAAATTCTTACCCTAACAGCGGGTTGATTAAACAGGTGTTTGGCGACATCCGAAAAGAAGCTGCAGAAAAAGGCGAAACGATTTTAACACATGCGTTTAGTGCGGCTGACCAAGTTTGGAAAGAAGCGCTAAAGAAACAAACGGTCGCCGATTTACTGTTAGAAACACTTGGCCGTGATAAACTGCCTTACACAAACTGGAACGAAATTAACCCTGAATTACATTTTTAGATTGGTGATGATAGAAGTGTTTAAAAACGAATGGAAACGATTATTTAATAATAAGATTTTACTTATTTCTTCCATTGTTATTTTGTTTATTCCGATTTTATATGGTGCATTTTTCTTGAAATCCGTTTGGGATCCTTACGGTAAAACAGGCGACCTCCCTGTTGCCGTTGTAAATCAAGACGAAAGAGTAAACTACGCGGGAAAAACGCTTGATGTCGGCGATGAACTTGTAAATAATTTAAAGAAAAATAATGACTTAGATTGGAATTTTGTCAGTGCATCTGATGCCGAAAAAGGATTAGAAAACGGGAAATACTACATGGTAGTCACAATTCCTAAAGACTTCTCCAAAAATGCCTCCACACTACTAGATGACAAACCTAAACAAATGGATTTAAGCTATAAAATTAATCCATCACAAAACTACATTGGCGAAGTCGTGACAGAGCAAGGCGCTAACCAACTTAAAAATGAAGTCGCAACAAGTGTCACAAAAGAATACGCCAAAAGTGTTTTTGCACAAATTAAAGAAGTTGGAGTAGGCATGACTGAGGCCGCTAGTGGCGCGCAAAAATTACATGACGGCACAGCGAAACTAGCAGACGGGAACAAAACGATTACCGACAACTTAAACAAACTTGCAAGTAGTACGCTTACGTTTAAAAACGGGGCAGAGAGCGCAAATGACGGGGCAACAAAACTGAAGAACGGCGCCGACCAAATTAATGTCGCAGTCGGGGCAGCCATTCAAGGTTCTGGTAAACTGACAGACGGCGCAAACAAAATCGCAAATGGCGCAAATGATTTAAAAAGCGGACAAAGTACCTTCAGTGCTAAATTAAATCAATATACAGATGGTGTGAGCCAGTCAGCAAACGGTGCGACCAAATTGTATCCCGCAATGAACCAGCTAAATGGCGGTTTAAGTCAGCTACAAGGACAACTTCCTGCCTTATCAGGTGGTGTCAACCAACTTGCAAGCGGCCAAAAAGACTTAAATAGCGGCATCAGCCAATTGGTATCTGGGCTTGATCAAGCTGCTCAAAACGTAGAAGCAAGTATTAAAGCGGGGAACTCCGCCGAAACACAAAATAATATAAAAGCATTAGAAACTGGTGCTAGGCAACTTGAAGCAGGCATCGCACAACTAAATGCAAATGTTAATGCGACCGGAACTGGTGACAACAATGCGCTATCACAACAATTAGCTTCGCTTAAATCTGGTCTTGAAACATTAAAAGCAAGCAATACATCTTCCTATGATTCTGCCATCGATCAAGGTGTCAACCAAGCAATACAACAAGCTGGAATTGACCCAAACTCTAAAGAAGCAAGCGAAATCATTGCAGCCGCTAAACAAGGCGCTAAAAGTGGAGTAAATAGCGTTAACACCGCTCAAAATCAAGAAATTGATAAAGCCATCACACAAATTACAAATTCGCTTCCTTCGATGAAAGCATTATCAGATGGTATCACGCAATTAAATAATGGGGCACCAAAAGTAACAGCCGGCGTCAACACGCTAACAGCCTCAACTCAAAACTCACTTACTAAAATGCAAACCCTCGCTGATGGGTTAAATCAACTAAAAGCAGGTGCCATTAAAGCGAAAAGCGGCAGCACTCAACTTGTTAACGGTACAAGCCAATTACAAGCAAACGTGCCAGATCTTTCAAATGGCGTAACGAAGTTAACAGATGGGTCACAACAAATTACAACGGGACTAGGTAGTTTAAATGGTGGACTCCAAACGTTATCTAGCAACAACGGAGCTTTAAACGGCGCTAGTGCGCAATTAGCAGCAGGATCTTCCACCCTTTCAAACGGTGCGAACGCACTAAGCGGCGGACTAAATCAACTTTCCGCACAGCTTCCAACACTATACGCTGGAACAAATGCGCTCGCAAATGGACTTACCGCATTAAATGATGGTACCTCGCAACTTTCTAGTGGGGCCGGTCAAATTAGTGACGGGGCAGGACAACTGGCGGACGGCTCGAGGACACTTGGCACCGGTTTAAACCAAGTTGGTAGTGGTTCAAAAGAGCTTTCTGATAAACTGGGTGACGGCGCAGAGCAAGTGAACGATGCGAAAGCGACTGATAAAACGTATAACATGTTCGCAGCTCCAACTAAACTTTCTGAGGAAAAAGTTAGTCACGTTCCAAACTACGGACACGGTTTAGCACCATACGTCTTGTCTCTTGGGCTTTATGTGGGGGCATTAGTATTTAATTTCATCTTCCCAATCCGTCGTCCTTCCATGACGCCAACAAGTGGTCTTTCTTGGTGGTTTAGCAAATTTTCGATTGGTTTTGTCGCTGCGGTCTTACAAGCAATTATTTTAGATGTGATTATGCTCATGCTCGGTCTTGGTGTTGAAAATCTTGCGCAGTTCATTACGATTTCGATTCTCACTTCGCTCACATACATGTTCCTTGTGATGTTCCTTGCGATGAGTTTTGGAAATCCAGGACGATTTATTGCAATGGTACTACTCGTCTTGCAACTCGGCGGTGCTGGCGGTACATTCCCTATGCCACTTACTAATTCATTCTTTAACTTTATCCATCCTTTCCTTCCAATGTCCTACTCCGTTTACGGATTTAGACAAGCGATTTCTGCTGGGTTAGGAAATTCGGTTTATGTGCATAGCGCCATTATCCTGTTCGTCATCTTCATCTTATTCAACCTCCTACTAATTGGGACAATGTATTTGAGAAAAAACAAACGCTTTAAAACAGACAACCAAAGTTTAATTGAACAAGAAGCGTAAACTGAAAAGATATTAAGACTAGTAGGCAAGCCAAGTTCATGGTCCTGCCTACTAGTTTTTTGTTCTAGTAGTTATGAAGTATAGATTGACAATATCAAAAATTTCACCTTTATTTAGGTGTTTGAAAAAGAGATTAATTCTTTTAAATTATTTTCGTCACTACTATCAATGACTAATAAATTGCTCTTATTTACTTTTTCACGGATTAATTGAATTAAAAATGCAGCGTTGATTACTGGGTTTTCCGTAAAATAGTGGATTAGTTTACTCATCAATTTTTCTGGGAGCTCACTGGGTATCCCAAATTATACATTCTCATTTTTCATTATATTAGAATCTTCACTAATAAGATTTAAAGTCTCTTTACTTATAACTAAATTATCACTATAAGGATTGATTACAGTTCCATAAAGTGATTGATCATTTCTAATAACTGTTAAACAATCCTTCAGAGGAAAAAAGACCGCTTGAGAAAACTCGTGATTTAATTGCAAATTATCCCAATCAGTAAAAACGGGAATAAACTCATTTCCTTTTTCATCTGTAATTTTAATGATATTTATTTTCTTCATGAATTTTTGCAGGAACTAATAATTGGGATTTCTTAACTCTTCTTAATAGCTTTTATAATTGATAATAAAGCTGGATTTTTTATTTCTTCTTGCTTATTCATTTAGTTGTCTCCTGCATCAGCATTAAATCATCTTTAATTTTCTCAAATCCCAATATTATAGGGCTTCTATATTGTGTCGTTGCATCTACAAATTGTCTGACTAAGCTGTCCCAATTGATATTCTTATCTAAGACTTCATCTTTTTTAGCGAAATAAAGAATTTGATCTACAATATCATAAATATTTTTGATGATACCTGCATATTGTTTTTGTGAAGGGAATTCTTGATTAATTAAATCCATAACTTTTACGCAATCATTGATTAACCTATCCATTTTTTCACTCCTTATTTGGTATAGGTCTTATTTTTCTAATCCAGTTTAAAGATCAATCTTGTGGCATCAATATTTGATCAACTCCACCAACCAATTTTGTTCCAACTCCCGGAATAGTTTTAGGTGCTACTTTTACTATATTTAATTTTTCTCCCTTTGGAATAACAAATTCCACTTAATACATACGGGTATTCTTCCACTCAGGTAAGAGAGCTACTTCTATTTTTGCATTTATTCGGGATTGAGCAGGACTAGTTGTGAAGCCACCACCTGCATCTGCATATACACCAAAGGCTCGATAAACGGTAACCTCTTCAGTCGTCTCAACAGTTCTATAATACCCCTTTATTCTAACTCTTAGTTTTTTTGTTAGCTATTGGCAACTTAATTGGTGAACCCTAGCTACTAGTTAGCACCTTTCCACCTGTGATTTTCATTTTACGCTTCCTTGCTATTTTAAAAATAATTATCCTACTTTGTAATTTTCATTGCATGTGGAACCCCAGTTTCTTCATCCACTAAATATCTTCTACCTAAGAAATCATTAGCGTGTAACTTTCCATCGTTGAAGTTAATCATCGTATAAACTGCTTCATCACCCTGAGGTCTCGGTTGAATTTGCCAATTTAATTTGCCCTCTGTTGAATAAGAATAAATATTATGATAGTCGTTGTAATCTAATTCTGCTTTGGGAGAAATATCTAACAAAATATATATTCTATCTCCTTGTTCCAAAATACAATCAATACGCTCATTAAATTCAATTTTTACATTTTCTAAAAATAGTTGATTTTCTTCACATCTCATTCTAATGAACTCCAATCTTTTATAGTTCCAATCTCCTTAAATTCTCCAACAAATTGTTGTTTCAAATCAAACTGGATTCCCCCACCTTTTTGCCCAAAAAGTGGATTAACCTCTCCCATTCTTAGTTGTGTACCTGCTGGAAGATTTACTTCTCCAACAAAAATAGGTGTCGTCGGAAGTGCAAATTTTTCTTGAATTTGTTTTTGTGTTAACCCTTGTACATCCTCTTCTCTCATGAGCCAACCACCTTTTAATCCTGAATTTTCTTTATCATAAACTCTCACAAATTTCTCAGGTTTCTTTAGTGTTATATCTTGTATCACTGTTTTCGGTGTATATGGAGGCGAAGCATAACCTTTTTCGCTCCACCAATTATTAACACTTTCTGCAGATTCATATTTTTTTATGTCGATCCTATTTTTCAAACTACCTAATTGATCATCAAAATACTGATAACCTTTACTATTTTTCAATACTATTGAGTCTTCTTTAGTTAATTTAACTCCTTCTAGAGCTTTATTTCCTTTCCCCATATTCTTCAAAACCTTTAGAGCAGTGGCTTCTGTCACAACTGTTAGAAGAAACATCAAGGACGAAATGGCTTGCTCATTATTTGTGATTTTTTTACTGGTTAGCGGATCTATCCCGTCCACCATTCGGATATAATCATTGATTCCTACAACCTCTTTAAAGAAATCTTTTGCTTGGTCCATTTCTGCTTTTTTCTGCAATTGATTAAATTTATCGGTAGCTTCAGGGTCATAAAGCCCATTTTTATACAGACGATACTCATACGTATAGCCGTGATTCGTTTTGACGGCAATGCGTTGCACTTCATAATGATCCTTTTGACTCACATTATAACGACTTAGTTCTTTATAAAACTTTTCTTGACTAAAGTCAACCGATTGATATGTATTGGAAGAAGCATCGTATCTCCCATCTTTTTTCAAACGATCTAGGTAGGTATCGATATGATCCCATATTTCACTAACTGCAGAGAAGTCAGAGGCATGACTCGATTCAAAACGACGATAATCTTCTAAAATTTGAATATCCTTATTAATATCTTCCATGGCATTGTCAAAGCTCTGCCCAACGGAACCTGAATAACCACCTGCAACATACGACTGCGTAATTTTACTTTTCATCATTTCAAGCACTTGTGCCTTCGAAGCTTTAACGGTTTTTAGACGATCATTTAAGTCCTCTAAATCGGCTGTATCTAATTTATTTTTAGGAGACCCTACTTCGCTCTCAAAAGCAGCGAGGTACTGCTCAAAACGTTCTCCGAAGTCTGCTAGTGCATTGAAAATACCATCTGAAATTGGAATATACTCACCGAAATGTCGTTTAGCCGAATCCCAACTCGTTCCTTTTAACTTGTGGGTTCCTTCAAACTCTTTCACTTCCGTTTCAAATTTCCCAAATTTGTTTAGAATCTCTAATCTCGATTTTTGAGTCATTTCTTTCGCAGATGATAACTCACTTTTACTAATTCTCGGCATAATCATCACTCATTTCATTCTTTTGAGCTATTTGGTATTCTTTTTCAAGTACGGAAACTTCTTGTTTTAATTTTTGAATATAGTCCATATAACTCTCTTTCATATCCTGAAAAAGATAACGATGCCCTAACTCTTCATGGTATAGTTGATCCATTCGTTGCTCTTCAAACCTTCTTGCCCTGGTTCCTTCACTAAAGAAAAGAACTTCTTCCCTTAACTGACGTTCTTTTCTTATCCAATCGACAAGTTCTTCCGAGAGCTGATCGATTTCACGGGCTTCTTTTTCGATATCTGATAATTCTTCATTTTTTTGAATCAATTCTTTCTTTAGTCGAATCACTTGGTCGGTTCGTTCGTTACCCCCCATATTTTTTCGCCTCATTTATATCTGTCTTTTCGAGTGCATCACTGATACTTTGGATGGTTTGACTATCTTTTTGAACTTGTGCAGAAAATTTTTTCACAACCGCTTCTGAATGTTTTAAAATTTTTTTGATATCTTTCACAGCTGGGCTACTCGAATAATCAATTTGAACAACTGGTTTAAATTCCATATCTGTTTGTTGTTGAAATTGGTTGGCAAAGTCTTGGGCTACCTTTGAATCATTTACAATTTCCTCATTCATTTTATCAACTCCTCTTAAAATCCAACGTTTTGAGACAGTTGTTCTTTCGCTTATTATGTATTTTTCTTACAATTTTAATGTACCATATTTTTTCAAAAAAGTGTGTGTCGATTCGATGAACTTTTAAGCTAAATATACATAAAAAATCCTCCCACAAAAGGTGAGATTAGACCAAAGAAAACACACTTTCCAGAAGGAGAAGGATGCATTTTTCTTCATTCTAAAAGCCACAGGGTTAGATACCCTGTGGCTTTTTCCTTTAATGTGTAAATCCATACGTCTTTTTATCATCCTGATTATGATACAAAATCCGTGCTTCGTTTAGCTCAGTAATGGCATCATTAAAATCCGCTACCAGCTCTTCTGCCATGTTAAACCCTAAATCTGCTCGGCAAACATAGCGCTGAATCACCGTGTCGCTCATCTCACTCGGTAGTGGATACGCTGGAATTTGCCAACCTCGCATAAGCAATCGATCAGCCAAATCATATAGCGTCCACTCTACCTCCGCATCTTCTTTCAACTTATAGCAAACAATTGGGATATTTTCACCATTGTTATAAATTTCAAATAAACCCGTTTTGCTTATCTCTTTTGCTAAAAAGAGCGCTACTTTTTTTGTTCGTTCGTGGATTTCCTGATAACCACTAAATCCAAACCTCAAGAAGTTATAATACTGCCCAATGATTTGGCTTGCGCTTCGCGAAAAATTAATGGCCATCGTAGGCATCTTGCCGCCTAGATAACTCACTTCAAAAACTAATTCTTTTGGCAAATACGCCTTGCTACGCCAAACAATCCACCCCACACCTGGATAGACAAGTCCATATTTGTGCCCCGAAGTATTAATGGAAACAACATTTGGCAAACGAAAATCCCATTCTAGTTCTGGTTCAACAAATGGCGCAAACATCGCCCCACTCGCCCCGTCCACATGAATCACAAGCTCATGGTCATGCGTTTGATTATATTCGCTAACCAATCGGTCAAGTTCCTTAATATCATCAAATTTCCCTGTATACGTAATTCCCAAAATCCCTACAATTCCAATCGTGTACTCATCTACATAATCCAAAACCTTCTTTGTATTTATGCTTAAATGGGCTGCGTCCATTGGTACTTCCCGCATTTCAATATCCCAGTACACACAAAATTTTTCCCAACACACTTGATAGCCTGACGAAATCACCAAATTCGGTTTTTTACGCGTCACATCAAGCCCGCGCTTTAAAGCCAAATTGCGCCATCTAAATTTCATCGCCATCCCGCCCAGCATACAGGCCTCACTAGAACCCACCGTTGAAGTTCCCATATACGTTTCACTATGCGGAGCATTCCAAAGGTCCGCTAAAATATTCACACAGCGGTTTTCAATTTCCGCAGTTTGCGGATATTCCGACTTATCAATTGCATTCTTCTCTAGTGTTTCTGCCATCAGACGCTCTGCTTCGGGCTCCATATACGTTTGGCAAAACGTCGCCAAATTTTGTCTAGCATTTCCTTCATCAATCAGTTGGTCTTTCACGAGCTGATAAGCAATCCGCGGGTCCATCCCGTCTTCTGCTATTTTATATTTTGAGATCTTTTCTCCCTCTTCTTTCGAACCAAAAATTGGTACCTCATAGCGCTTATCCTTTTTCTTATCTTTCTCACCGTACAACATTAGGCGTACCTCCTTTTCATATCTCTTTTCAGATACCCTGAAACGAAAGAAAGAAACCCTCTGATTTTGTATGTGCTGTTTTGTGTTGTGTAAACTTTAGGCCTTTCTTCAAGCTAAAACCACCTGCCTATGGCAAGTGGTTTGAATGGTTATTTTGATTTTTTATAGTTGCTTTTTCCGCCAGAGCGTTCACTGTTCGGGCGACGATCACGACTGTCGCTACTAGAACCACGACGACCTTTTCCGCTGTTGTTACGGTCGCGGTAGCCACCTTTGCCACCGCCACGGTAATTTCCGCCTTTTCCTTTACCGCCGCCACCTTTTCCGTTATAACGAGACGGAAGAGGACGTTCTTCGGTAATGTGAACAGGTGTTTGATCAGGTTCTTTTGCAAGCATTTTAAGCATAGCTGCTGCAATATCTGTAGCATCATATTTTTCAAGTAACTCACTAGCTACAGCTTTATAATCTGCTAGGTTTTCTTCTGTCACAATTTCAGTGATTTTCTCAGTTGCTACACGAAGTTGTCCAGCAAATGCTTCATCCCAAGTTGGTGGCTTAAGAGGTTGCATACGTTTTTTCGTTGTTTGTTCAACTGTACGAAGGTAACCCATTTCACGTGGCTGAACAAATGTGATTGCCATACCTTCTTTACCAGCACGACCAGTACGTCCAATACGGTGAACATAACTTTCAGGGTCTTGCGGAATATCATAGTTATAAACATGTGTTACGCCTGAAATATCAAGTCCACGAGCGGCAACATCAGTCGCGACTAAGACATCAATTTTTCCTTCTTTAAATTTACGTAACACACTCATACGTTTAGCTTGTGTTAAATCACCGTGAATACCTTCTGCAACGTATCCGCGCATATCTAATGCTCTTGAAAGCTCGTCTACACGGCGTTTCGTACGTCCAAAAACAATAGCAAGTTCTGGAGATTGTACGTCAAGAAGACGACTTAAAACATCAAATTTTTCCTTTTCATGAACTTTGATAAAGAATTGTTCAATTAAAAGGGCCGTCATTTCTTTTGCTTTAATGCGAACCATTTCTGGGTCGTGCATAAAGCGCTCACCAATACGACGAATTGGGTCAGGCATTGTAGCAGAGAATAAAAGTGTTTGGCGTTCACTTGGTACTTCTTTTAAAATTGACTCAATATCATCGATAAAGCCCATGTTTAGCATTTCATCCGCTTCGTCAAGTACAAGCGTCTGTACATTATCAAGCTTCAATGTGCGACGGTTAATATGGTCTAAAATTCGACCAGGTGTTCCGACAACAATTTGAGGTTTCTTTTTAAGCGAACGAATTTGGCGACTGATGTCCGAGCCACCATATACAGCAAGAACACGTACATGTTTATCGTAGCTTAATTTATATAGCTCCTCTGAAACTTGAATGGCAAGCTCACGTGTTGGCGCAATAATAAGCGCTTGAACGTCCCCATTTTTTTGGTCGATTTTTTGAATCATTGGTAGGCCAAATGCCGCCGTTTTCCCTGTACCAGTTTGCGCTTGCCCAATTAAATCTTTTCCTGCTAACCCAATTGGGATGGTTTTTTCTTGAATTGGTGTTGCCTCTTCAAACCCCATACGCTTTACTGATTTTACAATTTTTTCGTCCAGACCGAACTCTGAAAACTTTGTCAATGTCATTTCTCCTTTACCTAATTAAAGTTTGGTAGGAGAGCTTTATTTTCTCATCTACATGTTTCCAAACGAATATTTCAATGAAAATAAACGTTCTAAGTTTCATTTTATGGCATAAAAAAATTGATTTTAAAATCAATGCCACTCTGCACCTTCCAAAAATGCTATCAAAAATAGCAAATTCGATGCACATAAATAAAAAAAGCCCTCATAATTATCACTAGGCCGTAATTTTTAACCTAATAAACATCCGTCTTATATTTTAACACGTATTTTAGTTATTTTCAATGTGAAAGGCTTATTTCTACCCCAATTTCGCGAATAAAAATATAGAAAGCGCTTTAAATATACGGGAAAATGGCAATAAATGAATACAATTAATCAAAACTGGTAACCTACATTTTTGACATTTATGCTTAGAACTACAAATAGAGAATTTAGGATATTCTCACCCTGTATTTGTGATATAATTAACATATAATCGTATTACAGCTTAACAACACTAACAAATAAATGTGCTTGTCAAAAATAGAAAGCATGTGTAGCACGCAGTTATGCAACTTATATGGCATCTGAGTTGCTTACAATTTGTTCGTTAAAAAAGGGCAAGTGCATACAGGAGGCAAAAATGAATAGAGATCGATTTTTCTATATAATAAGTTCTTCAGTAGCTTCAATAATTTTTTTAGTATTGTTATGGAATTTTAAATGGTATGTATCAGGGATTTTTTTAATAACCTATTTTGTAGCGCAAGGACTACTAACATCAGCCAACAAAAAAAGAAAACAAAAAACAGAATAAGTATCATTTTAGTCCACACACGAAAAAGAAAAGAACCAAAAATCAAGCATTCTGGAGCTTTGCCTGGTTTTCGTTTCTTTTCTAATGATGTTTTGGACTATTTTTCCGTAAGAAAGCGGAGTAGTGCTTCAAATAATTGCTCGCTCTCACTGTCCTGACAAATGAAATGACCTGATTCATTTAGTACTAACAGCTCTTTTTCCGATTGAATCGCATCCATCAGAAACTGAACGCTTTGTTCGGCCGGAATGATGTCGTCTTTTGCACCTTGGGCGATAAAGGTCGGGACTTCAATGTGTTCAAAAACAGGTTTGGCGTGTGCCATCATTTTGGCAAGTTGCATTTTTGATTGATTGGGCACATCCGTAAGCTTTTTAAAATAGCGACTTAGCACGGATTCTGGTTTTTCTGCTATTTCAGAAACAAGACTTGGCCAGTCTAAATAGTTGGCGGATGTGCTAAGCAAACCAAGTTTCTTCACTTCTGGATGATGTCTTGTTAGCCAGCCTGCTAGAAGGCCGCCAGAGCCAAAGCCGATGATATACACTTCCTCGTCCTCTTTCAACAACTGCGTAAGAATACTTTCGATGAAAACATGCCAATCTAGGAACGTAGCATTTTTTAAAAAATGAGCTCGGTTTTGACCTGGAAAAGTTGGTGTTAAAACATCCCAGTCCGTATTTTTCTTCAAAAAATCGCTTAACGGCGTAATTTCATCGGGTGTCCCAGTAAAACTATGGATACACAAACTCGCTACCATTCTTGTCAACTCCTGTTTTGTAGTTACCGCATATTACCCTATCATAAGTTTTTCTACAATATCTTTCAAGCCCATTCCGTAAGAACCTTTGACCAGTAACCACTCACTTCCGTCAAGATTCTGAATAACGGCTTTTTGAAGCGCTTCTTTTGTTTGAAAATAATGGATTTTTTCTTGACCAATTTGTTTAGCGGCAGCTTCGCAAAAAACAGCCATCGCTTCTCCGTATGCAAAAACCGCATCAATACTTTCTTGTAAAATGGCGCCTGATTCGCGGTGGAAACGCTCTTTATCATCGCCAAGTTCGAGCATATCAGCCACTAAAATCTTTTTCGCTTTGCCTTCTGAGTCCATGTGCATAAACGTATTTAAGACAGCTTGTAACGCCGTCGGACTCGAATTATATGCATCATTTAAAATCATTGTTCCATTTGGCGCCTGTAGCCATTCTAGGCGGCTTTTTGAACGCTCCATCGTACTAAGCGCTGCCCGAACGTCTTCACTCGAAATCTCAAGCGCTTGTGCCGCCAAAATGACAGCCATCGTATTAAACACGTTATGCTCCCCAATGATGGGCACAAAAATAGGCGTATCAGAAGCCACATTAGTCGTAAACGAAGTGCCATCTTTCTTCGTATCAATTGTGAGCGGATAAATCGTAGCGTTTTTTTCGCGTCCAAATGTTGCCGTCTTAAATCCCTTAGCGCCATCAAGATATTTATCAATTAACGCCTCTTCATTCGGATAAATGAGCATCCCATTTTCCTTCAAACCAGCAGTAATTTCGAGTTTTGCCTTACAAATCTCATCGCGTGAACCTAAATATTCGATGTGCGCCTCCCCGACGTTTGTAATAATTGCAATATCTGGCTCTGCAATAAGGGATAACTTTTCAATTTCACGGCGATGATTCATACCCATTTCCAAAATCGCGACTTCAGTTTCTTCTGGCATCGTTAAGATGGTATAGGGAAGTCCAATGTGATTATTGAAATTTCCTTTTGTCGCATGCACCTTATATTTTGAGCTAAAAATAGCATTTGCAATATCTTTCGTCGTCGTTTTCCCGTTACTACCTGTAATTGCGAGAACAGTCGGCCTCACTTCTGCCAAATATTCTTTAGCCAAATTTTGCAAAGCTGAAAGTGTGTCATCCACAATCATAACCGGGAAGTCTGTCGGCGGGTGCGGAACATCTTTTTGCCAAAAAGCTGCTGCTGCACCTAATTCAATCGCTTGCTTAACAAACGTATGTCCATCACGAGTATCGCCAACAAACGGAATAAACAAGTCCCCTTTTTTAATCTGTCTTGTATCAAAGCAAATGCCTGTAATGAGCGTGTCGCTAAACGCCTCATCATACTGAATAGTAATGAGTTTTGCAATTTGTCCAATCGTTTTTTTCATACTAAATCTCTTCTCCCATAAAAAAGCAGTTTGCAAGAAAGTCAAACTGCTTTGCCTATTTTAATCTTCAAAACTATGTTTCAATTTATTTTTTACGTCATAACGCTCTAACGCCAGTTCTACAAGCTGTTCAATCAATTTATCATAAGCTAAGCCACTCGCCTGCCATAATAACGGGTACATACTAACTGGCGTAAATCCTGGCATCGTATTCACTTCATTTAAATAAATATCCTCATTCTCCGTTACGAAAAAGTCAGCGCGCACAAGACCACTTCCGTCGATACCTAAAAAAGCCTGAACCGCATAATTTTTAAGCTTCCTAAGAACATCTTCCGAAACCTCTGCTGGAATCACAAGCGTCGTATCGTTATCTTGATATTTCGCTTTATAATCATAAAAACTTGAATCTGCACCTTTTGGTAAAATCTCGCCAGGTACGGAACAAACCGGCATATCGTTCCCGAGCACCGCCATTTCGATTTCGCGTGCCACAACACCTTGTTCCACAACAACACGACGATCATATAAAAATGCCTCTTCCATTGCGGTCACAAGTTCTTGTCTGTCCGTTGCCTTGCTAATTCCAACACTTGAACCTAAATTCGCTGGTTTAACAAACATTGGATAAATGAGCGCTTCTTCCATATCTGTTACCATTTCATCTTTATAATTGCGCCAATCAATTTGCCTAACAGCAACTGCTGGAAGTTGCGGGATGCCAGCATCTGCAAATATTTTTTTCATAACAATTTTGTCCATCGCAGACGCCGATGCTAACACGCCGTTCCCAACATAGGGAACATTTAGAACTTCAAGCAAGCCCTGGACCGTACCGTCCTCCCCGTTTGGCCCGTGTAAAAGTGGGAATACAACGAGATTTTCCGTTTCATCAGCAATCGCGGCCGGACTTACCGCATAGCCTGTCGAAAGTTCTCCTTCTTTTTCAGCAAGTTTAAATGCTTCTGCCGGTGCAAAGCGCAATTGTTCGCTAAAGCTGAGTTTATTTGTAATTTCTGGACCGTTAATCCATTCGCCCTCATTCGTTATGTATATCGGAATCGCTTCAAATTTATTTAAATCAAGTGCATTAATGACCGAAAAAGCCGTCTGAATAGATACTTCATGCTCAGCAGATTTCCCGCCGTATAACAATATTAATTTTGTTTTCAAAATAACCCCTCCGAAACTTGGATTTCTGTAGTCTATTTTACCATGTTTTAGACAGATTAAAAGGAATTTCTTCTAAATACAAACGAAAAAGAGGTATATACCTCTTTTTCGTT
Organism: Listeria tempestatis; assembly: GCF_963575625.1. Taxonomy (NCBI): domain Bacteria; kingdom Bacillati; phylum Bacillota; class Bacilli; order Caryophanales; family Listeriaceae; genus Listeria; species Listeria tempestatis. Next base: position 213,678 of record NZ_CAUYTK010000003.1, read on the forward strand.
TGTATTTAGACGCCAGAAGTTAATTTGAGTCCGATAACTCCGGCGATAATCATTGTGATAAAAAGCAATTTTAGTGTGCTTTTGCGTTCTTTGAAGAGAATCATTCCGGCTAGCACACTTCCAACTGCGCCGATTCCAGTCCAAATGGCGTAGCCTGTCCCAATCGGAATCGTTTTTAGTGCTAAGGAAAGAAGAAAAAGGCTTGCTGCCATAAACAGGATTGTTAAAATCGAGTATTTTACATTTTTAAACCCATTAGAGAACTTCATCGTGACAACAAAGGCCATTTCACAAACACCTGCGACAAACAAAAAAAGCCACTCCATGCTAATTCTCCTCCTTCCCATCAACTAATTTCAAGCCAATAATCCCCGAAATCAGCACCATTAGCGAAATAATTTTCCACAACCCCGCTGTTTCGTCTAAAAAGAGCATCCCGATAAGCGCCGTACCCGCGGCACCGATTCCGGTGAAAACCGCATACGCCGTACCAATTGGAATCTCTCGCATCGCTTTTGCAAACAAGTAGAAGCTAATAATAAGAAAAATAATTGTGAGTAGGCTCCATCCTGTCACTGTAAATCCGTGTGATTGTTTAAGACCAAATGCCCAAACGATTTCTGAAAGCCCTGCTAATATTAGATAAAACCAAGCCAATTTATGATCCCCCTTGTGCCATCAATAAACTTAACGTGTCAAACGCTGATGCACGTCTTTTTTCAAATTCCATTTTATTGTATAATTCATGTTCTACGCTCAAACCGTCAATAAAGCAGTAAAACGTATGAATCCATTTCTCTTTTGCTTTTTTCGCCATGTTTAATTCGTTTAAAAAAGTACCCATGATCTCAAAAGTAAGTGCCTCATAACTTTCCGTCTCTTGAATTAAACTCATTTTCAAGCTCGCAGGTGGAAAATAGACGGATCTTTGAAAGAATTTTTTCGTTTCTGGATTCGTTTCAAAATCTGTTGCATCATAAAAAACGGCTTTAAAATAGGCTTCGAGCGACTTGAACTCCTGCCGATTATGCTCTTTGAAACTATTTAATTCCGTTTGAATAACTTCACGGTAAACTGCAATGTAGAGAGCTTCTTTTGATTCGAAATGCGCATAGATGGATGGTGTTTTAATTCCTGCTTCCTTCGCTATTTCAGAAAGCGCCGTCCCGTCGTAACCTTTTTCAGCAAATAAATGTAGCGCCGCCTTTTTTAATTTTTCTTTTGACATTGAAAAGCCTCCTTAACTAACGTTTGTTAGTTTTATACTAACAAAAAATAGATTAAATGTAAAGGTTTAATCTATTTTTCAAGGCATACCCATTCATTTTTCTTTAAATCATAAACTAAATGCGCCACAGTTTCTGAATAAGAAAGTTCTTCACCACTATGTAACATTTCCATCATATCCTCATCAAGACCAAACCCGATTGGAATACGTACTTGCGATCTTGTTTTCTCTGCAGTAGCAAAGGAAATACAAGCCCCTTCTTTAAAGTAATCCGCAAACCGTTTAAGTAGGTCAACAGAAGGAGTGGGAATATATTTTCGCTTGTTTAATGATAAAAATGATTTCTCATTTAAGATTAAAGCGGTCTTTTTCGAAATAACGGTGCTTAAAAGCGCATAAAAGTGGTTCATGTTGCGATAATAAGTTTTATTATAACGACCATCTTTTCGAGTTAAATAAACGAAATTATTTTGTAACTTATAATAAAAAGGTGAACGCAAATGTCTTCCCGTATGAGCGAGATAAAGCATCTCTGCGACTTCTTGGGGTGAAAGTTGATTCACTAAATCAATATCTTCAAAATCAATCCAACAAAGCTCACCAAATTTTTGCCCTTGACTATTTTGCAACTGCTCTAAATCATGTGACTCAAGATAATCAAAAGCCGTATGAGCATTGTATGAAGAGTCTTTCATATGGTGTTTGATTAACAAAATATTTTCAGGCGGAAGTGTGACACCCTGCATAAAATCACAAAAAGTAATGCCACTAGTCACGACGTTGTTAATGACATTGTCCATATGTATATAAATAGATTTTTGTTTAAATGTTTCTTTTTTCATTCACTATTCCTCATTCTATAGCTTTTTTTGAACTATCGCCGTATACAACTATCATACACCATTTTTAGCTAAGTTGTATAACAATAAAATCAAATCTACATCACTATATGATTACAAAACATTTAAAATAGCCATTTCGAATATAAAAATTTAAAAAATCTTAAAAAAAAGCTTTTTAAACCTATGCGGATTAAAAAGCCATTCTTCTAAATTTCTTTAACGCAACCCTAATTTTACATTAGGCATTTGTTTCACTTTTAAAGCTTTCCAAATATCTGTACGCGATTTTGTTTTTTCTACAACAATACCTTTTTGTTCTAACTCTCGAATGATTTTATTAAGTTCTGCATGGCTTTCTCTCATATAAGACCACTCCGTTCCCAAAAATAAGTTTTCATTCATTTCTTTCTCTTTGTATTCTCACTTTACCATAAATATAAACATAAAAATAGCCCTATTTTTTATTTTTATGCAAAATGTATCGCTATTTTTTTAAGAAAGCGATTCAAAAACGAATTTTATATAAATTTCTCTTTTGATTATTAAGTTTTTACTAAAAAAAGATTGGCGTAAAAGCCAATCTTTTAGAGAACTTTATCTAGGAAACTAATTGTCCGCTCGTGCTTAGGTGAATCGAAAATCACTTCTGGCTGTCCTTCTTCCACAATATATCCACCGTCCATGAAGATGACGCGATCACCCACTTCTCGCGCAAAACCCATTTCATGTGTGACAACAAGCATTGTCATACCTTCTTTTGCTAAATCTTTCATGACCGTTAGTACCTCTCCAACCATCTCCGGATCAAGTGCTGAGGTTGGCTCATCAAACAACATAATATCAGGATTCATTGCAAGTGCTCGCGCAATTGCCACACGCTGTTTTTGTCCACCTGATAATTCGCTTGGATAGCTTGATTCTTTATCGGACAAACCAACACGTTTTAATAAGTCACGCCCTAAAGTTTCTGCTTCGCTTTTTGATTTCTTTTTTAATTCAATTGGAGCAAATGTAATATTTTCCAGCACCGTTTTATGCGGGAATAAATTAAAGTGTTGAAAAACCATACCGATATTTTCGCGCACTTTGTTAATATCCGTTTGTTTATCTGTTAAATCAAAATCATCTACGATAATCTTACCACTATTTATTTCCTCTAATTGATTCATACAACGTAAAAATGTACTTTTCCCAGAGCCAGAAGGACCAATAACACAAACAACTTCGCCTTCTGCAACTTCAAGGTCAATTCCTTTTAGTACTTCGTTATTTCCAAAACTCTTTTTTAAAGCTGTTATTTTTAACTTTGTCATTTTGAAAGTCTCCTTTCAAGCACATTAGAAAGTTTGGTGAGAAGCGTGATGACAATGAGATACATAATCGCGACAACTAACCAAATCCCTGATGTTTCAAATGTGCGGGCAATAATAATTTTACCAGATTGTGTAAGCTCAACAATTCCAATGACACTCATAATAGATGTGTCTTTTAAAGTGATGACAAATTGATTGATGAAACTCGGAACCATGACACGTACTGCTTGCGGTAAAATAATTTTCGTCATCGCTTTCCCGTACGGTATGCCGAGCGACCTTGCTGCTTCCATTTGCCCTTTATCGACAGCTAAAATACCACCACGAATAATTTCCGTAATGTAGGCCCCCGCATTCAAGCTTAGTGTCAAGACAGCAGCCAAATTCGGATCCATTTTAAAGCCAAATGCTTGCGGTATTCCAAAATAGATGAAAAACGCAAGGACAATAAGCGGAATCCCTCTGAAAATATCTACATAGATAGTCGCAATGCCTCGGAGAAACTTGTTACGACTTACTTTTAAGAATCCAAATAGAAGTCCTAGAAGTGCTGCAAAGAATAATGAAATGAAAGTTAATTTAATCGTATTCCAAAGTCCAAGCAGTAAAGCTGGCATGCTAGCCATTAGTGTGTCCCAAAATGAATCTTTTTCAACATCAGAACCGATGTACGTATCTAAAATATCATCATATGTTCCGTTTGCACGAATGTTCGTTAAACCTTGATTAAATTTCTCAAGCAATTCGGCGTTTTGACCTTTCTTTACAGCAAAGCCATACTGAGCGCCGCTTTCTTTGTCAGTTACGATTTTTAAACCATTTCCAATTTTAACACCGTAGGCAAGTACGGGGTAATCATCAAACGCAGCAGCTGAATTTCCAGTTTTAACGTCCTCGTACATACTTGCTGAATCATCAAATGGTACAAGCGTGTAGCCATACTTGTCTTTATTTTTTTCTGCAAAAGCATAGCCTTCTGTACCTGTCTTAACAGCCACTTTCTGCCCTTTTAAATCTTTGTATGATGTGATGTCATCATTGTCTTTTTTAATTGCCATGACAACGCCAGAATCAAAATACGGAGCGGAGAAGTCAAATTTTTGCTTACGTTCGTCAGTAATGCTCATACCAGCAATGACACCGTCCACTTGATTTCCTTCAAGCGCTTGAACGGCTGCATTAAAGCCCATTGGTTTTACAGTATATGTAAAACCTTGGTCTTTTGCGATGGCCTTTAGAATATCCATATCGATTCCGATAAGTTCACCTTTTTTGTTTTGGAACTCAAATGGCGCAAAAGTCTCATCTGTCGCAATTTCATAATCAACATTTGCAGCATGCGCCGGTGTTAGAAAACCGCTAAACACAAATGCAAATACGAATAGAATAGGTAATAAAAATTTAATTCGTTTCATTGTATCCTCCCTTATGTAACAAATAACTGTTGGAAGCTTTAAGCTAAGTTGAAAAACTTTTCACTTTTAGAATTTTACCATAAGGGAACGTTATTGACCATAATTATTTATGATAAGTTTTTGTATATAACAACATGATGTCAGGTATTAAATCTTCTTTTTTTACACCTAAAACCTAGATATTTAAATCATTATATTCATGCATACAAAAAAGTTGCACCTCACATCACGAGGTGCAACTTTCTAAAAAACTATACTTCAGCAACAACTTCAATTTCAACGAGCGCATCTAGCGGAAGTGCTGCTACTTGAAAAGCACTCCTAGCAGGGAATACGCCTGTAAAATAAGTCGCATAAATTTCATTTACTTGTTGAAAATCTTGTAGGTCTTTCAGAAATACAGTGACTTTGACAGCCTTGTCTAAGCTTGAACCAGCTTCTTCTAACACATTTTTAAGATTCTGAAAAACTTGTTTTGTTTGACTTTCAATATCTTCTCTTAAATTCCCCGTTGATGGATCTACTCCAATTTGACCTGACGTAAAGATGAAACCATTTGTTTTCACAGCATGTGAATAAGGTCCAATTGCTTTAGGCGCTTTCTCACTATGTACTTTTTCTTTCATAAAATCTCCCCCCATTTTTTGTATTTCTACTATCTTAATCGAATTATGACTATTTTTCAATCAATCAAGTTAAATGGTCGAGAGTAATGATTGTTTCTCAAGCTGAAGCTGATAAAGCTGACGTCCGATTTGGTCTTCTTCTGCCAATAATTGTTCGTGACAAGTTATAATGCATCGCTTAATTTGTTGTTCTAAATTTTGTAAGCTTTGCTCCCGTAATTCGTGAATTACCTTTTTCAATTCATTTATTTCTGTATCTTCTTCCATTTCTTTACTTAAATGTGCGTTAAAATCATTTGGGTTTTTTAACAGCAAATTTAATTTTTCTTGTTCCGTTCTGATGTGCAGTAAAGCTTTTTTAAGTTGTATTTCCTTGTCTTGTAATTTAGCTATTTTTTCTCTATGCACAAATCCAACCTCCTATGTTTGCTCATTCACTCTTCTAGTCTATCACGAAAACTTCAGAAAATCTGTGACATTTTCATGAACGTTTGTACTCAGGAGGAGTATGAATTATACACTTTTCCTAATGACACATAACAAATAGGCACTAGGACTTTTAAAAACCCTAGTGCCTATTTTTACGTAAGACGTTTTGTGTTGCATAAATTCCCAAGTTCCTCTACAAGCAAATTATTTACTTAATTTATTCGATATAAACTTGATAATTTCCATCAAAACAACTGAAAGAATTGCTAATCCCGCTGCAATTCCCCACTCATTCCAACCAAAACTTACAGGAATAGAGAAAATTTCACGTGCGCCAGGTAATACCGTAATCACATAGAGAACAAAACAAGTTAAAACCGCGAGCAAAACATATTTATTGCTGAAAAATCCCGCCCCGAAAGCAGTCTGTGTATTTGATCGTGCAGCAAACGTTTGAAGTGTCCTTGCTAAAATTAAGGTTGTAAAAGCCATAGCGACACTCATTTCAGGGCTATCTTGAAGTCCGATAAATTGCGAAAGAATGACAGCTAGCCCAATTAGTGTCCCCCTTGTAACAACAGCACGCATTGTGCCGCCTGCAAAAATACCTTCATCAATATTACGAGGTTTCCGCTTCATCACATCAGGCTCAGGTTTTTCCATTCCAAGCGCAATCGCTGGAAGAGAATCATTGACCAAATTGATAAACAAGAGCTGCAGTGCCGTAAATGGATTAATCCAGTCGACAATAAGTGCAAATAAAATGGCAATGATTGCCCCTAGATTCCCCGCAAATAAGTAGCCAATTGCTTTTTTAATGTTGTCAAAAACAGTTCGCCCAACGCTTACCGCATCGACAATCGAAACAAAATTGTCATCCGTTAAAATCATCGCCGAAGCATCTTTTGCAACATCCGTACCGCTTCCCATGGCAACACCAATATCAGCTTGTTTTAATGCTGGGGCATCATTGACACCATCACCAGTCATGGCAGTAATTTTATTTTTCTTTTGCCAAGCTTTTACAATACGGATTTTATTTTCAGGAGAAACTCGTGCATAGACCGCAATATGCTCTAGTTTCCCGTCCAATTCTTCCTCGCTCATCGCATCAAGTTCTTGCCCCGTAACAGCAAAATCAGATTCATCCATTAAACCAATATCTCGTCCAATTGCTTGTGCAGTCGTCTTATGGTCACCTGTTATCATGACCGTTCGGATACCAGCTTTTTTCGCCTCTTCAATCGAGCCATAAACAGCTTCGCGTGGCGGATCAATCATTGCAGTTAAACCGACTAATACAATATCATGTTCATCTTCAAGCGAAATGTCTACTTGCTCGGGGGCTAAACGTTTATAGCCATACGCTAGGACGCGCAGAGCTTGATTAGAAAATTCCTCATTAACCCTTTGTAGCTCAGTCAACATTTCATCTGTGATTTCAACTTCTTCTCCGTCTTTAAACACATATTTCGCCCGATTGAACATCACATCAGGGCCACCCTTTGTAAGCATGGCTTTATTCCCGAGAAACGTGTGCACCGTCGACATTAATTTCCGGTCCGAATCAAACGGAATCTCTCCTTCACGAATAAAGGCTTCGCGGATTTCATTGTAATTTTTATTTTTCTTATTGCTAAACGCAATTAAAGCGACTTCTGTCGGATCGCCTAATTCCATCCCCTCTTCATTAATATTAGAGTCATTACATAAAACGGCGATGTGAATGAGGCGGCGCTCCCCTTCCGTCCAGTTTTCAGGAGTATCAGGGAAGTTTTCCTTTGTACCATCTGGCAAATAATAATCAACGACGGTCATTTTATTTTGCGTCAGCGTCCCTGTTTTATCTGTACAAATGACACTTGTCGAGCCTAATGTCTCAACTGCAGGGAGCTTACGAATAATTGCATGTTGCTTCGCCATCTTATTTGTTCCAACTGCCAGTACAATCGTAACAATCGAAGAAAGTGCTTCAGGAATGGCAGCAACCGCAACGGCAACCGCAAACATAAAGGCATTTAAAATCGCTTCAGTTAAAAGAACACCATCGCTCCCGCCTAAAAAGACACGAGAAGCCTCGACTGCAAAGATCAGAATACAAAGCGCTAAAATCGCAAAACCTAGCTTTTTACTAAAACTTTCTAATTTTTGTTGAAGTGGTGTTTGTTTGGCTTCAGCCGTTTCTAGTAATCCGGCAATTTTACCGATTTCTGTTTGACTAGCTGTTCCTGTCACTACAAATACGCCACGACCATATGTAACGAGTGAACCACTAAAAACCATATTTATACGGTCCCCTAAGCCTACTTCTTCCGGAATGACAGCAACTGATTTTTCAACCGTTTCCGATTCACCAGTTAGCATGCCCTCATCCACTTTTAAAGTGCCACTTTCAAGTAACCTACCATCTGCAGGCACAAAATCTCCTGCATCCAGTAAAACAATGTCCCCGGGAACTAATTCATTTGCGTGGATTGTCTGCTTTTCGTTATCACGAATGACTTTTGCCGAAGGGGCAGACATTTCACGAAGCGCATCAAGCGAGCTTTCTGCTTTCCGAGTTTGTACAACGCTAATAATGGAGTTGACGATTAACACAATAAAAATAATAATCGATTCCATAATTTCGCCTAAAACAAGTTGTACGAGTGCAGCAGCAACTAACACGATGACCATTGGATCTTTAAATGTTTCTAAAAAAAGTTTCCAAAGTGGGTCTTTTTCTTTTTGTTTTAATTCATTCATTCCATATTTCGCTCGACGTTCTAATACGGAAGAGTTTGTTAAACCTTTATCTGTTGCCTCTAGCGATTTTAATGTTGTTTCCGTTGTTTCTTGGTAAAATTTCACAGGTGAAAACAGCTCCTTCCAAAATAGCAATACTCATTTATTATAACAGTTTGATAAGTAAACTTTCTTACCATTTACAAAATCTTAACATTATTTACCCGAAATCTGAGGTTTTAAAGCTTGTAAAAATAGCTAGCAAACAAATTATGATGAACTAGCGAATTGATGAAGTATTTGCTAAACTGTTAAAGAAGCAAATTTTCATCGCTAAATTAACTCACCTATACAAAAGAAACTAGTTTTATAATATACATAGAAAGAAGCGGTTTAAATGTCCTTTATTCTCATCTTACTACCCGTTTTCGGAATTTTTGCAATCGGCTTTATCGGTCAAAAACTACTCCACTTTGATATTCCAAACCTATCTAAATTAACCCTTTATTTAATGTCTCCATTTCTAGCCTTAGGTACCTTTTATAAAAATCCGCTTACGATGGACTATGCTTATTTAGCGGTTTATATTTTTGTACTTTGCCTCGTTTTAGTTCTTATTGTTAGCATTCTTTCAAAAATAATGGGCTATTCAGTTCGTGACCGTTGCGCACTCATTTTAGCAAGTGCCTTTATGAATAATGGCAACTACGGTACACCTGTTGTGCTACTCGTTTTTGGTGCCAGCGGTTTAAACATTGCCGTTATTTTAATGGTCTTGCAGCAACTTGCCATGAGTACAATTGGGATTTATTATGCGGCGAAAGGAAGTTCTGACTTAATTGATTATAAAATCGTGCTAAAGCGAGTTGTGCGAATGCCAATTGCGTACGGAGCGCTCATTGGTCTATTTCTACAACTTTTTTCGATTAAGCTTCCAGATCCCCTTTTAACTTGTATCGATTTAGTAGGTAATGCGGCCATTCCAACCATTATGATTGTACTTGGAATGCAACTTGCGGTTATTTCATTTCGCCAAATTGAGCTATTAAAAGTTAGTTTTGCGCTTGTTCTCCGTCTGCTACTCTCGCCAATTATCGCATTTTTACTTACCTTATTTTTACCGGTTGACCAAATGACAAAGCAAATTATGATTTTACTTGCGGCAATGCCTACAGCTGCAAATACAACGCTTATGGCTGTACAATTTGATACGAAACCTGATTTAGTTTCAAGCGCCACATTTATTAGTACCGCACTCAGCATTATCACACTTCCAATTGTTTTAGCACTTATTCACCTTACCTTTTAATTTTTCAATATCTGTGTACTCTTTTACACATTAAAGCTAGAAACGTGTGTAAAGGAAAACTAAGTTGTTAGCGCTTTCATTATTGGCATGAAAATTGCATACTATTCAAACGTCTAGAATTCAATTTGCAAAAAAGGGAGGAAGATTTATTAGCGAATTCTGGCAAGCAAGAAAGTCACAAGTTTCTCAGTCAAGATTCTATAAAAATAAAAATCGGGGTGAGAGTTTTGAAGAAGATGAAAAAGAAAATTTTTAGTATGTTTTCGATTGCAGCTCTAGTACTATCAGGATTTGCGATCACACAAGTTTCTTTACCTGCAAAAAGCGTTCAAGCAGCGACAACGGAAACGCCTAAGTATCGCAATGTTATGTACTACGGGGACTGGTCAATTTGGGGAGGAGAAGGCAATTTCTATCCAAAAGATATTCCAGCTGATCAATTGACACATTTAAACTTTGCTTTTCTTGATTTTGATAGTGACGGGAATTTGAAATTCACAGACACAGATGCAGCAGTTGGTGCCCCTGTTGGACAGGAAGGTGTCCAGTGGAATAGTGCTAACTCAGGAATTTTAAATGCTATCCAAGATCTTCGAGCAAAAAATCCAAACTTAAAAATTGGAGTTTCTATTGGAGGTTGGTCGAAATCAGGCGATTTTTCTGAAGTTGCGGCCGATCCTGTTAAACGGGCTAATTTTGTAAAAAACATTACCAAATTCATCAAGTATACGAACATGGACTTTGTTGACTTAGATTGGGAATATCCAGCTTCTGTTCGTCAAGCGGATTTAGTTGATAATAAAAATGATGAGGGTACGCCAAAAGCAACTGCAGCTGATAAGCAAAACTTCATTACTTTACTTAGTGACATCCGCACGGCAATTGATAAACAAGGTAGTGACTTAAATAAAAAATATGAACTATCGGTAGCACTGCCTGCCTCGCAATCAACGCTACAAAATGGAATTGATACGGCAAAACTGTTCCAAATCGTCGACTTTGCAAATATCATGACTTATGATATGAACGGAGCTTGGACACCAAACAGTGCCCATCAAACAGCTCTTTACGGAAATCCTGCTGATCCAAATTACAATAGTGGACTTTCAGTAGATCAAACGGTCACTTATTTGAAAGGACAAGGTGCTCCGTCAGAGAAAATTGTTATTGGTGCGGCTTTCTACACGCGCGGCTGGAACAAAGTAGCCGAAGGCAACAACCCGCTTCAACCAGGGCTTTTCCAACCAGCTGAAAAAAATAATAAAGATGCAGATCAATCACCTACTTACGGAGCGCCTAACGCGAGTCCATTAACAGTCGGTGACGGCGGACGCGCTGGTGGCGTTTGGCCTTACCGTTCGATTGATCAATTAAAAGCGAAATCTGCTGGCTTAACAGAATACTGGGATGACGTGGCAAAAGCGCCTTACATGTACAACAAAACAACTGGCGAGTTCTACACTTACGATAATGTCCGTTCTATTGGCTATAAAACGGATTATGTGAAAGAAAAAGGGCTCGGTGGTGTCATTTCTTGGTCTCAATCACAAGATAAAGCAACGACTTCTACAAAGCGCGACGAACTTACTAAAGCTATTAAAACAGGCTTATTCGGAAGCACTACTCTTCCATCTAGTCAAACTGTATATTCAGATTTAGATTTAGCAGTTACTGTAACACCTTATAACGAAAACGGGGTTGGTTATGAGATTACAGTAAAAAATAATGAAACCGTCGATGAGACAAACGCTGTTTTGAAATCTGTTGAATTTGCACAAGAAACGGTGAAACTACCGAAATTTTATATCCCGGTAAATGCGAGTGAAACGCTAACTGCTGGTGACTATAAAGCTGGGACTGTTCAAACGGGAAACGGTTATGTAACGGTAGATTTAGCATCTGTTTATGATGGGCAACAACTTCCTCAAGGGGCATCTTATACGTTCCGCTTGAAATCAAGTGCTTCTTCTGTGGATGTAAATCGTATTTCACGTATTGATTTAACACAGCGCATATCAAAAACAGGGGCAGAGTTAAATCAACAAACGGTATTTGGTGGCGGAGCTGTCATTCCAGATCCATCAGACACAACACCACCAACAGCACCAACAAACTTAGTCGCTTCAAATGTAACAAACAACTCTCTAACGATAACGTTTGCACCTTCTACAGATAATGTAAAAGTGGCTGGTTACCAAATTTTCAGAAACGATGTATTAGTTGGCACTACAGGCACAACTAGTTTTCTTGATAGTAATCTTCAAGCTGACACAACATATTCTTACAAAGTAAAAGCTTACGATTCTGCTGGAAATGTTTCTAATTTTAGTACAGCTCTTTCAGTAAAAACGAGTGCTTCAACCACACCACCTGTATCAAATGCTTGGGACGCAAATAAAGTATATAATACAGGGGATATTGTCACCTATGAAGGACATTCTTACAAAGCAAAATGGTGGACACAAGGTAATGTTCCAGGAGCCGAAGAATGGGGACCTTGGGAATTACTAAATTAATAAGCTAAACATTAAAAGAAGCAACTTATAACGGGGAGTTGCTTCTTTTTTATTTACAACAGCTATCTCTTAGGGCACTTCAATTGACGTAAAAATATAACTCCCCTAAGATGAAGATGTGGAGGTGGTAAAATGGATTTTTGGAATTTTTCTAAAGTTGCGAGCTATGCTTTTGCCAATGTATCTGTAGTCGTATTTGCTTATTTTTTACTTGCGCGCCTTATGAAATTCCAATTTGAGAGTACGCCAACATGGTCTATCCGCATTATTTCTAGCCTTTTCGGAGGAATTTTTGGCTTTATTCTCATGAATTTTTCCATCGTCGTAGAAGGCTCCAGAACGCTAAACTTAATTTGGGTGCTTATTTTGCTAAACGCCTATTATTTCGGCGGTGTATCCTCTTTTTTAACAGCTACCTTCATTGCTTTTGAACGTCTCCTCTTTGGGGAAAGCGAGATTGCTACAATCTTCATGTTCGTTTACCTTGCCATAGGTATCGCTCAACTAATTGTAGCCCCTTACATACGAAAAAAGAGCAATTTGGTACAGCTTTATGTTATTTTCTCGATCACAATCATTCCTTTAATTATCAGTGGGTTACTAATTGCGCCACAAATTAGTTTTCAAGTAATTATTGAAATTATGATTTATATTTTACTCGGTGTTTTTACATATTTCTATATTGTCACGGATCTTACAACGCTCGGCAAGAAAATGAATTTTTTTGAACGCACGTCAAAAATTGATTTTTTAACGAAAATTGAGAACCGTTACATGTTTACAACGAAACTAGAAAGCCTTTTGGGGCACGAAAAATTCTATTTATTTTTGCTTGATATTAATCACTTTAAGAAAATTAATGATGTGTATGGTCATGATATTGGCGACTTAGCATTAAAACTATTCGCGGAGAAGCTTTACGAACTTTATCCCGGGCATTGCTACCGACTCGGTGGTGATGAATTTGCGATAATCGTCGTAAGTCGTTCTCCGTTTAACCCTGACAGCGCATCAAGACTGCTAAAAAAAGAGATGGCTACCATTCAAGTTGAGCTGCCCAATGAGGAGTTTATTCATTTTTCAACTTCTGTTGGGTATGTGAATTCTTATGAGGCTAATTCTGAGGAAAAACTTTACCGCCTGGCAGATAAAGCTTTATATGAAGACAAAGCGAATAAATTTTGATATATACCAATCAAATCCAATTCATTGATATAAATTGCATTTAAAGATATAATGACAACATTATTATATATACCAATTTTTTGGAGGTTGATGTTTTTGGAAACGGCTAATTTAAAATATTTACATTTACTCGCAAAAAGCTATCCGACCATTGCAAAAACTGCCACAGAAATCATTAATTTAGAAGCCATTTTGAATTTACCGAAAGGGACTGAGCATTTTTTAAGTGATATTCACGGGGAATATAGCGCGTTCTTACAGGTGTTACGAAATGGTTCAGGGGTCATCAAACGAAAAATCCACGATGTATTTCCTGATCTTTCAGAGGAGGAAACTGGACGGCTTGCGACTCTTGTTTATTACCCTGAACAGAAATTAGATTTGCTTTTAGCAGAAGAGGAAAACCCTAATTTTTTCTACAAAGAGACGCTCTTTAAGTTAATTGAACTGTGTCAATATGTGTCTTCCAAGTACACTCGGTCGAAAGTGCGAAAAGCCATGCCTGCTGATTTTGCTTACATATTAGAAGAATTGTTGCATGAAAATTATGACGGGGCTGATAAGGAGCTTTATTATGCGGAAATCATTCAAAGTATAATTGCGCTAGACCGGGCGAAGGATTTTATTCAAGCACTCTCTAAACTCATTCAGCGCCTTGTTGTAGATCACTTGCATGTAGTGGGTGATGTTTATGACCGCGGACCTTATCCGGATAAAATTTTGGATGCACTCATGGATTATCATTCGCTTGATTTCCAGTGGGGCAATCATGATGTACTTTGGATGGGGGCGGCATCTGGTTCAGAGGTTTGCTTGGCTAACGTGGTTAGGATTTCAGCGCGTTACTTAAATTTAGATATTTTAGAGGATAGTTACGGGATTTCGCTTCGTCCGCTCGCTTTATTTGCTGATGAGATGTATGGTGATGATCCTTGCACGGCATTTCAACCTAAAAATGAGGATGGAAATGAATTCAGTCATGCTGAAATTGCACAAATTGCTAGGATGCATAAGGCCATTTCCATCATTCAGTTCAAACTTGAAGGACCGATTATCGCACGGCATCCTGAGTTTGCAATGGAATCTAGGCGAATTTTGGAGTTGATTGATTTTGACAGTGGGACTGTTCGCTTAAAAGGTAAGGAATATCCCCTTTTAGACAGCCATTTTCCGACAATTGATGTGAAAAATCCGTATTCACTAACGGAAGCGGAGCAAGATGTTATTCGGAAGCTTACTAGTTCGTTTCGTAACTGCGAACGTTTAGCGGCGCACGTGCAGTTTTTATATGCGAAGGGCAGCATGTTTTTAACCTATAATGGCAACCTGCTCTATCACGGCTGTATTCCACTTGAAAAAGATGGGAGCTTTATGGCCCTCACTCTTAAGGGAAAAAAATACGCCGGAAAAGACTTGTTCGTCCAATTTGAACATTTAGCGCGTGAAGCTTACTTCCTCCCTTTTCATCATAAAGAAAAAGAATATGCGTTAGATGTGGTTTGGTATTTATGGACTGGGGCGGCTTCTTCTTTGTTTGGCAAAAGTGAAATGACAACATTTGAACGTTATTTTGTAGCGGATAAAAATACACATCTAGAGGAAAAAAATCCCTATTATAAAAAGCGCGATGACGAAGCAATTTGTAAACAAATTTTGCATGAATTTGGGCTTGACGCTGAATCAGGACACATTATTAACGGGCATACACCTGTTAAAGAAGGGCGTGGTGAGAGCCCGATTAAAGGAAACGGGAAAATGCTCGTCATTGATGGCGGGTTTTCAAAAGCTTATCATAAAACAACGGGACTAGCAGGTTACACACTTTTATATAATAGCTACGGCTTACAACTGGTGCGCCATCAGCCATTTACAACGACAGAAGATGCCATTCGAAAAGAAACAGATATTTTATCCACCCGCAAAGTTATTGAAACGGAGACGAAGCGAAAACGTGTTTCAGATACAGATATTGGAAAAGAATTAAAACAACAAGCGGCTGATTTAAAATATCTTTTAGAAGCCTATCGTAAAGGCCATTTACACGAACAAAGCACTTTTTAAATTTTGTCATAAAACTTTCACAATTTCAGAAACCTAATACTATCAATGCTTTGCAGACTTTCGTGCTGTAAATCACAAAAATTTTAGGTGCAACTTTTGAAAAATCTATTATAATGATAAGAGTAGTTAGTCCTTTTTATAAAAGATTATCTATTCATACATCCCTTTTTACCTAAAATACCCACAGATTTTAGGTAAACAAAAAACGCGTCTTTTTCCGGACGCGTTTTTTATTTAAAAAATCGTAGCATAAACGCACGAATAAAATGGAAATATGGATATACACTAACGAGTAGTGGTACATAAATCATTGCCATGCTTACATTCCAGATTGGCGCAAGGGCAAAGAACTTCCCTGCAAATAAGAACAGCAAAACAAAGGCTGTCATTAACAGTGTAATTAATACTTTGATTTTAAAATCAAATGGTTTTGCAACGGTAATTAACGTCGTGAAACATACAGCACCTGTTAAGAGGACATTAATTGTTGATGTTTGCTCGAAAGTAAGGTGGACAAGTTGCCCGAGAAGCATGGTTACGATAATATATGTGACGACTGCAAATGCAGCAGGAAAAGCATTATGCAATACTTTCTTTAAAAATTCGCCTTGAATGCGTTTATAGTTTGGCTTAATTGCTAAGAAAAATGATGGTATGCCAACAGTTAACGATGAAATCGGACTAAGCTGAATGGGTTGAAATGGATATTTGCTATTTACGAACGTAAAAATGATGGTCAAAATAACAGAATAAATCGTTTTAATTAAGTAAAGGGAGGCCACTCGTTCAATATTATTAATCACTCGGCGCCCTTCTTTTAGCACGTGAATCATGGAATCAAAATTATTATCTAGTAGGACAAAATCGGCGACACTTGTTGTCGCATCGCTTCCTTCTGCCATCGCGATACTACAATTCGATTCTTTAAGTGCAAGCACATCATTTACGCCGTCACCAGTCATGGCCACTGTATGCCCTTCACTTTGGAAAGCTAAGATGAGCTGTTTCTTCTGATGCGGCGTCACCCGTCCAAAAACAGTAAATTCCCGCACAAGCTCCAAAAAGTCCGCCCCTTCGCCTACTCGGCTCATATCGATAAAGCGATCGCCATTTTCAATTTCTGCTTGCATAGCAACGTTTGAAACTGTGACAGGATTGTCTCCTGAAATTACGCGAATTGAAACGCCCTGTTCCTTAAAATAGCGAAATGTATCGCGCGCTTCATTTCTTAGTTCATCAGCCACTAAAACATGGCCGACAAGTTGCAAATCAGTAGGTTCCGCCTGTAGACTTCCCGCTCGTTTAGCGAGGCATAAAACGCGGTATCCTTTTTCTGCAAAAGCGTTAACTTTTTCAGCATGTTTTGGATGCATGTTCCGAAAAACAAATTCTGGCGCTCCGATGATGTATACACCGCGATTTCCAAATGCCGCACCACTCCATTTTCTATCAGAGGAAAACGGAATTTTCTCTGTGGCTTGCCAGCCCGGATTGTTTGGGAAAGCTTTTTTTAGAGCGAGGCTTGTCGCGTTATTATCATTTAAAGCATAGACAATTGCAGCAATTGCTTCGTCCATTTCTGCTACTGTATAACTTTGCTCAGGTAAAACATCCGTTACGTTCAAGTTTCCGTTTGTAATGGTCCCGGTTTTATCGAGGCAAAGAACGTCCACGCGTGCAAGGGTCTCAATCGCAGGCATTGTTTTCACTAAGACGCGGTGCTTTGCCAAATTGATGACGCCAACTGCGAGCGCAATGGAGGTCAAAAGAACAAGACCTTCCGGAATCATGCCAATCATGGCTGCTGCTGTGCCTAAAATAGAGGCATTAATATCGCCACTTTTTGAGAGTTGTGAGAAAAACAAAATTAGTCCTAGCGGAATAATAATGAATGTTAAAATTTTAATAATGGTTTTGATGGAACGAAGCAATTCACTATAAACTGTTTTTTCTTGTTTTGCTTCCAGTGACAATTTGGAGATGAAGCTTTCCTCACCAATTGCCGTCGCCTGCACATACGCGCGTCCACTAATGATGAAGCTCCCAGACATGATTTCATCAGATTCGATTTTCCGAACGGGGTCGGCCTCGCCGGTAAGTTGTGATTCATCTACCTCAAGACCAGTCGTTTCGAGCACAATTCCGTCGGCACAAACTTGGTCGCCTGCCGTGAGCACCATAACATCGTCTTCTACTAAATCTGGTTGCTCGATGAGATTCTCCACGCCACTACGTACTACTTTTACTTTGGCCTGTGTCAAAATCGTTAGTTTATCAACTTGTCTTTTAGCCCGAATTTCTTGAAAAACCCCCATCGCTGTATTACAGAGCGCAACGCCTAAAAATAGCAAATTTTTATAGCTGCCTGTATAAATAATAAAGCACGCGAGGGTTACATTGATTAAATTGAAAAGCGTCAGTGTGTTATCAGCAAAAATACGTTTAATGCTTCTTGTCATCGGTTTTAGTGGATGATTTTTCCGTCCGTCTAAAACGCGCTCATTCACTTCGTTTAGAGTTAACCCGGCGTGAGGATCTACTTTTCTATGGTTTGCTTGCTTACTTGTTTCCAAATCCATCACATCCTTTCTCAATCTTATACCCTTTTCTAATTTAAAAATATCAGAAAGAAGGTAATCTATCCATTTATTATACTTCTAAATTGTGACAAACTTATAACTAAAACACTTTTTTTAGGGTATATTTTAACTAATTAGAAGCAGGAGATGAAAATATGAATTCAATTTATTTTAATCCATTCCCCGTTTTACTTACAGAGCGTTTTATTTTACGGGCTTTAACAGATGCCGATTTACAGCCTCTTTTTGAGCTGAAAAGCAGTGCTCAGGTTGCGAAATATACTGGTCTACCGCTCGACAAATCTTTAGAGGACACGAGAACTTTTATAAAAAAAATAAACACCTCTATCGCGCAAAATAAATCTGTTTATTGGGTGATTGAAGATAAAAACACGCACAACTTTTTAGGAACTATCTGTTTATGGAATATTAACGTAGACGAAGAAACAGCAGATGTCGGTTATGAACTTCTGCCCGCATTTTGGAAGCAGAAAATCATGACTGAGGTTTTAACAGTTGTAATGAATTATGCATTCAATGTCATTCGTTTCAAACAATTATACGCCGTCACAAACCCAAACAATACCGCTAGCATTCGCCTTTTAGAACGCCTCCATTTTGTGCAAAACAACGAGCTAAACGATTTCGACCTTAGCGAATCTGGCGAAAAAATCCCGCTCGTTTTTTATGTGTCGACAAAAAAGAGTTCAGGACATCAATAAAAAATAAGCAAAAATCCAGTGAATTCCATTTTTAAAAATGGCATGTTCACTGGATTTTTGCTTATCTACTTTCTTTTTTTATAAAACAAAATCTCATTACGTCCTAAACTTTTTTATTTCTCCTCTTGCTCCATTTTTGCCTTTTTGCGTGCTTCCCTCGCTAAGCGTCTAGCCTCACGCTCTGGGTCAATTGGCTTTTTGGCGCGCGCTGCTTCGCGTGCAAGTTTTCTGGCCTCGCGCTCGCTATCATTTGCTTCTTTCTTTGCTTCACTATTTTTTTCACCTAAAATTTTATCAAGATCGAGCCCGGCCATGTTTGCATAGCGTTTAAAGCGGCGTAACGCATCTTCTTTTGTGGCATTTGAGATGGAGAGCGCCGTATCTGGATTGGCCTTGTAAAGTGCCGAAAATCGCGTTTCACGTTTTAAAAAGTCATAAAACTGGTTAAAATCCGGTTTTTTAAAGTCCATCACCATCGGATTCTTTCCTTTTTCAAGTAGTTCTGGATTGTAGCGATATAAATTCCAGTAACCGCATGAAACTGCCATATCTGTTTCCGTTAACATGGTTTTCATACCTGCTGAAATCCCGTGCGTGATGCAAGGTGTGTAGGCGATAATTAGCGATGGACCATCAAATTGCTCCGCTTCAAGAAACGCTTTGATGAGTTGCTTTTTGTTTGCCCCCATAGCCACTTGAGCCACATAAACATTACCGTAACTCATCGCCATAAAACCGAGGTCCTTTTTCCCCATCCGCTTCCCAGAACTTGCAAACTTCGCAAGAGCCGACATCGGGGTCGCCTTAGATGACTGCCCACCCGTGTTCGAGTAAACTTCATTATCCATTACGAGCATGTTCACATTTTCACCAGATGCAAGTACATGGTCGATACCTCCAAAGCCAATATCATACGCCCAACCGTCGCCACCAACCATCCACTGCGACCTTTTTAGGAATAAATCGCGTTTCGAGTATAGCGACTCAAGTTCTGCATGACCATTCATTTCTGCGAGAAGAGCCAGTTGCAGATTTTCCGCACGTTCCCGAGTCCCTTCGCTTTCCTGCATACCGTCCCGCCATTCCGTGAGCGCAAAACGAAGATTTTCGGAAAGCGTATTTTGTTTTAGGACTCCGTCAACGTCGTGTGCGAGGGCCTCCCGCATCGTCTTGTTCGCAAGGTGCATCCCAAAACCGTATTCCGCATTATCTTCAAGAAGTGAATTGGCCCAAGCAGGACCATGTCCGTCAGCATTTACCGTATACGGTGTTGCAGGTGCAGATGCCCCCCAAATGGATGAACAGCCAGTTGCGTTTGCAATCATCATTCTATCGCCAAATAATTGCGTCAGAAGCTTCACATATGGCGTTTCACCACAACCCGCACAAGCGCCAGAAAATTCAAGAAGTGGCTGTTCAAACTGGCTACCAGGTAATGTTTCTTTTTTGCCAGGATTTTTCTTCGGCGTGACTGTCATCGCAAAATCCCAATTGCTTGCTTCTTTTTCAGTCATTTCTTCAAACGGCTTCATAACAAGCGCTTTATCTTTTGCGGGACAAGCATGTGCACATAAATTGCAGCCTGTACAATCCATTGGTGACACTTGAATACGGTAATTTAACCCGTCTTTCCCGCGCATCTCACGCGTCAAAAATCCAGCCGGAGCCGCATCTTTTTCAGCATCATTCACGAGAACTGGACGGATAGCCGCATGTGGACAAACGAAGGCACATTCATTACACATCGTGCAGTTTTCAGAGACCCATTCGGGCACTTCAAGCGCCACACCACGTTTCTCGTAAGCCGCTGTACCTTGCGGGTAACTACCGTCCACCATACCATTTGCAATGAGCGTACCAACCGAGAGCGAATCGCCCTCTAGGCGGTTTACGGGTTCTAAAATGTGCTTCACGTAAGCCGGTTTATCAGCATATTCAGGCACCGCATCCTCAGAAGCCGCCTTCCAAGACGCAGGAACTTCTACTTTGGTTAAATGCGTAAGCGTGTCACTCATGGCACAAATATTTTTTTCTGCAACCGCCATATCTTTTTTTCCGTAGGTGCGAATGGCAGATTCTTTTAGTTCGCTGAAAGCCTCTTCAAAAGGCAAAATATTGGTCAGCTTAAAGAAAGCTGTTTGCATGACCGTATTCATACGACGTCCAAGCCCGGCATTCGCCGCTATTTTAATAGCATTTATCGTATAAAATTGAATATCATTTTCCGCCATGTAACGTTTCATTTTGGCAGGCAAATGCTTTTCAAGTTGTTCACCTTCCCAAACCGTATTAAGTAAGAAAGTGCCGCCTGGTTTTAGACCATCAAGTAGGTCGTACTGGCTTACGTAAGACGCTGATGAGCAGGAAACAAAATTTGGCTTCGAAATTAAATATGCTGAGCGAATCTTATTTTCACCAAACCGAAGATGCGAAATGGTTAACCCACCCGATTTTTTCGAGTCGTAAGAAAAATAACCTTGCACGTTTAAATCTGTCTTGTCACCGATGATTTTAATAGCTGCTTTATTCGCCCCAACTGTACCATCAGAACCAAAGCCAAAAAATTTACATTGGAATGTATTTTCGTTCGTCAAATCCTTCGTTCCAATTGCTGGTAGCGACAAATGCGTCACATCATCTAAGATTCCAATTGTAAAGCGCGCTTTTGGCGATGCACTTTTTAGGTGCGAATAAACGCCCAGTATCTGGTCTGGGGTAACATCTTTTGAACCTAAACCGTAACGCCCACCAATGACAAGCGGCCGCGTTTTGGCATCATAAAGCGCACTTTGAACATCTAATAAAAGTGGCTCACCAGAAGCGCCTGGCTCCTTTGTTCTGTCAAGCACTGCGACACGTTCCACTGTTTTTGGCATTTTCTCTAAAAAAACATCTACTGGGAACGGACGATACAGGCGAATATTCAGTAGTCCGACTTTCTTTCCTTCTCGCATCATTTGATCGATAACTTGCTCCACAACTGGCGTTACAGAGCCCATTGCTACGATAATATCAGTTGCTTCTTCGTCTCCGTAATAATTAACTAAATCATAGTTTGTGCCACGTAAGCTGTTAATTTCGTTCATATACTCGCGTACGATGGTTGGAATTTTTTCATAATACTGATTGACGGTTTCACGTTGTTGGAAAAATATATCTGGATTCTGGTTGGATCCAGACGTTGTAGGACGATTGGGCGACATGGCTCGTTCACGAAATTCGGCGAGGGAACTTTCGTCCAAAAGTGCTCTTAGCTCTTCGTATTCAAGTACGTTGATTTTTTGAAGTTCATGGCTCGTTCGAAAGCCGTCGAAAAAATTCATAAATGGTAGCCGGCCTTTTAATGTAGCTAGGTGTGCGACTGCCGATAAATCCATGACTTCCTGAACTGAACCTTCTGCAAGCATAACAAATCCAGTTTGTCTCGCTGCCATTACATCACTATGGTCCCCAAAAATGTTTAGCGATGCGGCAGAAATAGTTCGTGCGGAAACATGAAAAACGGTTGGCAATAGTTCACCAGCTATTTTATACATGTTTGGAATCATAAGTAACAGCCCTTGCGAGGCTGTATACGTACTTGTTAAAGCCCCTGCGCGTAGTGAACCATGTACCGTTCCAGCTGCCCCTGCTTCTGATTGCATTTCAACAACCTTAACTTTTTCCCCAAACAAATTTTTCTTACCAGCAGACGACCACTCATCCACGAGCTCTGCCATTGTCGAACTTGGTGTGATTGGATAGATTGCGGCAACTTCTGTAAAGGCATAGGAAACATATGCCGCAGCCGTGTTCCCGTCCATTGTTTTTTGTTTTCGCATGATTGCACTTCCAGTCTCTAATTTTTTGTTCAAACTTTATCATATTATTTTACACCAGTTTAGCTCGAGGCTCAATTGGCATTTTTACCTGTTTTTGTAAAAATAAAAAGCACGACCCGCAATACTTCGCAGGTCGTGCTTTAATTTTTATTTTTCATCCAAAAATTCTTGAATTAATTCATATGTTTCTTCTGCCGCAGCCGTTTCTGTATTCATGAAATCGTGCGGAACTTTTTCAAGACGTTTCGCATAGACAGGAACGCCAGCATCTTTTAATTTTTCTGCATACGCCTCGCCTTGGTCACGAAGTGGATCATACTCGGCTGTCACAAGGAACGTTTTCGGTAAGCCACTTAAATCTTTGCTCCGAATTGGCGCTACAAGCGGATCGTATTTCCGGTCCGTTGCATTCCGTAAGTATAGTTTAAAATACTTATCAAGCGATTCTTTCGTAAGTACATACCCCTCGCTAAATTCATCCATGGATGGGTATAAAACAGAAGCATCACGACTAAAGATATCCGTAGCCGGATAAAGTAAAATTTGCTTGCTGATTTCTGGCTGTCCTTTCGCTTTAGCGAGCTGGGCTACAACCGCCGCGATATTGGCACCGGTACTATCACCGGCAACAATTAGTTGGTCCGTTTTATTTCGCAAACTAGTTCTATGACTTGCTGCCCAAAGTAGTGTGGCATAAGCATCTTCAATGGCTGCTGGGAAAGGATTTTCAGGCGCCAAACGGTAATCGACAGATACAACGCGTGCACCTGTTTTTTGAACAAGTTTACGTGCAATTGTATCATGCGTTTGAAGTCCACCCGTAATAAATCCACCACCGTGGAAGTAAATAATAATATCATATGGACCTTCTTCTTGCGGCGTATAAATTCGTAGTGGAATTTTGCCAGCTGGACCATCAATTTTCTTATCTTCTGTGTCCCCAATTTCAATTTGTTTTGCTGCTGGAATTGCTTTTTCAGCTAGGCGCATGTATTTATAACGAGAATCCACATCAGAAAGTGGCGCCTTTTTCTTCACATACTCCTGCGCAGCCTCTTCTAGATTATCCAAAACATTTGGATCATAATCCCGCTTACCAACCGCTTTTTTATAAATAAACAAAACAGCTAGTAGTGGCAATAAAATGATTCCAAAAAGAAGGATACCCACCCATTTTAACGTATTTTTCAATTGCGCTCATCTCCTTATCAGTAACTTACGTACTAAGTATATCAGTTTTATTTCTGTTAACCAATTATAACGCAATGTGGATTTTTAAACATAAAAATGAATAAAAATAAATTTTTATTGCCAAAATAGTTTATTGATGTTAATATATATTAAATTAAATGTATATTTATAAATTTAAGGGGTTGTTAACATGGTGAAGGAAAAAATTATTTTGGCTTATTCTGGTGGTTTAGACACATCTGTTGCAATTAAGTGGCTCGTTCATTCTAATTATGATGTCATTGCTTGCTGTTTAGACGTCGGGGAAGGGAAAAACCTTGATTTTATTAAAGAAAAGGCTTTAGAAGTTGGAGCCTCCGCATCTTACACGGTCGATGCAAAAGATGAGTTTGCCGAAGATTTTGCTTTAGTAGCGCTTCAAGCTCATGCTTATTACGAAGGAAAATATCCGCTTGTTTCGGCACTTTCAAGACCTTTAATTGCGAAAAAACTCGTTGAGATTGCCGAAAAAGAAGGTGCCACGGCTATCGCACACGGCTGTACGGGCAAAGGCAATGACCAAGTCCGCTTTGAAGTTGCTATCCATGCGCTAGCGCCGCATTTAAAAGTAGTCGCGCCCGTTCGTGACTGGAAATGGTCGCGCGAAGAAGAAATTGCCTATGCAAAAGAAAATGGTATTCCAATTCCAATTGATTTAGACAACCCGTTCTCTGTAGACCAAAATTTATGGGGCAGAAGCAATGAATGCGGCATCTTAGAAAACCCTTGGGCCGCGCCACCTGAGGAGGCGTATGATTTAACTGCCGCGCTTGAAGATACGCCAGATACGCCAGAATTCATTGAGATTGCATTTATTTCTGGCGTTCCAATCGCGTTAAACGATGAAGAGATGGGACTTGCGGATTTAATTCTTACGCTGAATAAACTTGCAGGTAAACACGGCATTGGACGTATCGATCATATCGAAAATCGTCTCGTTGGCATCAAATCGCGTGAAGTATATGAATGCCCGGGTGCCGAGACACTTATTGCCGCGCATAAAGCGCTTGAAGATTTGACTTTTGTTCGCGAAATGGCGCACTTCAAACCGCTTATTGAGCAAAAAATCAGCGAGACCATATATAACGGCCTTTGGTATTCGCCACTCACTGAAGCACTTATCAGCTTCCTAAAAACGACACAGCAGTATGTTAACGGCGTTGTCCGCCTAAAACTTTTCAAAGGGCACGCGATTGTGGAAGGAAGAAAATCACCTAATTCCCTTTATGATGAAAACTTGGCCACGTATACCTCGGCAGATACTTTTGATCAGGAGGCTGCAGTTGGTTTTATTAAGCTGTTTGGTCTGCCAACTAAAGTGAACGCTGAGATTAATGCACAAAAAACGGCGATAAGCGAGGTGTAACGATGGAAAAACTTTGGGGCGGCCGCTTTGACGGCGTAAGTGAAGACTGGATTGATGCGTTTGGTGCTTCGATTTCTTTCGACCAAAAGCTAGCAGATGAGGATATTACAGGTAGTCTGGCGCATGTGAAAATGCTTAAAAAAACTGGGATACTCTCACATGATGATGCCGAAACCATTGAAGCGGGTCTTCTTACGTTACAACATAAATTGCATGCAGGGGAGCTCTCGTTTACTATCCAGAATGAAGATATTCATTTAAATATTGAAAAGTTGCTGCATGATGAAATTGGTGCGGTAGCAGGTAAGCTACACACGGCGAGAAGTCGCAACGATCAGGTGGCGACCGATATGCACCTTTACTTAAAACGCGCGGTAAGCGATATTTTAGCGGAGCTTGAACATTTGAAACTCGTGTTAATCCAAAAAGCAGAAAGTCATGTGGAAACGATTATGCCTGGCTATACGCACTTACAGCATGCGCAGCCGATTTCGTTTGCGCACCATCTTATGGCCTATTACAACATGTTTTCGCGTGATGCGGAACGTTTTCAGGAAAATTTGGCGCGTATCGACTATTCACCGCTCGGAGCTTCTGCACTTGCTGGCACAACATTCCCAATTGACCGCGCGTATAGCGCAGAGCTATTAGGTTTTAAAAATATGTATACGAATAGTTTAGACGCCGTAAGTGACCGCGATTATATTATCGAATTTTTGAGCCATTCCTCACTTTTAATGATGCACTTGTCGCGTTTTTGCGAGGAGCTCATTTTATGGACGAGCCATGAGTTTCAATTTATTACGCTAACGGATGCCTTTTCAACTGGTAGCTCTATCATGCCACAAAAGAAAAATCCCGACATGGCAGAGCTTATTCGGGGGAAAACTGGACGGGTCTACGGAAATTTATTTTCACTCCTAACCGTTATGAAAGGCCTTCCTCTCGCCTATAATAAGGATTTTCAAGAAGACAAAGAAGGCATGTTTGATACTGCCTGGACTGTCACAAAAAGCCTCGCTATTTTCGCTGGCATGATTGACACAATGTCAGTGAATGAAAAAGTGATGCAAAAAGCGACTGAAAGAGATTTCTCAAATGCGACTGAGCTTGCTGATTATTTAGCCAAAAAAGGCATTCCCTTTAGAGCTGCCCATGAAATCGTTGGAAAACTCGTTTTGGACTGCACAAAAAAAGGCATTTTCTTGCAAGATATTCCGCTATCAGACTATAAAACTGTCTCTCCGCTAATTGAAACTGATATTTATGAAGCGCTATCGTCAAAAACAGCCGTAGAAAAACGCATTTCATACGGCGGAACTGGGTTTGATTCAGTGCGGGAAGCGATTCAAAAAGCGAAAGAAAAATAGAGAGCCTCTTTCGGCTCTCTCAAATTATGTTTCTTCATTCAGCAAAATGATTAACTCATTTGCTATAGATGTTTGTCCACAAGTTAAAATCATGGATAAAATTTCTTTAGCTGCTAGATAACTCGCTTGATGGTTGTCCCGTTTAAAAGCGAAAACTTTATCAAAATAAACTGCAAGGGTTCGGTGAAAAAATTCTTTATAGCTTGTGCTTAGAAGCTTTAACTGTTGATTTAATACCTCTGCATAATCTAAATAACCATGTTTAATTGCTTGTGTGATTAAATTTACTAACATCGCACAAAATATTTCTCGCCCTTTATCATAGTCAGTATACAGGTTAAGTGATTTTGATAAACTTTTAAATAGCGGGAAATGCATTTCAAAATCTAAAAATTCAATTGTATTTCCAAACAATTGAACTTCTTGTAATGTCCACGTTTCAATACTCATTAAATAGTCTTGAATCAATCGCCTGTCTTCCACTAAAATACGATTAGTATCAATTTTTTTTGGATCTTTTATGTTTTCGATGAAGTGAATACGACAGCGAACTTCCGCACAACGAACACGACTCACAAGGTCATCCTTTTCTAAGAGCTTATTTAATAATTTATTTAAAGACTTCACATCGTGTAAATTCGAGTATTTTGATAATTGGTAAATATAATCTGAATATGAATTTAAAAGATATCCTCTATATATAAATAAAAACTCATCTATATCCATGGAAAGACGATCCAATATCTCAATTAATAAAGTTGTTGAAATATTGTGCTTCCCTTTTTCAAACTCAATCGAGTATGACTTTGAAATAATCCCATTATATATTTCCTTTTGAGAAAAACCTTTCTTCTGTCGAATGTCCCTTATAGCAAATCCAAAATTCACAGAAACCACTCCTTTTCAGAGAATATTTACCCCAAAAACTCATTTTTTAACTAAACAATGCTCGTTCTCTCTTTCGAGTCGCCTCATCTATTTTTGATAAAAAACTTAGTCCAACATATAAGACCATTTCATCTATAAGATAATAAATCCTGTATTATCAAGTTTATCAACAAATCTATAGGGCTATATTATTAAAAATGTATAAAGGAGATTACAAAATTGAAAATACCGTTCAATGAGTCCATTCAATTAACTAAACAGGAAAGAAGAGGCTTCCTTGGCATAACCGTAGTTGCCGGATTAGTGATTGCCATTTTAACACAAACTCTACTAAGCTCTTTTTCAACATATATTTCAAATCCTGGATGGAGCGAAATTTATGACAATATCTCAACAATTGGCATCATCCTAGTTGTTTTATTATACTGCCGGTTAGTCGAAAAGCGAACACCTGAGTCTTTAGGATTTATTAAAAAAAATGCAGGTAAAAATTATTTGATTGGCATCATGATAGGCTTTCTTTTCATTAGTAGTGTATTTATTATTAATCTTCTCACTAATTCTATAACGGTCACATTTGATTTTTCGTCTATCCAGTGGTGGTATATCATTTTTTCTTTTATTGGTTTTATGTTCCAAGGCCTTATGGAGGAAACTGTTTGTCGCGGTTTTATAATGAATAGTATCGCATCTAAACGAGGCGTCTTAGCCGGTATGATTATCAATTCTATTATTTTCGCATTGTTGCATTCTTTCAATAGTGGATTCACTATTTTTGCTGGTATTAATTTATTTTTAGTTGGCATTTTATTTTCAACATTATTTTACTACACAAGTAGCATCTTTTTAGTAGCTGCTGTCCATACCGCTTGGAACTTTACTGTCGGACCAATATTCGGTGTAGAAATTAGTGGTACTCCAATCTATTCACCCATTATTACTACTGTCGGAAACAAAGCGCACTCCCTTTTGAACGGTGGAGATTTTGGCTTTGAGGGCGGACTTTCTGTAACGCTAGTCACTTTAATATTGTTTGCTATTGTGCTTTATTTTATCAAAAATAAAAAATGGGAAGATGTATTAAATGGATCAACTCATAGACGTTAATATAAAATGGAAAAATAGTATCATTGGAATACTAATTATCCTAATAGGTTTTTTCAATCTAAGCTTTGGATGGATTCCAACACTTGCTCCTTACTCTTTAATGCTTTCTGGTCTAATTGCTTTCTGGATTACATTCGGAAAACATACTCTATTTCTCTTCTCTAGACCCGTCAAACCGATAAGAAATTTTTTGATTTTCTTTCCACTCTCCATTATTATCCCTTTAGGCATCAGCTTTTTTTTAATCATGGAGCTACATCTCAACTTAAAAGAAAACGTAGTAGCGCAACATGTCCCGTGGGTGCCACTACCTTTTATGTTACTTGGCGAAGAACTAATCACTTTCTTTATCCTGCTATTAATTGCTAAAGGGCTAAAAAATTATCCTCATAAACTTTTGATTGCAAATATCGTGAGTGCCTTATGTTTTGCTTTCATGCATATTTTAACTTATTGGAACGGAGATTTTTTTGTTACGTTGTTACATGTTTTTACCCTCCAAGGTATAACTCGATTGCTATACAATGAAGCAGGACTAAAATCAAACACGATTATCGTTCCGTGGATTATCCATATTTTATTCGATACTATAACATTTTTATTGTAGAATAAAAAAGCACCGCTATATAAGGTTAACACATAGCGGTGCTTTATTTTTCACTTCCCCTATTCGATAGATAAACTCCCCGCCGCACGTTTTGCATCACGCATCATTTCATCGATGATTTCTTTACACGGTTTCACCTCCGTAATCATCCCTGTAATTTGACCAGCCATAATAGAACCATTTTCCGTATCGCCTTCTAAGACGGCTTTTCGTAATGAACCAAGTGTCAGTGCTTCAAGGGCATCGCGGTCGACATTTTCCTCTTCCAGACGCAAGTATTCTTTAATCATTTTGTTTTTAATCGAACGCACAGGCGCGCCCGCTTTTCTACCCGTGACCGTCGTATCACGATCACTTGCCTTTAACATAGCAGCCTTGAAGTTAGGGTGTACAGGACATTCATCGGTTGCTAAAAAGCGGGTCCCAACCTGAACGCCTTCTGCGCCTAGCGCAAAACAAGCCGCAATCCCCCGCCCGTCTGCAACGCCACCAGCCCCGACAACGGGTATATCGACAGCATCTACAATTTGCGGTAACAAAGCCATCGTCGTCGTTTCGCCGACATGCCCACCAGCTTCCGTACCTTCCGCAATAATCGCATCCGCCCCAAGCTTCGCCATCCGTTTAGCAATCATAACAGACGGAACAACTGGCATGACAATAATACCTGCTTCCTTCCAAATGGGCATGAAACTTTTTGGTGTGCCCGCACCAGTTGTAATGATTTTAACGTCTTCTTCAATTAAGACGTCCGTAAGTTCCTCAATATTTTCCATCATGAGCATTAAATTAACGCCAAATGGCTTATCCGTGAGTGCCTTCGTTTTTCGAATTTCAGCTCGCAAATCATCCGCACTCATGCCACCTGATGCGATAATGCCAAGCCCACCTGCATTTGAAACAGCAGAAACAAGTGGTGCCTTCGCAATTTGTGCCATCGCCCCTTGAATGATGGGGTATTTAATTCCCAGTAAAGTAGTAATTGACATGGTAATCCTCCAAATGTGTATTTTCTCACATTATACCAAAAATATCCCCGTTTTAAAACTCTCTTTTATACGTTTGAACAGCTAAAATCACACAGCCTGTAATACCAGCATCGTCTTCTAGAAGCGGTGGAACGATGTACTCATCAAGTGGTGGTAGCTGCACGTACTGATTCATGAGACCTTTCAATTTTTGGCGAATAAGTGGGAATAATTGGCGCTGTTTCATGACGCCGCCACCTAAAATGATTCGTTCGGGTGAAAGAATTAAACTGTAATTCATAACCGCCTGCGCTAAATAATGCGCTTCTAGGTTCCAGACTTCTTCGTTCTCGGCAAGTGTGACGCTTTTTTGCCCCCAACGTTTTTCAATCGCTCCGCCTGCCGCGAGTCCTTCCAAACAGTCATCATGTGAGGGACAATTCCCTGTGAAACGGTCGTGTTTATGGCGTTTTACCATGATGTGCCCCATTTCCGGGTGAGAGAATCCTTCTAAAATCTCGCCTTGAGTGACTGCACCACCACCGATTCCAGTGCCAATCGTCACATAAATACAACTGTTAAGTCCTTTCGCCGCACCAAGTGTCACTTCACCAAGTGCCGCTGCATTTACATCTGTTGTAAAGCCCATCGGTACATTAAACTCTGCTTTAAGTCCCCCGATAATATTGTAGTTTCGCCAAGCGAGCTTCGGTGTATGCGTGATATAACCATAAGTTACGCTGTCTTTTCGAATGTCAATTGGACCAAACGAACCTACGCCAATCGCCTTTAAATCGCTTTCATATTGTTTGAAAAACTGAATTACTTGTTGCATCGTTTCCGCGGGTTCCGTCGTTTTGTAGGTTTCACGCTTTATAATTCGACCTTTTTCATCACCAACCGCGACAACAAATTTTGTGCCACCAGCTTCAATCGCTCCATATACCATCATTCATTTCCTCCCATATAAAACGTTTTCAAATACATCTTACCGCATTTTTTTAAAAACGCAAAACTATTTTTAGAAAATTACTGTTTTTGATTCTTTTTACCTAAAAAAACAGATAATTAAATCCAAAAATTTAGCTTCGAAAAACCGTTTTGACTAGTCGCGCATATTGTCCGAAAAAAGCTGGCACTTCGTCTTTTGAAAGGCCACACAACATCACTTCTGCAACACTCGTGTAATACCACTTCTGCTCACTATAGCCACGTTTAAAATACGTCCATGCTCGATTGCCTTCTGAGCTAAGGGCGTACTTGATCGAGGTTAAGTTGTCTAATTTATCGGCAACAATTAGGGATTTCACTTCTAGGTCGCCTGTTTCGACGACATGAATGGTGTGACTTTTCCTATTTTCCCAAGAAAGCGATTTATCCTCCGTGTGAGCTGCTACAAGTCTTGCAACTTTCTCGCCAAATTCCCGCTCAATATCAGCTAATGTAAGCATCGTATCTTCCACTGCATCATGAAGAAGCCCAGCTACGACAACGTATTCGGGCATCTTAGCCTGACGCAAAATGCGCGCTACATTTAGTGGGTGCGAAAAATATTTTTCACCTGTAATTTTACGTTTTTGACCTTTATGTGCGTCTCGAGCAATTTTTACGGCTTTTTCATACATCTGTCATCATCCTCATTCTGTCATAAATAAGACGCAAAAAAATTGCGTCTTACTTTTAATTATGAAACGTAATTTGGCGGCCGTTTAACTCTTGAATCGGGCGGTTCGTACCACCAATAACTTTTTCAAGCGCCTTATGTGCCACATGCCCAAATACACGTCTGTTTTTAAGCACAATCCATGTAACGCCCTCCACAGTTGGCGGTGTCGTTAGCGACCCTTCATAGGAGAAAAAAGCTTTTTCTTCGGGTAAAAAGTCGCAAACATTGAGTGTTAGCTCACGCTCGATACCAAATTCTTTGAAAACTTCTGGAAAAGCACGTCTGACATTGGTTAAATCAATGGAAATGTTCGTGCCAACTTCCATGAAAGCCCCAATAACTAATTTTTCCCCGCGCGCATTCTCATGAACAAAATGCCACTCAATTGGGTAACTTTCTCCGTCTAAATGATGTTCACTTGGCATATGTGCGTGGAAAGCTTGAAGCGTATATTTCTCATCACGGAATGTGACATATTGGTTATGTTCATGCGGAAAAAGATGCACAGAATTTTCCACACGTTTTATTGTAAAGTTTGTATTTGTATAGTGGAAATCGATCGGACTTCCGTCTACAATTTTGACTTCTTCAGTCAGAATATTAATTGGTGATTGTTTTTCTCCAGTTTGCGCAATTTCAAAATCGGAACAAATATGTCCCCAGTTCTCTGGCCCTTTCTCGCCTTGATACGACCAATTTATCTCATAAGCAGGCATAGTTATCCCCCATTTCTAACGAACTTACAAATATTGTAGCAAAAAAGTTGACTAATTTACAATTGGGATGCTTACGAAAAAACAAATTAATTTTTTCACAAAAAAAGAGAGAAGAATCACTTGCTCCTCTCACTCTAAAATATTATTTCTATTGACTCAATAATTTTTTAGCCAAAGCTAAGCAACCAATTGTCCCTGCTTGATTACCTAATTTTGGCGTTACAACGTAGTTTGCCATATCTGGCGTCTTGACATAACCGTTCATTAACTCAAAAAAAGTTGAATGAACTTTTGGAAGTATATGCCGCTGATTGATTACACCGCCACCTAGTATAATAATATCTGGCGAAAATAACAAAGTCGTGTTGTAGACGCCTTGAGCAATATAATAGGCCTCTATTTCCCAAAACGCATCATTCTCTACTAACTCTTGACCCTTTTTCCCGTACCGTTTCTGAATAGTTGGTCCAGCAGCCATTCCTTCTAAACAATTTTTATGAAAAGGGCAATTCCCTTCAAAAAAGTCCTTTGGATGTTTATTTACAAGCATATGGCCCATCTCTGGGTGACTAAATCCCTCAATAAATTCTCCATTTTGTAAAACAGCTCCGCCAACACCCGTACCAATGGTGTAATAAGCCACACTAGAAAAACCTAGACCGTTTCCTTTCACATATTCGCCGTAGCAGGCGGCATTAACATCTGTTGTAAAAGCAATGGGCAAATTAAAATGTCGTTTTAAGGTTCCAACAAAATCAAAATACTGCCAAGAAATCTTAGGCGTGGAGGTGATGTAACCATAACTTTCAGAATCTTGCCGTATATCAATTGGTCCAAAAGAGCCTACTCCAATACTTTGTAATTCTTTAGTAAATTTGCTAAAAAAACGAATGACATCTTCCATTGTTTCGTTCGGGGCTCTGGTAGGGAAACTAACTTGTTCTATGATTTCTAAATCACGATTGCCGACTGCACATACAAATTTTGTACCTCCAGCTTCAATTGCGCCGTAAAGTTTCATTTATTCCATTCTCCCTTCTGGTTACTCTATTTCTCCCACCTGAATATTGGTTAGCGTAGCTTTATCCGTTGATGAAATCGTTAAATTATGCCCTTTATTTTTTTCATAAAAGGTAAAAGTCATAGAACTAGTTGAATTAATAAAGATTTCTGCCGACGACGTATCTCGCACAATCTCTAAAATTAATTTCCCATCTATTAAAGGTGTATGCATACTACGAGTGTGATGTGAGCTTCCTTCATTTCCGTCGATATGCCAACCTATGTCTTCTCTACTAACTGTGAGCAATGCTTCATCTGAGGAATACAATATTTTCAGCCTTTCTTCTCCTTTAGCAAAATCTATCCTAATTGTTTGAGGTGTTAAAATTTCAAAAGCGAGTTGGGCATATGTTTGGTCTGAAATCACCCCTTCAAACTCTTTTAAAGATTCATCAATAGAAATATTTTTCTTTTGAAAATGAATATTTGTTGCGTTAGTCAGTTGTTTTATTGGTTTTTGACAAAGTCGATTTCCTTCTACCCGAAGCTCTCTTGGCAAAGTCATTGTTCCTGACCAGTGGTGCTCTAGCTCTTTACTAGGTATTGTACGATGCCACATTTGCATCCATGCTACCATGATCCGCTTTCTTTCATCACCTAGGCAAGTTTGTGGGGCATAAAAATCCAGTCCAGCATCAATTTCATGAAAATTTTCAACAGTGAATTTCCCATTCTCCCAGTCCACAGTCCCGATAAATGCAGCTGTCGAGCTAGTGTTCCAATAGGAATATCCTTGTTTTGGCATTTCAATGGGGGACATAATCAGTACATCTTTGCTATCCAAATGGAATAGGTCTGGACATTCCCACATAATCCCCTGTTGCTCTGTTCCTTCCAATAAAACGGATTTAAACTGCCAGTCAAGAAGGTCCTCTGATTCAAATAAAAGAATCTGTCCTCTATTATCCGTTGTTCTTGAAGCAACAACCGAATAAAAATGATTGTCTTTTTGAAATACTTTTGGATCACGAAAATCTTCTATTGGCGCTATATTAGCAATATGTTTTTCAAAAATAATAGGATTTTTTTCATACTTTTCAAACGTAATACCATCATCTGAAACAGCCAAGCATTGTACTTGTCTAACTTGTCCGTCAATCACATTATGTCCTGTGTACATTAAATAAAGTCGACCGTCTTTTTCAATCGCACTTCCAGAAAAGCAGCCATCTTTATCATAGGCCTCACCAGGGGCTAGCGCTACTGGTAAATGCTCCCAGTGAAGAAGATCTTTTGATTTTGCATGTCCCCAGTGCATAGGACCCCAGACACTATCATATGGATAATACTGATAAAACAAATGATATTCTCCTCTAAAATAAATGAATCCATTTGGATCATTAATCCAGCCAATAGGTGCCATCAAGTGGAAATGATTACGATATTGTTTAACTACTTCTTTTGAATGTTCTTTTATATAATGATTAGCTTTTATGAGTGATTTCATTTTTCCCTCCTCGGGCTATTTGATTCCTGTACCAGAACCACCAAGCCCTTGTAAAATATACTTTTGTGCAACAATATAGACAATGATTAGCGGAATCGTTGAAATTGTTAATACCGCCATCACTTGATTAATATAAACTGGTTGTGTCGTATTAATTGTTGTAATAGCAACCTGCATCGAAAATTTACTGCGGTCAGTTAACACCATTAGCGGCCAGATATAATCATTCCAGCTTCCGATAAACGAAAGTACACCTACAGTCGCAATTGCTGGCTTCGACATAGGTAGCATAATTCGAAGAAAGATTTTAAAAATACCTGCGCCGTCCAATTTTGCAGACTCAATCACTTCTTCTGGTATCGCAATGAAAAAATTTCTAAACAAGTAAATATTAAATACGCTCGCCATTGCAGGTAGTATTACAGCAAGTCGATTATTTACTAATCCTAATGAATTGACAATTGTGAATTGTGGAATTAGCACTGTTTCAACGGGTATGATTAATAATGCCAATAATAAGCCAAAAATAATTTTTTTCCCTTTAAAATTTATTTTGGCAAAAGCAAAGCCTGCTAACGAGTTGACAATAATAGACCCAAAAGCAAAAGTAACACCATAAAAAATACTGTTTAACAAATAGGTGCCAATACTAAAGCGGCTCAAAATTTCTTGATAGGTTTTAAACCAATTGGCTGGATTTAAGCTAGGTAAAAAAGCTTCTAAAGAACTTAAATTTTTATAAACATCTGCTTCTGGTTTCATAGATGATACAACCATCCAAAGCATCGGAAATACGAACAAAGCAGCAAGTAAGATCAATAAGATATACTCAATTAGTCGCAAAGGTCCAAATTTCTTCATCATACGTCTTCATCCTCCTTGACAAGCTTTCTTTGTACAATTGTGATTATCCCAATCATGGTCGTAAAGAGCAGTGCAATGGAACTTGAATAGCCAACTAATCGGTCTGTAAAGCCTGTTTGGTAGATATAATAAACCATTGTCATAGTTGAATTCATTGGCCCTCCTTGGGTCATTACCATTGGCTGGACAATTAACTTGAAGGCGGAAATAAGTGTTGTAAGCAATACAAAAATAGCAGTCGGTTTTAAAAGCGGCAACGTAATATAGCGGAATTGTTGGAATTTTGAAAAGCCGTCAATTTCCGCTGCCTCATAAAGGCCTTGTGGAATATTTTGCATGCCGCCTAAAAATAGCAACATTTGATAGCCTGCACCTTGCCATGCGGAAACAAAAACAATGGCATACATCGCTTGTTTAGGACTAGTTAAAAATGGCTGTGCGGGAATACCAATTTTACCTAGTAAGGTATTAATTAAGCCATCATTTGGATTTAATAAATAAAGCCATAAGACAGAAATGACAACTAGCGACATGACAACTGGCGCAAAGAAAGCTACTTTAAAAAACATATTCCCTTTTCTTTTTTTATTTATGATTAATGCCATTCCTAGTGCAGCACCTAATTGTACAGGAATAATCCAAATTACAAATTTCCCCGTATTCCATATACTTTTGATAAATAGCTCATCATTAAATAAACGTTTAAAATTAGCAAAGCCGATAAATTGTCTCGCATCTGGTGTTAATAAATAATAATCTGTAAAAGCATAGTAAAATACCATCGCCACAGGAATAATTAAAAAAACTGTTAATAAAATAAGGGCTGGTGCCAAAAAACTGTAACCTATAATCGTTTCTTTTGCATTCGCTTTTTGTTGCATAATAGTTCCCCCTTAAAGAGGGTACTTTAGCCTGTGCCAAGCACCCTTTAAGTTACTTATTTTAATGAAGTATCAATAGCTTGCTGCATTTCTTTTGCTTTCGTATCTGCCACTTTCTCTACATCTGGATTTTCCTCGTAGTAACTAATATCTTGCACGGCTTGTTGGAAGGCTCTTGAAACCTGAGGATAAGCCACAACAACTGGTCGGGCATGCCCTGACTTTTGGTTTTGTTCCATGAGGAAGCGCATATTTTCTGAAACATCATCCTTAATTAATTCAATGGTTGAATTACGAATTGGCAAGACACTATTTCCTAAGCTCATAATTCGGCTAGATTCCGTGTTCGTTGCATATTTTATGAAGGCTGCAGCTGCGTCCTTTTTCTCGGTTTTACTTGTCATGCCTAATTGCCAGCTACCTGTTGGGGAAACAAGTTCCTTCGTATTATCTGAAACTGGGTAAGGTAAAATTCCATATTCAATATCTTTATAGTTTTCATCCAAATCAGCCATTGCCCATGAACCACTTAATAGCATTGGATATTTTCCTGTTTCAAAACCCTTTTTGACCGGGCTAATCGTCGTATAGTCTTTTTTCACAAGTCCTTGAATAAAACTAAGCGCTTCTACTGTTTTTTCATCATTGAAAATCCCTTCAGCTTTTGTGCCAGCTTTATTCACAACATCTCCACCATTTGACCATACAAAAGGTGTATAGGCATATGTAAGCATCTCATCACCTGACGCTAATTGAAGATCAATAGCAGGTCCTCCGTGTTTATCCTTTAGCTTTTTACAAATAGCTTGAAATTCTGTCCATGTCCATGGCTTATCTAATGTAGGCAATTCTGCATCCGTAATTCCAGCATCTGCAAACATTTTTTTGTTATAGTAAACACCTACGTTAGATTCAGAAAAACCAAACGCATAAAATTTATCTTTATAGGTTCCTTGTTCAATAATACTATCTAAAACATCGTCCATATCTGCATCCTTTAAATAGTCATCCAGTGGTGCTAAAACTCCTGAATCCGCATATGCTGCTGTATTTGGACCATCTAACGTAATGACGTCTGGCAAGCTGTTCGTTGTAATAGCAGCATTTACCTTATCTTCGTAACCACCGCCGCTTCCACTTCGCGGAATGTATTCCGTTACAGCTTTATACTTGCCTTTATTTTCTTTGTTAAAGCCATCTACAATTTCTTCCCAAGCTTTTCCTTCAGCAGTTTCATCAGAAAATTGGACCCAAACTTTGATTTCTCCAGGCTCACTACTTTTCCCTTCAGATTCTGAACTACATCCACTGAATAGCACTAAAATGAATGCACACGCTGTCATTATTCCTAAAAAATGTTTTTTCATAAACTAGTCCTCCTCTTTTTTGAAACGTTTCCATTTTGTTTTAATATAAATGGAAACGTTTCCTTTATTGGGTAAAGAATACCATTGGAAACGTTTCCTGTCAATATCAAAATGACTTATTTTTTTATTTTTTCTCCTGTCGTGTTTCCTTGGACAAATTTTACTGGCAAAACTACTCTTTCCGGCAAAGCTTTTTCTTCTATCATCTTAACCAATAATTCTACGGATTTCCGCGCCATATCAGGGATAGGTTGTGCAATTGTTGACAGTAAAAAATCTTTTTTTTGCGCGATTCGTATCCCGTCAAAACCAATAATTTGATAATCTTGAGGCGCTGTTCGTCCCAATTTCTCTAAAACTTTAATGACTTCTATTGCCATAAAATCATTTATTGCAAAAATACCATCAATATCAGGATTTTCAACAAAAAAGGCAGTTAGATGCGTTTCTAAATCTTGAATAGGTTCTAGCATATTTAAAATTTTTACATCTTTATTTTGCGAAGCACAAAAGCTTCCAAAGCCCTCTTTTCGGTTTTTGGTTTCATTTGGATAAGGTGAGTTCCCACCAATAAAAGCAAGTTTTTTTGCATTTCTCGTAATCAGTTCCTGGGCAGCTAACTGTCCACCAACAAAATTATCAGCAGTCACATAAGCTACTTTTTCCGAGAAATGTCGATCAATGCTGACAAAAGGAAGGTTAGAGGAAATATATTTGTCAATATCAGAATAGGTGATGCCAATAATTCCATCTACTTTGCTTTGTTTCAACATTTGAATATATTCTTTTTCTTTTTCTGCGTTACCATCCGAGTTACATAGAAATAATTTGTAGTTTAAATTGCTAAGCGCCTCTTCGACAAAATAGGTAAATTCCGAGAAAAAAGGGTGCCAAATTGTTGGTAAAATCAGTGCTATTGTATTACTTTTATTAGTCTTCAATCCCCTAGCATACTCATCAGGTTCATAGCCCAATTCTTCAATCGCCGCTAAAACTTTATCTTTTGTAATCTTTTTAACTCTGACACCATTTATAACACGAGAGACTGTCCCAACACCCACATTCGCAAGTTTTGCGACATCTTTCATCGTTGCTTTCATATCATCACTCCTTTATTTACTTATCATAACAAATAAAATGAAACGATTCCAATTTTTATATAAAATATGGCTAAGTGCTTTCAGTAAAATTTATATCTGACCGCTGCTTTTTTAATAAACTCTTCCGCTAGATTTTAAACGATAAGTACCTAAAACATTCACAACCCTCTCAAAACAAAAAAGCACCGCTATCCATGTAACGATAGCAATGCCTTATTATTTTACTTCCGATACATCTTAAATTCCAAAAATAGTTCATTGTAATGCGAAAGCATGCGCTTGCCAAGGTTGTCGTAAACTTCTAAATTGTCAAGTTCATTCATATCTGGATAAAAACGTTTATCTTGCGAGACTTCTTTCGGCAAAAGTTTAATGGCTGCCTTGTTTGGCGTCGCATAGCCGACATATTCCGCGTTGATTGCGGCGTTTTCAGGTTTTAACATGAAGTTGATAAATTGGTGTGCCCCGTCTACATTTTTAGCGGTCTTCGGAATGACCATGTTATCAAACCACAAATTGGATCCTTCTTTTGGAATAACGTAGTCTAAATCCTCGTTCTCACTTAGCATTTCAGACGCTTCGCCGGAAAATGTGACGGCCACACCAGCTTCATTATCGGCCATCAAAAGCTTGATTTCATCTCCAACGATTGCCTTAACATTTGGCGTCATTTTTTCTAGTTTCAAAAGAGCTTCCTCAAGGTGTGCCTCGTTTGTGTCGTTTAGCGAGTAGCCGAGGCTATTTAAGCCGAGCCCCATAACTTCTCGTGCGCCGTCAATGAGTAATATTTGGTTTTTGAGTTCTGGGTCAAAGAGCGAATCCCAGTTATCAAAATTTTTATCTGGAAACATCTTTTTGTTATAAATGATGCCAAGTGTACCCCAGAAATAGGGCATGGAATATTTATTGTCTTCATCGAATGAAAGATTCATGAATCGTGTATCTAAATATTTTTCGTTTGGAAGTTTAGTATGATCAAGCGGGATAAGTAAATTCTCTTGTTTCATTTTATTAATGGCATAATCACTTGGTACTGCAATATCAAATGTTGTACCACCCTGCTCAATTTTTGTCATCATCGCTTCATTCGAATCAAAGGTTTGATAGATGACTTTCATACCAGTTTCTTTTTCGAATTTTTTGATTAAAGCAGGGTCGATATAGTCACCCCAGTTGTAAATCGTAAGTGTATTACCGCCTGAATATCCTTCAGAACGGTTCATCATGGTTGCTAAAATCATCATTCCGAAAGCGAGAATGAGAACTGGAATAAAAATTTTAAGGAGTGCCTTCATTCTTTTGTCGCCCCCGATCTGATTCCTTTATTGCCATTTTTACGGTTAATGAAATAATAACCGATGACGAGCAAAATGGTGAAAAGGAAAATTAAAGTGGAAAGTGCGTTAATGGACAAGGAAATCCCTTGGCGCGCGCGCGAATAAATTTCGACAGCGAGCGTTGAGAAGCCATTTCCTGTGACAAAAAAGGTGACGGCAAAATCATCAAGCGAATACGTGAGAGCCATAAAAAAGCCTGCAAGTACGCCTGGCGCAATGTATGGCAAAATGACTTTCGACAACACATTCCACTGACTGGCACCTAAATCGCGAGCGGCATCGATGAGCGTTGGACTCATTTCTTGTAGCTTCGGTAAGACCATTAAAACGACAATTGGAATACTAAAAGCGATATGCGAAACTAGGACGGAAATGAAACCGAGCTTAATTCCTAAAATCGTAAAGAAAATTAGAAAACTTGCGCCAATAATAACATCAGGACTAACAATAAGGACGTTATTTAAGCTTAAAAGTGAGTTTTTCCCAAAAGGCCGTGGCATGAATTTGATTGCCAGTGCACCACAAACGCCAATTGCTGTTGCGATAACTGATGAAAGTAATGCGACAACAAAAGTATTTAAGACGATAATTAAAAGACGCGTATCGCTAAAAACTTCTTTATAGTAACCAAGTGTGAATCCTTTAAAACCATGCATTGTACCGCCAGAGTTGAAAGAGTAAAACATTAAATAAAAAATCGGTGCATAAAGCAAAATAAAGACGATGATAAGGTAAATATTCCCATAATTTCGCTTTTTCATTTACGGACACCTCGCTTCCGTTTTGAGCCAGTTAGGAACATAATTAAAATCATTGCAATGATTAAAAAGACGCCGATTGTCGATCCCATACCCCAGTCTTGTGTGACGAGAAAATGTTCTTCAATCGCGGTTCCAAGTGTAATGACGCGGTTCCCAGCGATGAGTCGGGTAATCATAAAAAGTGATAATGCTGGTATGAATACGGCTTGGCAACCTGATTTTACCCCGTCAGCAGTCAGTGGTAAAATGACACGCCAAAACGTCGTAAAGCCAGATGCACCTAAATCTTTAGATGCTTGGATGAGCGATGGACTTAATTCTTCAAGCGCGTT
The DNA here is from genome assembly GCF_963575625.1 of Listeria tempestatis. Lineage (NCBI taxonomy): Bacteria > Bacillati > Bacillota > Bacilli > Caryophanales > Listeriaceae > Listeria > Listeria tempestatis. The sequence goes on from NZ_CAUYTK010000003.1 coordinate 255,517, forward strand.
AAAAATGGGTAAAATCATGAATGGGATAAAAATATAGGTGGAGACGAATAGGAAACTAAAATCGGTGAACAAAATTTGTTTTTGCCCGATGCCAATAAGTTCCAAAAATTGGTTCGCAGCGCCATATGTCCCGAAAATCCCAATGAATGCGTATGCTTTCAAGAGTAAATTTATCCAAGTCGGCAAAATAATTAAAAGTAGCCACAATTGTTTATGTTTAAGTTTTGTTAGTAAATAGGCTGTCGGATAGGAAATTAAAAGTGTAAAAACGGTAATCAAAAACGCGTACCAGAAAGAACTTAGCGTCATTTTCATATAAACAGGTGTAAAGAAATGTACGTAATTACCAAACGTGAAATTACCATCCACATCGAAAAATGAGTAGTAGACGATGAGGAGAATTGGTGCGATAACAAATAGCACAATCCAGAGAACGTAAGGGACGAGATACATATTTCTTGCACGTTTCGTCATTACTCTACCTCGTCGTAGCTTTCTAGGCGTTTGTCGAATTCTGCTTCGGTTTCACCTAGTCGCATTACGTGAATAGCTTCGGCATCAAAAGTTAAGCCGATTTCATCGCCAATTTTAGCTTTTTTCGTTGTATGCACAAGCCATTCGTTGCCGTCCACATCGATGCAGCCCATTTCGTAGTGCACACCTCTAAATAAGAGCCAGTCTACTTTAACACGTAGCTGTCCTTTATCGGCGGCAGTAATTTCTAGGTCTTCTGGGCGAATAACGATTTCTACGGTTTCGTCCAGATTAAAGCCTTGGTCGACACACTCAAAATGACGGCCGACAAATTCCACTTCAAAATCTTGAATCATTTTGCCAGGGACAATGTTTGATTCGCCGATAAAATCCGCCACGAACCGATTAATTGGCTCGTCATAAATATCAATCGGCGTCCCGCTTTGCTGGATCTCCCCTTTATTCAAAACAAAGATTTCATCACTCATGGCAAGCGCCTCTTCCTGATCATGTGTCACGAAAATGAAGGTGATGCCTAAGCGACGTTGCAAGTCGCGGAGCTCATATTGCATTTCTGTGCGTAGTTTTAAGTCGAGTGCGGAAAGTGGTTCATCGAGTAGAATGACTTCTGGCTCATTAACGATGGCACGAGCAATGGCAACACGTTGACGCTGACCGCCACTCATTTCACTGATTTCGCGTTTTTCATAGCCAGAAAGATTGACGAAACGAAGTGCTTCTTTCACTTTCTCATCGATTACTTTTTTAGCTAATTTTTTAATTCTAAGTCCAAAAGCAACATTTTCATATACGTTTAAATGCGGAAAAAGCGCATAATCTTGAAAAACAGTGTTAACTGGGCGTTTATTCGCTGGAATCGCGTTAATTTTCTTCTCGTTTAAATAAATATCTCCTTCTGTCGCTTCTAAAAAACCTGCGATAAGGCGCAAAATCGTTGTTTTCCCGCAACCAGATGGCCCGAGAAGTGTATAAAATTTACCTTTTTCTATTTCAAAGCTGACATTGTCCAAAACTGGCGCATCGTCATCAAATTGTTTCGTTACATTTTCAAAGCGAATAATTGTATCTTGCACGCGTTATTCCTCCCTCACAAATACGAATCTGTTGCCACTAAAATGAGCATGGCAGGTTCTTTCCCGTCATTTATAATTTGATGCTCATCAGCTGCATGAAAATAAATCGTTTCATTTTGCTTTGCTTTATAAGTTTTGTCACCTAACTTCACAGTCACTGTCCCTTTTAGCACGTAAGCAAACGTTTCTGAAAGCGATGGTTCAAATTGTTTAAAACAGCTTCTAGCACTGATTTCCAGTAGAACAGGTTCCATTTCTTTTTCGTTCGATTCTGGTACGAGCCACTCAATTCGGTAGCCTTTCTCGGCATCCTCGTAAAAAGTTCGCTCCTCTTTATTATAAATTACCTTTTGTTGCCTTTCTTCTTCGTCAAAAAAATCTTTTGGTGATTGCCCTAATACTTCCAAAATAGCGAAAAGCGTCTCAATGGAAGGTGAACTAAGGTCGCGTTCTAATTGCGAAATATACCCTTTCGTAAGATCCGTTCGCTCACCTAATTCTTCTTGCGTTAAATTTTTACTCAGTCGTAAATTTTTAATTCGATTCCCAATTTCCATTCGCGCATTTTCCTTTCGTGAAGTTTAGTTATTCTAAACTCTAAAGCACACTTGTTTAGTGAAATTAAACTTTAGGTTTAGTAACAGCAAGACTCATTATACAACAAAGCATTTTGAACTTCAATAGCTTTTTTAAATAAAAAAATCCCCACCGAAAGTTAATCAAAAACTAACTCCCGAAAGGGATTTCACCATTTAATATTGTCTCACATTTGTGGCCTTATAATTCGCAATAAACGCTTCAATTTCGGCAAAATCATCGCTAAATAAAATATTGGCACGATCTTCTGCCGTCAAAAAACCGTCTTCTACCATTTTGTCATAAAACATTTGCACCAAGTGATAATAGCCTCCGGCGTTAAAAAAGATACACGGATTTTGATGCTCCAAAACACGCCCCCAAGAAACAACCTCTGAAATTTCTTCAAGCGTGCCTGGACCGCCTGGAAGTGCAATATAAACATCGGCAAGTTGCATCATTCTACTTTTCCGTTCATGCATATCCTTTGTAATAACAAGTTCGGTTAATTGGTCATGGGCAATCTCACGGTCCACTAAAAATTGTGGCATGACACCATAAACTTTTCTGCCAGCATTTAAAACGGTATCTGATACAATACCCATCAAGCCAACTTTACCGCCGCCGTATACCAGATTATGCCCAGAACCAGCTAACCACTGCCCTAATTGTGCGGCACTTTCAGCATAAACCGCCTTTTCGCCAACACTCGCACCGCAATACACTGCAATATTCAATCTTATCTCCCCTTACGCCATTTCTTCTTCCATCGTGTAGGTTTCAAGCATATTTAGATTTTGCCTCAAATCACGCGCTAAATCACGTGAGATACTACCATTTTCAAACATAGTTTGGATGTTGTCGCGCTCCATTTGAATGCCAAGCAATTCGATTTCGCGCGTTTTTTGATTTGCTTTTGGACGCTCGCCTGGCCGCATTTTTTCCTCACCAAGACGGTCAAGGAACATTTTATGCTCCGTAATGAGCGGCCCAATTAAATCCATATTTTTATCTGTAATTTGTACTTTCAAACGACGAATAACTAACTTTTCATTTTCCTCACGTAAAAACTTCATTTCCGCAAAAGCAGCTTGTTGTTTTTCCGATGTGTTTTCAGTTTTTAATTTCGCATCCCTAAATTTCTTCGGATGTAAAAGAAGTTTCAGTGCGCGTTTTGCAAACATTAAAAACGTTTTAGTTCGAGCAAAGAATTTTTGTTTTAAAGCCGATTCCATCATACCAAGATAGCTTTCATAACGGTAAACCGTGTTCGCACTAATTTGTTCATTATCTCGCAGTTCTTGCATGTTTTCGCGCTCCCAGCCGATAATTTCCAGGCGCTTCGCTCTTTCCTCATCTGACATTTTGCGCCTCGCCTCGCCTTGCTGGAGACTATGAATCCGGCCGCGATACTCCTGCATGACAAGCTCCGTTGCCGCTTTATTTTCAGGCGTAATCTGAGCATGCAAACCGCGAATGACATTTCGCAAAATCTTAATTTGCACTGCTCGCTCAAGCCGTAAATCGCCCACATTCGCTTCATTGCCATGCGCCAAAATTGGCAAAATAAACGTCGCAATCAAAAGCGAGCAAAGAATCACACCCGAAGCGATAAAAATAAGTAAATCTCTCTGCGGGAAACGCTCGCCATTATCTAAGAAAAAAGGAATCGATAAGGCGGTAGCAAGCGTTACAGCTCCCCGAACCCCAGAAAGACTTGTCAGTAAAGCCGTTCGTAACGCTGGCCGTTGTTTCGTCTTCCTCGCTTTACGAAAGTGGTCAAACTGCCAAAAGCCAAAAACCCAAACAAAGCGCAGTAAAATGAGCGCCGCCGTAATGAGTAAAATATACACTGTCACTTGTAAATTACTAATACCTGAGTCACGCCAAACCACTTCTGCGATAGACGGCAATTGCGTCCCTAAGATTAAAAAAACAAGTCCATTCAAAACGAATACAATAACCGACCACGTACTTTTTGAAACAACATTTAGTTTCACCTGTTGTGGATCCATTTTCTTTCCTTCAACCGCGTGAACAACACCAGCCGCAACGACTGCTAAAATTCCAGAAACATGAAGCTCTTCTGCAGCTAAGTAAATTAAAAACGGCGTTAAAATTTGGATGAGCATATGAAACGTTACATCTTCCATACCAAGACCGCGCACCCATTTTAAAAATAGAAATTTTAAAAGGCTAAGAATTAACCCAACTAGTACACCACCAATTGAAATGAAAAGGAAACTAAGTGAGGCATTAAACAAACTAAACATCCCTGTAACCATTGCAGCAATCGCAAATTGGAATGACACAAGACCTGATGCATCATTAATTAATGACTCTCCCTCTAATAAATTCACAATTCTTTTTGGCAAATGAATGCGTCCTGAAAGTGAGCCAACAGCAACCGCATCAGTCGGCGCTAGCGAAGCAGCCAGTGCAAAGGCGGCAGCTAGCGGAATAGTTGGTATCATCCAGTTCACAAAGTAACCAATAATAAGTACCGTAGCAAAAACTAAACCTAGAGCCAGTAACAAAATGGGTGTCCGAAGCCTCCAAAGCGCTTTCTTATCCGTTCTTTTTCCATCATTAAAAAGAAGTGGTGCAATAAACATGACTAAAAACAATTCTGGATTTAATTTTATTTCTGCGCCAATCGGTAAGAGAGCAATTAATATCCCGAGTCCAATTTGAATAAGTGGGACCGAAACAAATGGGATAAACCGGTTTAGTAAATTGGATATAAAAATAGCGACTAATAGTAGTAATACAAATAGGAATATCTCCAAGTTACTTCTCCTCCTCTAGAATATTATGCCCGAAAACGCAAAAACGCGCAAATAATTAACGAAGTTAATCATTCACGCATCGAACTAAATATTTTTTTCTTGCTCAGATTTATATTTTTCAATTTCATCATTCAAATTCTTCATCTTATCATCAAGTTCTGTCACAATTTTTGCCGCCGCACGAAGCTCGTTGACTAAATGCTCTGGCGCCTCTTGTTTATATTTATAATAAATCTTATGTTCTAAACTTGCCCAAAAGTCCATAGCAACTGTGCGAATTTGAATTTCAACGACAATTCGTTCTACACGGTTCGTCAAGAAAATTGGAACCTCACATAATAAATGCAAACTTCTGTAGCCATTCGGCTTCGGATGTGTGACGTAGTCTTTTTCGCGCAAAATCTTCAAATCATTTTGGCTTTCAAGCATCTCTTTAATTTTAAAAATATCTGAAACAAATGAGCAACTAACACGTATTCCAGAAATATCATGTACATGTTTCCTAGCATTTTCAGGTGTAATATCCACTTGCTTTTTTTCGAGTTTTGCACCGATACTTTCAAACGACTTTACACGCGATTTAATATGCTCCATCGGATTATAATCATGCAAAAACTGAAATTCTTCATTTAAAATTTTCAGCTTCGTATTGACTTCCTCAAGGGCAAAACGGTGCATTAACATGAGGTCCCGCCACTCTTTTAGTTCGTTTACTGAAGGTTGTTGTTCCACTAGTTAATCTCCTCTCAAACTTCTCACCTTCTATGTTACTACATTTTCCGGGAAAGTACTGCCAAAATGGAAAAAAATTTATGCAATTCTCATGAGATTTTTACTTTAATTGCGTTAAAAGATGAAAAACATTTTTCTTTATCTCTAAGTCTAAATTTCGATTTTGTTCGCTTGTAATCAAATAAAAAGGCCGACTCAAATCCGTTTGTTCTTGCGTCACGTGCTTTGAATGTGTGACGAATTTCGATTGCAGCGTGCGACCAAGTCCGAGCTCAATCGCCTGGTGAATGATGGCATTATGGTTAATCACCATTTTTTCTTCAGGTTGGATATTTTCCTCAAGTAAATACTGATCTGTATACGCTCGGATGCCAGACCCTTTTTCTCTGAAAATCCACGTTTTGCTTTCCGAGCTACCAAAAACAGCCATTTCATCCCACATAAAAATTTCCCGTTGCACACCTGGCACAATTTCTGGCGACTCTACAAGCCCAATATCGGCATCTAACATATGCACGGAATGGAACACATGACTCGAATTTTCAATAAAAAAATTAAAATCAATCTGCGGAAACTGCTCTTTTAATGGCTTTATAATTTGCGGCAAGAGAAAATCACCAATCGTTTGTGAGGCAGCAATTTTGAATTTCTTACGCTCAAAACCGTCAATACGCGAAAGCTCACTTAGCACTCCGCTCCAATTGTTCTTCATTTGCGTGGCTTTTTCATATAAGAAATCAGCCGCTTTTGTCGGCGTAATCCGGTTGTTACCACTTCGCAAAAACAGTTTTATTCCTAAATCACGCTCTAGCTTTTCAATATGCACGGAAATTGTCGGTTGCGAGATATAAAGCTTTTTCGCCGCTTTCGTGAAATTTCGCTCTTCGTAAACAGTCGTAAACGTCTCTAAAAGTTGAAACATCGCTTCTCCTCCTGATTAAAAAAAGAATTTACTTGCCAAAAATGAAAAGCCAAACAGCACAGCTGAACTAATGCTAGCCGCTAAAAACACATTGCCCCCACGCGCCCGAATAACCTTGAAATTCACACTCATGCCTAGTGCTGCCATCGCCATACCTAGAAAAATATATGCGGCACTCACAAGCCCGTTTAGTAACGCCGCGCCGAGTGGTAAAAATGTTCCTGCAACACTTGCGAGTAAGAACCCGACCATAAACCACGGGACTAGCAATTTGCGTTTTCCTTCTGCCCGACTTTCCTTACGCCCAAACCACATGCCAACGAAAATCGCAACTGGTGCTAACAAAATGACACGCGATAACTTCGTAATTAAAGCCGCATCAAGTGCTGCAGCACCGCTTGAACTTCCCGCTGCCACCGCATGGGCAATCTCGTGTAAAGACGCCCCGTTCATCACCCCAAATTGCGTTGCTGACAAACCAAGCCACGGCTTCAAACCAATTTCAATGAGTGTAAAAACTGTCCCTAAAATACAAACGACCGCAACCGCGAGCACCGAGTCATCTTTATTCGCCTTCACTTCTGGTGATACGCCCATGACAGCCGCTGCCCCGCAAATCCCGCAACCAGTTGCCGTTAGAATGGAGAGTTTTTCATCCACTTTAAATAAACGACATAAAAAATAGGTTAAAAAAATCATTCCTGTTACGACAACGAGTGCAAGCAAAATTGTTTTTACGCCTGACTCTGCAAGTACTTTTAAGTTGAGCCGAAAACCTAACAGAATAATACCTAACCGTAAAAATTTATTGGAGATAAACGCCATCCCTATTTCACTTTTTTGAATGACTGGTCTACTCACTTGAAAAAGCATCCCAAATAAAAGCGCAATAACAAGCGCCCCTATCAAACTAAAGCCTGGCAAAAGCGCCAAATATTTCCCCGCAAGCGAACAAATGAGTGTCACTCCCGCCGCAATCCAAAAACTTTGTTTCGTAAAAATCATTTTTATCCTCCTCAGTCCATATCTTACTTTTAGTATAAAAGATTTTCATAATTAAATAAAATAGTAATAATAAATGATTTTAATTATATTTTTTAATAACAAAAAACTATAGATAAAGAATTTTATATCTTCATCTATAGTCTAGGAATCACCATTTGCAATTATTCAAGCGTTTTCTTCATTTCCTTCTGTATTTTGCGCAATGCTTTTTTAGAGCCACGCTCGAAATCATGCACTTCCTTACGTTCAGCAAAAGATGTGAAAAGCGAGTCTAAATCGTAGTCGGCTGGATACAAATCGCTTGCCTTAGCAAGTCTCTTTAGTCGTTTAGCGCGTACAGTCACTTGTTTTTCTCTCGCAAAAACGGTCACATCATCTTGGTCCTGTGCGTAAACAAGACCCACTTCTTTTGTTTCTAAAAGCTCAACTCGGTCACCTTTCGAAAATATAATTTGTGGTTCATACACTTCTTGTTCGACTTTTCGAAAAGTGATTTTTTCATAAGCGTAATCTTTTGATGTCATGTAACGCGAAGCTTGGCGGATGATTTTGTCATCCAAATTCATTTTTTTGGCAATAAAAAGCGCATTGCTTTCCCCGGATTCGCCGATGATGAGCTGATATTTTGGCTCAAGTGTCTCCTGATTAAAGGCCATTTTCGCATTCATGAAGTCTGGATGTTCGCTTCCATATTTTTTAATTTCCGCATAATGGGTTGTCGCAATGGTTGTTGCCCCTTTTTTGTAGCAGGTTTCTAAAATCGCGACTGCGAGTGCCGCCCCTTCATTAGGTTCCGTTCCACTTCCAATTTCATCAAAAAGAAGTAGTGTCTGTTTATTTGTGCGCGACACAATGTCTGCAATGTTTTGCATATGGGAAGAGAACGTGCTAAGCGCATTTTCGATACTTTGGTTGTCGCCAATGTCCACGAAAACACCGTCGAAAATCGCCATTTCTGCACCCTCATCAGCTGGAACATGCAGCCCCGCCATCATCATGAGTGTAAATAACCCAATTGTTTTCAGCACGACCGTTTTCCCGCCAGCATTTGGTCCCGTAATGATAAGACTTCGATAATTTTCCCCAATTTCAAATTGAAGCGGCACATTTTTAGTCCCTAAAAGAAGAGGATGCCGCGCATTTTTCAGCCGAATAATCCCATTTTCATTAATGTTTGGTGAAATGCCCTCCATTTGTCTAGAAAGCTTCCCTTTAGCAAAAATAAAATCAAATTCACCAATAATATCTTTATTGTGCTTAATACCGTCTAGTTGTTCGATAATGCTTCCAGTTAATGTCATCAAAATCTGATAGACTTCCGCACTTTCAAACGCGTAAAGGCCAACAAGTTCGTCATTTAGTTTCCGCACCGCTTCAGGCTCAATAAAAACCGTCGTCCCTTTTCCAGAAGATTCCACAATCGTTCCTGAAACAAATTTCTGGAAACTCGCTTTGATTGGCACCGTATAGCGGTCATTTTTTTTACTCACAAAAAATTCTTGGATATATTTACGATTTTGGCTATTCTTCATGAATTTTTCAAGTCGTTCAGAGATTTTTTCTTGTGTGTCTAAAATCGCTTTCCGCACTTTCCTGAGCGCACGGCTCGCCTCATTCACCACTTCGCCATTTCGAATCGCTGCATAAATTTCATCTTCTACATCCATAAAACTTTGAATGCTAGCCGAATAGCCCGTTAAAATCGGCGCAACATGTCCATTTTTCTCCATAAACTGCTTTACACGTCTTGTACTCCGCAAAAAATCAGCTATTTCAGTGAGTTCTTGCGGCATTAGTTCAAGTCCGCGGTCAATTTTTCCGACAAGCTGGTCAATATGACTGACGCCCGCAAGCGGTAAATTTTGTCCACTATTTAAAATTGCGCGTGCTTCGGAAGTCTCCGCTAATTTATGCACAATTGTTTTTTTCGTTTTATAGACATGCCCTTCCTGCGCTTTTTCTTTTGCAACATTACTTATGCAGTTTTCACCTAGGCGTGTCATTAATTCATTAAATCCTAATTTTTGATACGTTTCTGTATTCATTTCTTCCATTCTCCTTTGTTTAAAAGTGGAAGATACCTTGTTACTTGCGTCCATTTTTATTTTATTAGTGTTTTAGGTTGGTCGTTTACTCCACTTGATACTCGCATCAACGTTTCGCTCTACTTACCTTGTATTGCACCTCTAAGCGCTAAAGCGCTAAGTGGCTCCTTGGATCAACGTTTCGCTTTGCTCAACCTTGTATTGCACCTCTAAGCGCTAAAGCGCTAAGTGGCTCCTTGGATCAACGTTTCGCTTTGCTCAACCTTGTATTGCACCTCTAAGCGCTAAAGCGCTAAGAGGTGCAACAAAAAACTGCAACACCTATCTTTGCAGTTTCATAAACATATCAAATTATGGTAACCATAATCGTGAATGTTCTTTGAAAGAGTTAGGTATCTTCATAGGCAAACCAAATAAACTTTCGATTTTGAAAAATTTAATTGGTTATTTATTTCCTAAATTAAGATACGACTACACTCACAAAAAGCACCTCGATTATTTGTTTGGACGCTAAACTTTCTTTCAATAACAGAATACAAGCTGTGTGGTGTTTTGTCAACCTTAAATCTTTGAATCACTTTTAATAAAGGGTTGATTTATTAAGGGTTTTCCTTTAAGATAATACAAGTAATTAAATAAAATCCTCATCATTGGTGAGGTAGAGGTTGCAAAAATCACAAGTAGATTTCTTGAAGCGCGCGAAACGCTATTGACGGGAATGGAAAAGGAGATTTGCCGAAGTAAAATGAATTTTTGCGGTTTATTTTGCTGGGACAGTTTGCGAAAGCGGCTGGACTGCTACTAAAATAGTCTTTTTTAGTAGGTGCGCTATCTGACAAGGATGCTTTGAATGTTATCCCCGACTTATAGCCATAAGACGGGGTTTTTTATATGACTAGAAAGTCCTGAATACAGCGCGAATTATAAACAAAAAGGAGTTTTTATAATTGACGAAAAAATCTAGTGGGGAGATTAGGAGATCTCTTCAAACACGACATTTATCAATGATTGCAATTGGGGGATCGATTGGGACGGGGCTATTTCTTGCAAGTGGGAACGCCATTGCCACTGCAGGACCAGGCGGAGCCCTTGTGGCGTATGCAGCGATTGGGCTGATGGTATTTTTCCTGATGACAAGCCTTGGCGAAATGGCCACATATATGCCAGTATCAGGCTCTTTTAGCACATATGCAACACGATTTGTTGACCCCGCTTTCGGGTTTGCCCTTGGCTGGAATTACTGGTTTAACTGGGCGATCACGCTCGCCGTTGATATTTCAACCGCAGCGCTCATTGTACAGTTTTGGTTACCAAATACGCCTGCTTGGCTTTGGAGTGCGATTTTCTTACTACTTATTTTTGGATTAAATGCACTATCTGTTCGTGCTTACGGGGAATCCGAGTACTGGTTTTCCATCATCAAAGTTGCCACCGTTATTGTTTTCCTTATCGTAGGCGTTTTAACGATTTTTGGAATCCTTGGCGGGGAATTCATTGGGTTTAAAAACTTTACAGTTGGGGAGGCACCATTTAAAGGTGGATTTTTCGCGATTCTTGGAACATTCCTCATCGCTGGCTTTTCCTTCCAAGGAACAGAGCTTGTAGGTATTGCAGCTGGTGAGAGTGAAACACCTGAAAAGAGCGTTCCAAAAGCGATTAAACAAGTTTTCTGGCGGATTTTGTTATTTTACATCTTTGCAATTTTCGTGATTGGTTTGATTATTCCTTATACAAGTCCGAACTTGCTTGGCGGCGAGGCAACTGATGTGGCGATTAGCCCTTTTACACTTGTTTTTGAAAAAGCCGGCTTAGCATTTGCGGCCTCTGTCATGAATGCGGTTATTCTGACGAGCGTTTTGTCTGCTGGAAACTCTGGTTTGTATGCTTCAACTCGTATGCTTTGGTCGATGGCAAAAGACCGAAAAGCACCACAATTTTTGTCTAAAGTAAATCGTCGTGGTATTCCGATGGCGGCCCTTGCGGTCACAACAATTGTTGGAGCACTTACATTTGTTACTACTTTAAGTGAAAATGGAACCATTATTTACACGTGGCTACTAAGCGCATCTGGCTTAACTGGCTTCATCGCCTGGGTCGGTATTGCCATTAGTCATTACCGCTTCCGCCGTGCTTTTATTAAACAAGGTCATGATTTAAATGAACTCAAATATCGCGCAAAATTCTTCCCATTCGGACCAATACTCGCGTTAGTCTTATGTATTCTCGTCATCATTGGGCAAGATTACAATTCCTTTTTGCATCCTGATTTTACTAGTGCTAATTGGTGGCAAAAAATTGGAATTTCTTATATTGGATTGCCTATTTTCTTCATTTTCTGGCTCTCTTATAAATTGACGAAGAAAACAAAAATTATTCCACTTGAAGAAGCAGAGTTTGACCATAAGAAGATGTAATTTACTCGAAAAAAAAATCACCCTTCCTACTTAAAGGATAAGGGTGATTCTTTTTACCTTAAAATACTTATTTCTTTCTCCAGAAGAATAGACTTCCAGCAATTAGAAGACCCAAACCAATTAATCCTGTCGTTTTGGATTCACTATCCCCGGTTTTAGGAAGAGCACCTGTTATTTCTTTCACTGTTGGTGAACTGCTATAGGCTTTTTGCTGGTTTCCTGAATCATTATTCATCGCATTTGGGTTCGCTTTATTTGTTACGTCGTCTATTTGTTTTTCTGCATCATTATCTTGAGCGTTAGAATCCGTGTCATCTATCGGGAGTTCAGTAATAATAACAATTCGTGAAAAGTTTGTTTTATTCCCGTCGCTATCTGTCACTTCATATACAATTTCATAAGCGCCGGGTTTACTTGTATCGAGATTATTCTGGATGATTTTCACTTGATTTGTTATATCCCCATCTTCTTTATCGGTTGCCCGAATATCGCTCATTGGATCAAACTTACTATTTACTTGTAAACGAACTATTTCCTCTCCCGCAATTTCAGGAGCTGCTGTGATAACGACTGTACGTGTGAATGAAGTTATGTTTCCATTGCTATCTGTAACCTCATACATTACTTCATAGGTGCCAGGTACACCTTCTCTTACTGTATTATTTATCACTCGAATTTGACTCGTTATATCTCCGTCTTCTTTATCGGTTGCTTGAATATCAGTCATTGGATTAAAAGTATCACTTGGATTCAGTTGAATAGTTTTTTCTCCAGTTATTATAGGAGCTTCTGTGACCTCGACCGTCCGATTAAATGTTGCTGTATTCCCGTCGCTATCTGTCACCTCATAGGTGACTTCATAGGTGCCAGGCACTCCTTCCTGCACGGTGTTACTTGTCACTTGAATTTGACTTGTTATATCCCCGTCTTCTTTATCTGTTGCTTGCAATCCACTCAGTGGACTAAATTCGTCTGTTGGATTTAGCTGAATGTCTTTTTCTCCCGTTATTTCAGGAGCTTCTGTGACCTCGACCACCCGTTTAAATGTTGCCTTATTCCCGTTGCTATCTGTCACTTCATAGGTGACTTCATAAGTGCCAGGTACACCTTCTTGTACAGTGTTATTTGTCACTTGAATTTGACTTGTCAAATCCCCATCTTCTTTATCCGTTGCTTGTATATCAGTCATTGGATCAAAAGTATCGGTTGGATTTAAGCGAATAGTTTCTCCTCCTGTGATTTCAGGTGCCTCTGTCACAATAACTGTCCGCGTGTACGTTGTTAAATTCCCATCGCTATCTGTGACTTCATAGGTGACCTCGTAAGTGCCAGGCACTCCTTCTTGCACGGTGTTATTTGTCACTTGAACTTGACTTGTAATGTCCCCGTCTTCTTTATCTGTTGCTTGAATATCAGTCATCGGATTGAAGGTGTCTGCTGGATTTAAGCGAATTTCTTGAGTTCCAGTAAATACAGGAGCCCCCTTAACAATTACTTGACGAGTAAAGGTTGAGGTGTTTCCATCGCTATCAGTCACTTCATAAGTCACTTCATACGTCCCAGACTCTCCCAAATTCACCGAATCATTTGTGACTTTTATTTGGCTAGTTAAATCTCCATCCTCTTTATCCGTTGCTTGTATCGTACTCATCGGATCAAATTCGCTGTTTGGTTGAAGAATCGTTTCTTGCTCTCCTTGAATAACAGGCACATCATTGCTTGTGATAGCTACAGATTGATCTATACCTTGAGACGTATAGGAATCTTCTTCAAAATTTTGATCGTGATATTCTACAGATGTTTCAGGAGTAACAGCGGTAGCTTCTATCGCTCCTTTTAAAGGAATATCAATGTTTACTGTAGCATCTTTAGCAATATTCCCTGTTGTAAATGTTAATGTCCTTGTTGCTGCATCATAACTCTCACCAGTTATTGCAGTATTAGCAGAGGATAAACTTCCTTCAGTATACGTTAACTCTTCTGGAATTTTAACTGAAAACGTGTTATCTGCTGCAGTCATTCCTCCCGTATTCGTTGCCTTTATACGGTATGTCACATCTTTATTAACTTTTGTGCTAGGTGCGGAAAAAGCTCCTTCTACTTGAAGATCGGATTGTGTTGCGAATTGAACATTATCAAGTAAGTTCCCTACTGCATCGTTTCCTCCAGCAGATGAAACTGCACGAAATTGAAAACGCGTTGTTGTTTGACCCTCAGGAATTGTATAGCTCCCTTTATAAAGACCCCACTCCGAATTCCCATCAACCATTGTGGTTTGTTCGACCATTGTACCCCCTGGTGCCCCAAACTCTACAACCGCAGTATCCGTTCCTTTCCGTCCTTTATGATAGACTTGCCAGTGCACAGTAACGCCTGGTGTGGTTGGAATATCTTGGTATAAAGCACTCGCTGTATAAGCATTAAGTTCAGCCCATTGACTGCCTGATACAGGTTTTGTACCATCAATATTTCTCTGTAATTCGATTTTCCCGTCGCTAGCTGTTGTGCTCCAGCCTGGAACACTTCCTTGAGCATATATTTTGCTAGTTGCACTAAACTGAGGACTTTCAAAATCACCATTCACTAAAGAAATTGTAGAACTTGATGCTTGCACATTAGCCGCTTCTACATTGGATGTTTGAAGACTCGTGGCAGCACTTACTTCAGAGCTTACAGGGATTATAACTAAATTTGATAAGAAGATAGTTGAAGAAACTGCTAGCATACTTTTTTTTAGTTTCTTTTTTTTCGCCATCAATTAAAATCCTCCTTTTAAATTATATATCTAGCATACCAGTAGCATTTATTCATTCCATTGGTATTTTTTACATTTTTCCTTAGAAAATGTGACATTTTTGTGAAGAGAATTTCCAAATCAAAAAAAGAGTAGAGAACACCGAAATGGTATCCTCTACTCTTTTAGCATTATTTTCACTTCATTAGCCATTTTTCTTTTTGAACATATAAAGGCCTAGCCAAATTAACAAAAATGGTGTTGCAATAATTATTACACTTACTATAATTGAAAACATTACACTAACTCCTTAGACATTAATTTCATTATGAACAGGCTCTACAGTAGGCTTTGTTACAAGCGCGATAATGATTCCAACTACAAAGCCGACAACTGCAAAAGTTGCCCATCCCATCGAAATGTCGTAAAACGGAATAAAACCTCTAAAAAAGACATGAATGCTATCAATTGGTAAACTAATAGCTTTTGCTCCTTCTAAAATCGATATAATGGCCGTAAAACAAATTGTCGTCACATAAACTACTCGGCGCCCTTTAAACAAAGGATTAAGGAATGTGAGAAGAATGAGGACAATGGTTAACGGATAAATCATCATAAGAACCGGTAATGAAAATTCGATCAACTTGCTAAGTCCAACATTTGCAACTAAGCAGGCAAATACAGAAAACACAACGACGTAAGTTTGATATTTAAATTTGGGCATTAATTTCTGGAAATAGCTCGCACACGCTGTAATGAGTCCAATACTTGTCGTCAAACACGCAAGCGTAATAATGAACGCGAGCAAAATCTTACCAGAATACCCAAAATAAAACGAAGCTGCTCCAGATAAAATAGGTCCTCCGTTATCGAAAAGTCCAAGGCGGTCCACACTCATGGACCCAATATAAGCTACAAAAATATAAATGATCGCCAAAAAACCTACCGCAATAAGACCCGTTTTTAAACAAGCTGCCGCAATCTCACGTTTCGATTTTGCTCCGTAAGATTTAATTGCATTAATGACAATAATCCCAAATACAAGTGAAGCGAGTGCATCCATTGTGTTATAGCCACTGATAAATCCAGTAGAAAATGGCGCTGTAATATACTCACCCTTTGGCATAGTTTGTTCCCCTAGCGGTTTTATAAGCGCTGCTATAATCAAAATGAAAATAAAGATAAGTAGCGCTGGTGTCAAGTATTTACCGACACGGTCCACAATTTTCGATGGCGAAAGCGACAGCCATAATGATATGCCAAAAAAGATAAGCGTGAAGACGAACAACGCAAAAGCATGACTCCCCTCATTTAAAAATGGAGCTACTCCAATTTCAAAAGATACGGTTCCCGTACGAGGTAATGCAAAAAATGGACCAATGGTTAAATATAAAACCACCGTGAAAATTACCCCGTAAATGGGATGAACACGGCCCGCTAAGCTTTGTAAATCATTGCTACCTGATATTCCAATTGCTAAAACGCCAAGAAGTGGCAAGCCTGCTCCCGTAAGCAAAAATCCTGCTATCGCCACCCACACACTCGTTCCTGCTAATTGACCTAAGTGAGCTGGAAAAATTAAGTTTCCCGCTCCAAAAAATAATGCGAAAAGCATCAGGCCAATAAAAAGGTAGGCTGAAAATGATAGTTGTTTATTCAAATTATATCTCCCCTTTAAAATCTGTCTTGTTTCTTTACCATACAGATTCCCTGGGTCAAAAGCAATAGCGAACAGTCATTTTAGCCTATTTGTAATAGCTGAAGTAGTTTTGTTTTCGAACAAATCGGGAATTTTTACCTGTTTTCTCAAAAAAAGTATTATTTATCGGAAAATTAGCTGTTTAACATCTTCGCGATTTTTTGATTATAATTTTGTAATATTTCTAAATCGCTGTCATCAAGTTCTGTACAAACTTTCATAAAAGCTTTATAAATATAGGTATTCATCTCATTTTCATCTAAAATCATCTTTCCTTTTTCTGTTACAGTCAGTTGAAAATTTTTTACTTGAAGTAAGCCTCTTTCAGTCAATCCTCGTATATTCGCAGCTGTAACTTGATGCTTGTCCTTTACTTCATATAAAAGCTCACGTAAAAAGATATGTTTTTTCTCTGCACATTTTTTTAAAATCCGTAGTTGTTCATATGAAATGCCCATGCTGTTTTGATGCTCTTTAGTCAATACTTTCATCGATTTTTGAACATTTATATAGCTAGAAACTAGTTCTTTCATTTGTTCTACTTTACTTTCTTTTATTTGCATCGTAGCACCTCCCTCTTTATTTTAAAGGAAAAACAAGTATTCAAAAGAAAATTTACAAAAACCTAACGAAAAAATAACTTTTACATTTTATTAGTTGCTTATGTTTTGTAAGTGTGATATAGTTTATTTATAAACAATAACATTTTGTGTTTAACATCACTTTTTAAAGTGAATACAAAAAATGTAAAAGAAAAAAATGGAGGCATGATTAATATGGCAATAGAAAAATGGAACGTTGATCCAGCACACACTTCAATTGAATTTCAAGTAAAACACATGATGGTATCAAAAGTGAAAGGTGTCTTTAAAAATTTTGAAGCTGATATTCAAATGGATCCTGAAAATTTAGCTGATGCTAAAATTAAATTTACTGTTGATGCAGCAAGCATTGACACTCGCCAAGCACAGCGCGATGGCCACCTAAAAAGCGATGACTTCTTTAACGTAGAGAAATACCCACACGTTACTTTTGTTTCAACTGAAATTACGCCAGATGGTGACGCTGAATATGAAGTAACAGGTGATTTAACAATTCGGGATACCACAAAACCGCTTACACTTCACGTGACTTATGAAGGTTCCGGGAAGGATCCAAATACTGGAAATATTGTAGCCGGCTTTGAAGGATATGGTAAATTCAATCGTAAAGACTTTGGTCTAAATTATAATGCAGCACTTGAAACTGGCGGCGTTTTAATTGGTGATGAAGTTAAATTAAATATTCAAATCGAAGCATCTAAATAAGTACAAAATCCCCTTGAGACAAATTGTTCAAGGGGATTTTTTTATGCTTTATTTAATACATCACCTGCACTTAGCGCCCTTTTAGTCAGACTGGCAAAGTATTTCTGCTTCTTTTCAAGTCTGACATTAATGGTGTCGTCTTGTTCATTGCTAGTCTTAATTTGTTTGTTTTCACTGAGACGAGTGTGTAGGAAATCCAATTTTATGAGCAGGTCCCTAGTTTTCTTCCCAAAAATGCGTTAAAATGGTGTATTGCTATTTTTTAGAGAAAGAGGGACATTATGAATAAAAACGAAAAATTAATCGGTGTCGTAGCAGGTGCGCTCGCCTACGTTTTATGGGGTATTTTGCCGATGTACTGGAAACTCGCAACTGAAGTTCCGGCAATGGAAATTTTAGCTTATCGCATTGTTTGGTCCTTTGTTTTCATGGTATTTTTAATTGCAATTTTACGCAAATCGAATGAGGTTTTCCTTGAAATCAAAGATGTTTTTAAACGGCCGAAAACAGCAACACTCATTACGCTGGCAGCGATTTTGATTACTGCCAACTGGTTTATTTTTATTTTCACTGTAAATAGCGGGCACGTGACAGAAGCGAGTCTTGGCTATTATATTAATCCGCTCGTTAATGTACTCATTGCGACTATTTTTTTGAAAGAACGTTTAAGTCGGGGGGAAATCATTGCGGTGGTGCTTGCTTTTATCGGTGTTTCCATTTTAACGTATCATCAAGGTACGGTGCCCTATGCGGCGCTAGGCATGGCTGTTTCCTTTAGCCTTTACGGGTTAATTAAAAAATTCGTTTCGGTGTCAGTATGGACGGGATTAACACTAGAAACGCTAATTATAATGCCGTTCGCACTTATTTACTTATTATTTTTCTCCCAAAATTTCTTTATGAGTTATTCTGTAAGTATTGACTTCATCATGATTGGCGCCGGCATTGTGACGGCGATTCCGCTTCTTCTTTTTGCGACAGCTGCGAAGAAAATCAGCTATACGATGGTCGGTTTCTTGCAATATATTGGTCCCACGCTCATGTTCGTTCTAGGCGTTCTTCTCTATAAAGAAAGCTTTGATAAGGTGCAACTTATGGCCTTTATTTGTATTTGGGCAGCGATTTTAGTCTTTACGATTTCGCACATTTATTTAAATGCTAAAACGAAACAACTAAAATCTGCGGCTTCAAAATAAGTCGTGAGGTGAGAGTTTTGGTACACAAAACAAATGCGTGTCGAATGCTTGATCAAAAGAAAATTTCCTATTCGCTCCATGAATACGTGGTCGATGAAGATCACTTAGATGCGGTTCATGTAGCAACGGAAACGGGCCGAGATCCCGCACAAATTTATAAAACACTTGTGACCGTTGGCGACAAAACCGGATACAATGTAGCTTGCATTCCAGCGAATCAAACACTCAATTTAAAAGCCTTTGCAAAAATTAGTGGCAATAAAAAAGTGGAGATGATTCATGTGAATGATTTAGAAAAAATTACAGGTTATATTCGCGGCGGCTGTTCCCCGATTGGCATGAAAAAAGCCTTCCCAACCTTTATTGACGAGGCGGCGCAAAAGCGCGATACGATTTTCATATCTGCAGGTAAACGCGGCTTGCAAATTGAACTAAACGCAAGTGACTTACAAGCCGCGTGCCGCGGACAATTCGCTAATATTTCAATGTAATAAGAAAGAGTCATGCCTCAGCATGACTCTTTCTTATTTCCGCCAAAACGTCGTACAGCTCGCCTTGTCTTCAATATTAAATTCAATAATACGTTGCAGTAAGTCGTAGTCAATGGGTTTGTCCCACGGGAATTGAATGAGCATTTTTGTATGCTTATAGCCCGCTTTTTTTATTTCTTCTGAAAAAGCTTCAATACCCACTAATTCAGGAGACATGGCTAAATGCTTTTTGGAAACGCTAAACCCGGCAATGAATGTGTCGTGATCCGTGAACATCGGTTGGTTCCAAGCAATTCGTTTACCTAAGTTTGGAAACGTCTTCTCCACCCATCCTAGCACTTCAGCAGTACGTGCCTGCTGTTCGGTATCCTCAATTTGTCCAATAAAATCTTCAAAAGTTTCCATGTTTGCTTCCTCCTTTGGTTATGCGTCTATCTTTATTGTAGCGAAAGAAGCAAAATTTACAAGTTTTACTCACGGCAATCGCACTGACAGCCGCCACCGCAACAACCTTGCTGGTTTCTTGCAACTTGTGCAATCGTTTCAGCAGGCACACTTTCTTTCGCTGCCTTCACAGTTTCGCCGATTTTCATTGCTGGCGCGCTCTCGCGAACTTTTCGCGCTTTATCGAGAATGGCATTTTTCGGATTAAAACGCTTCGCTTCTTTGCTTATTTCGCCTTCTTGCTGTACGTCTTCCATGCCTTTTTTGGCTATCGAAAGCATCAGTTTAATGCGATTCAATTGGTTCACCGCACTCGATCCAGCATCGTAGTCAATCGACATAATATTCGCATGTGGATAAAGCTTTTTAAGCCCTTTAATCATGCCGCGCCCAGTAATGTGGTTAGGCAGACAGGCAAATGGTTGTAGACAGGCAATATTTGGCACATCACTATCTAAAAGCTCGAACATTTCGCCCGTTAGGAACCAGCCTTCACCCATTTTGTTTCCGAGTGACAATAACTGACTCGCTTTTTCAGCGATGACTTCAATGCTTTCTGGGGCATCAAAACGCGTGCTTGCACGAAGCGCATCTGTGACCGGTTTGCGGTACTGATTGATGGCAGGAATGGCAAGGCTTTGTTTGGCGAATGATTTCACTTTGGAACGTCCAAATGTGTTGGCTGCAAAATGGTCATCATAGCAGCAATATAGCAGGAAGTCGACCAAATCTGGCACGACAGCTTCCCCGCCCTCTTGTTCAATGACGTCAACAATACTGTTGTTGGCACCTGGGTGGAACTTCACCAAAATTTCCCCTACAACACCGACACGTGGCTTCTTCTCCCCGCTAATTGGTAGCTTGTCAAACGCGTCGACCATTTCTTTTGCAAAAGCTTTATACGCTCTAAAAGAATACTGTTCCATGAGTGTCTTCGCTTTTTGGAGGTAAGTGTGATACAACTTGTTCGCACTACCTTCTGTGATTTCATACGGCCGAGTTCGGTACAGCATTCGGTCTAGCGCATCACCAATTGCTAGCCCCGCCATAAATCTCGTTAATAGTTTTGGCGAAAGCTTAAATCCAGGTTGCTTCTCAAGTCCATTCGCGTTTAGTGAGATTACTGGGATACCTTCAATTTCGGCTTCACGAAGCGCCTTTTTGAGCATTGAAATATAGTTTGTCGCCCGGCACCCTCCGCCTGTTTGCGTCATTAAAACAGCCGTTTTATTCAAATCATAATCGCCGTGCTTAAGCGCATCCATCATTTGTCCAATGGTTAGAATGGCAGGATAGCAGGCATCATTATTAACGTAGCGCAAACCTTCATCGACAGCTCGCGGTGTAACGGCCGGTAATACTTCCAGGTTATAACCGCTAACTCGACCAGCCGCTTCAAGAAGTGCAAAATGGGTTGGCGCAAGTTGCGGTGCTAAAATAGTGTAACCAGCTTTACGCATTTCTTTTGTAAAGAGTGTTCTTGGTTCAGGTGGTGCCATTTCAGTTGGTAAAACACCATTTCGGTCACGCTCATCAATTGCCGCTTTTAAAGAGCGCACGCGTATTCTAGCTGCCCCTAAATTATTGATTTCATCAATTTTAAGAAGCGTATAAACTTTCCCGTGACCTTCAATGATTTCCTGACACATATCCGTCGTGATAGCATCAAGCCCACACCCAAATGATGTCAATTGGACAAACTCCAAGTCTTCCCTTTTCCCCGTAAAGCTTGCAGCACGGTAAAGTCTAGCATGGTATTTCCACTGATTTTCAACGCGCAAATCATGCTCAATTTCGCCAAGATGAGAAATCGAATCTTCAGTTAAAACAGCCATACCATTCATCGTAATGAGTTCTGGAATGCCATGGTTCACTTCTGGATCAATGTGATAAGGGTGCCCAGCAAGCACAATGCCCTTCACTTTGTTTTTCGCCATATATAAAAGAGCCGCTTCACCTTCATTTTGAATATCTTGACGGCATTTCTCAGCTTCCGCAAGTCCTGCTAAAACAGCTTGTTCCATTTCCTCAGCAGGAATATCTGGGAAAGTGAGTTTCATTGTTTCAATGAAGGATTTTTCATTGTCGAGCGCGATAAACGGGCTATACATTGGAATTTCTTTTTCCTCAAGTGCATCCACATTGACACGAATTACTTCTGGATAACCCGCCACAACCGGACAGTTAAAGTTATTCGTCGCTTCGCCAAATTCAGGTTTCTCATATACCACTGACGGATAGAAAACGGCATCGACTTTTTTACGGACTAAGTCCATCACATGTCCGTGCGTGAGTTTTGCTGGATAGCAAACCGCTTCAGATGCAATCGTTTCAATACCTTTTTCGTATAAATTCTTCGATGACTTGCTAGAGAGAACAACCCGGTAACCCAACTGATTGAAAATAGTAAACCATAGCGGGTAGTTTTCAAACACATTCAAAGCGCGCGGAATACCAATTGATCCCCTTGTTGCTTCGGTTTTCTTAAGCGCCTTATAATCAAACGTACGTTTTAGCTTATACGCATACAAATTGGGCAATAAATTCCGTGTCGTCTCCACACGTTCACCGCGTTCACAGCGGTTTCCACTTACAAACGTGCGGTCGTCGCCAAAGCGTGTTACAGTCAATTGACATGTATTGCTACACAGGTTACATCTAGACTGCGATGTTTCTGCACTAAATTCGCGTAATTTTTCCAAAACTAGCATTTCTGTGACTTCACCAGTTTCATAATTTTCACGCGCAATTAGCGCCGCCCCGTAAGCGCCCATCATACCAGCAATATCAGGACGAACCACTTCGCGACCTGTTAAAAGCTCAAAAGCACGTAAAACGGCTTCGTTATAAAAAGTTCCACCTTGTACGATAACTTTTTCACCAATATCTTTTGGACTGCGTAGTTTAATCACTTTTTGGAGTGCATTTTTCACAACAGAATAGGCAAGCCCTGCTGATAAATCTTCAAGGGTAACGCCTTCTTTTTGAACTTGTTTTACCTTTGAATTCATAAAGACCGTACAACGCGATCCTAAATCAACAGGTTCTTTCGCGCTAAGCGCACGTTCTGCAAATTCTTCAATCGGCACATCGAGCGTATGGGCAAACGTTTCAAGGAACGAACCGCAACCGGCTGAACAGGCTTCATTTAGCATGAGGCTATCTAATGCGCGATTTTTAATTTTCATACATTTCATATCTTGGCCGCCAATATCCAAAATAAAATCAACATCTGGCAAGAATTCTCGTGCCGCCCGGTAATGCGCGACCGTTTCAATTTCACCTACATCAATTTTAAGCGCCGCCTTAATAAGCGATTCTCCGTAACCCGTTATACCCGACTGCACAATTTGAACTTGCTCCGGCAGTTTTTCATATAGGTCACTCGTCGCATCAATGACCGACTGTAGCGGATTTCCATTATTACTTCCATAAAAGCTATATAAAATTTCGTTGTTTGTTCCCATCAAAATAAGTTTCGTTGTCGTTGAACCCGCATCAATCCCCAGATACGCATCCCCTATGTAACTCGACAACTCCGCACGCGGCGCCTTCATTTCGCCGTGTCTTGTCCGAAAGGCCACTAAATCTTCTGCTTTTGTAAAAAGAGGAGGTAGCGTCACCGTATCTTTTGCGAGGCTGGATAAATCCATGCCTGATAGCCTGCTTGTCACACTATCGATTGAAATTGGTTCGCTATTAAACCCAGTAAACGCTGTGCCAAGCGCAATGAAATACTCTGCATTTAGCGGCGCAATAATATCTTCTTCCTTCATTTTAAGTGTTTCCGTAAAACGAAAGCGTAATTGATCTAAAAACGTCAGCGGTCCACCAAGAAATGCCACCTTCCCTCGAATTGGACGCCCACATGCAAGTCCCGAAATGGTTTGCGTGACCACACTTTGAAAAATAGAAGCCGCAATATCTTCTTTTCTAGCCCCTTCATTTAAAAGTGGCTGAACGTCCGTTTTAGCGAAAACACCGCACCTTGAGGCAATTGGATAAATGGTTTGCGCATTTTTGGCGAGCTCATTTAAACCGGTCGGATCAGTCTGTACAAGCGTTGCGATTTGATCAATAAACGCACCTGTTCCACCTGCACACGCATTATTCATGCGCTGTTCAATTCCACCAGAAAAATAAATAATTTTCGCATCTTCCCCGCCAAGTTCGATAACCACATCTGTTTCTGGAATTACTTTTTCGACAGCCTCTGTACAGGCGATAACTTCCTGAACAAAATCAACTTCCAAGAATTTGGAAATTGCAAGACCTGAAGAACCCGTAATCTTAAAGGTCATTTCATCTGTTAAACATTTTTCTTTTAAATCTTCCATAATAAGGAGTGTCACTTTTTTAATGTCCGAATAGTGTCTACGGTATGTTTGAAATAAAATTTCTCCTTCTTCATTTAGTGCGACGGCTTTTGCAGTAGTTGAGCCGACATCCAGTCCGACATGAATCATTCTTCTCATCCTTCCCCTTTGGATGTTCAAAACATCACATTTTTCTTTTGATTGTACCTTCATTCACATAAAAAACCATTTTTTAAAAATGAGTGATTACTCACTCAAAAGACGAGTGCAACAGAATTATTTAGACACCTCTATTTTTACACTTTTACTTCCATTTGTAAAGAAAAAAAACTATTGCATGACGGAAATTGACATTTTCATGAAGCGTGCTAAAATTAATACAGAAAGGAATAGTGTATTATTTATTTCCAATACACTTTTATGGTAGTAATTTTAAAAAGGTGGGTTTAAGTTGAAGCGGATTGATAAAATTTATCAACACTTAGTAACATTATCTTCAAAAACAACTATTCGTAAACAAATTGCTGAAAAAGAAGGGTTTACGGCCTCCATCATTGCGGATGACTTACATATTTTAAGAAATAATGTCAGCATGGAATTGAATGAACTTTTTAGGCAAGGAAAAATTGTTAAAGTAAATAGCCGACCAGTATTATACTTCGTTCGGCAAACGATTGAAGAAGCCATTGAGCGCCCTCTTTCTGAAAATGAACTTACCTTTAGTCAAGTAGAAGATATTTTAGCTCTCTTCACTTCCGATACGATGAAAAAAAGTCCGTTTGAAAACTTAATTGGGGCTAGCGAAAGTTTGAAAACGCCTGTCGAACAAGCCAAGGCGGCAATGCTCTATCCACCAAATGGGCTTCATACACTAATTTTAGGTCAGACGGGGGTTGGGAAAACACTTTTCGCCAACTTAATGTATCGTTTCGCCCATCATGCGAATCGTTTAACGCAAGAAGCTCCTTTCATCGTCTTTAATTGTGCCGATTACTATAACAACCCACAACTACTCATGTCACATATTTTCGGGCATGTAAAAGGTGCCTTTACTGGTGCTGATGCTGAAAAACAAGGCCTTGTTGAAAAAGCAAACGGCGGCATTTTGTTTTTAGATGAGATTCATCGCCTTCCTCCTGAAGGGCAGGAAATGATTTTCTACCTGATGGATTCTGGCACCTTTAATAAACTTGGCGAAACGGACCGCAAACGAAAATCGAATGTTTTAATCATCGGAGCAACGACCGAAAACCCCGCATCCTCGCTATTAAAAACATTTGTAAGACGTATTCCGATTACGGTTTCCCTTCCCTCACTTGATGAGCGGACGGCGAAAGAACGTGTAGAACTACTTACCCACTTACTTTCCAATGAAGCGCACCGGGTCAATAAGCCAATTCGAATTGAAGATGAAGCCGCGAAAGCCTTGCTTGGTAATACGACGAGCGGAAATATCGGGCAATTGAAATCAAATATCCAACTTGTTTGTGCACAGGGATTTTTAAATAGTTTTGACCAGGATACTGATATTGTCATTGACTTTAAAACGCTGCCAATTGAAATTAAAGACGGTTTCTTCCATTTTAGTGGGCGCCGAAAAGAATTACAGGAAATTTCGGAATACCTTGAGCCATACACGACCATCTATCCTGAACAAGTTCGCCCACTCATCACAACTGATGAATATGAGCCAAACTTTAATTTATATAAGATTATTGAAGATAAGGCTTCTATTTTAATGGATCAAGGCGTTTTAGATGATGACATTAAAAAATTCATTACGATGGACATCGATATTCATTTAAATAGCTTCTACAATAAGTTTAAAAATACGATTCAGACGCGTGAAAACATTTTAAAAATCGTTAATGAAGATATTTTAAATTTCGCAGAAGAAACTAAACTTCGTACGGAGCGTCACCTAAACAAAAAGCTGAACGAACGATTTGTGTTAGCGTTTAGTCTTCATTTAACTTCCTTTATTAAAAGAGTAGAAAGCAATAAGCCTTTAAAATACACAAACATTGAAACGGTTATTAATGATAAACCGGAAGCTTACGAGATTTCTTGTGAAATAAAAGATGAAATTGAAGCGGTCTTTCACATTCGCGTGCCGAATATGGAAGTCATGTATTTAACACTCTTAATTAGTTCGCTTTTGAAAGAGCAAGAGAACGCGCGGGTTGCCGTCTTAGTTGCGGCGCACGGTAACAATACGGCTAGTAGCATGGTCGGTGTGGCTAAAAAACTGCTTGGCGATGGTCTCGTTGAAGGAATTGATATGCCGCTTGACCAAAGTCCAAAAGTCGTGCTCGATAAATTGACTGAGCGCGCGAAGGAACTGGATACGGGGCGTGGTGTCTTGTTACTTGTTGACATGGGCTCACTTACTGGCTTTGCACAAGTCATTTCTGAACGTACGGGCATTGAAGTTCGCTCTATCGACATGGTTTCAACGGCGACTGTCATTGAATCTGTGCGAAAATCAAATATTTTAGATATGGACTTAGGCAGCATTTATGATTCACTAAAAGACTTCCGCGGTTACGGCGGTTATGCTTCTGATAATGATTTGCAAGATGCAACTGGGAGACCTCATGCCATCGTGACAATTTGCGCAACTGGTGAAGGTACGGCGGAAAAATTACAAATTTTTATTGAAAACATTTTAGATACGATTACGACCGAGCGCATCCCTGTCATTCCAATTAGTGTGGCAGATATGCAGCCGCGCCTTGCGGAACTTCAAAACGAGTATGATATTCTCATGGCAGTTGGGATTCGTGATCCGCAAAATGCGATACCTTTCATTCCAATTGAACGTTTATTCGCGAGTGACGGCGAGGAACACCTTGTTAACCTCGTTAAACAGCGAAATATTTTCGTCAAAAAAAGTGAAACGAACCGCATAACAAAAGAAGTTGTAGAAGATAGCCTGAATGAATTTCTTACGTATTTGAACCCAAGAAAAACACTCGATATTTTAAACACCTTTAATACCGTTTTAGAGGAAAAACTCGGTCAGAAAATCGAAAGCGCCCACCAAATCAACCTACTCATACACGTCGGATGCGCGCTCGAGCGAATGGTCATAAACGATAGTTTGATTTACCGAGAAACAGAAGAAAACTTTGACCCACACATTTTAGCTGCCTTAGAAGCAGCTAGCGATGCCGTCAAAAGACGAATGAATCTCTCTTTAACAAAAGATGAGCTTTACTATATTCATGATATTTTAAAAGATATTTATTTACCAAAAACCATGCAGTAATATGACGGAATAACCAAGACGGAAAGAGGTGAAGTTTGCCTCTTTTTTGTTTGCCATTCAATATTACAGGGTAATGTAGTTTGTATCTCAAATATAAAATTAGTGTATTGTCGTTCTTCTTTAGCGTATTAAGCATAGCCTTTTACATATTTAAACATCACTTTCTACACTGATTTATAAAGTAAAGGAGGGAATACTTATCATTGGCATGTTTCTTGCTTTCTATATGAATTGCGGGATTTAAATATTCGTCATAAAGGAGGAGATGGATGATGCCAGTAGGGATTATTATTGGCACGCACGGTGAATCTGCCCGTGAACTGTTGAAGTCAGCTGAAATGATTATTGGTAAACAGGAAAACGTAGAATATATTACGTTTGTTCCTGGTGAAAATACAGACACTTTAATTGCCAAATATACAGAAAAGCTGAATTTAATTGACTCTTCGGAAGGCGTTATTTTTATGGTTGACCTCTTTGGTGGAAGTCCTTATAACGCTTCCAGTACGATTGCCTTACCAGAAGAGAATATGGATGTCGTAACAGGTGTAAACATTCCAATGTTACTTGAAACACTATCAATGCGCGCTGGCGCTAACGTTAGCGACTTAGTTGATACTGCGATTCGTGCAGGTAGCGAAGGAGTGAAATCATTAAAGCAAACATTACCGAAGACAAATGAAAATGAAGGGGAGGACGATTTATAATGGATATTCGTCTAGCAAGAATTGATGACCGTCTTATCCACGGTCAAGTAGCCACAGTATGGACTAAAGAAACAAAAGTAGAACGCATTATCGTAATTAATGATGATGTTGCTAAAGACCAAGTACGTAAAACTTTACTTACGCAAGTTGCACCACCTGGCGTTAAAGCTAGTGTTGTCGATGTTGACAAAGGAATTCGCGTTTACAACAACCCTAAATACGCCACTACACCAGTTATGATGTTGTTTACAAATCCAACAGATGTTTTAAAACTGGTTGAAAATGGTGTAGATATTAAGTCTGTAAACATTGGTGGCATGGCTTTCCGCGAAGGGAAAAAGCAAATCACTAACGCTGTTTCAGTTGATGAGCAGGATAAAACTTCTTTCCGTGAGCTTGCAAAACGTGGCATTGAACTTGAAATCCGTAAAGTCGCATCGGATAATAAAGTCCAATTAATACCGCTTATTGAAGACTGATTTATAGTGAATTTCAAGCGTTACTTTTTTCTAAAAAAATCGATCTTATTTATATCTTACTTAAAAACTGGGAGGGAAAATAATGACTGCTATACAACTCGTTCTTGTATTTTTAGTTTCTTGTGTCAGTGGTATGGGGAGTATCCTCGATGAGTGGCAAACGCATCGTCCGTTAATTGCCTGTACGCTCATCGGTCTTGTTCTTGGGGATATTACAACTGGTATTATTATTGGTGGTACCCTTGAAATGATCGCTCTTGGTTGGATGAACATCGGAGCAGCAGTTGCACCAGATGCGGCACTCGCTTCTATCATCTCAACCATTTTAGTTATTACTGGAGGGCAAGATATTAGTGTTGGGATTTCGCTTGCCATTCCACTCGCAGCTTTAGGTCAAGTCTTAACTATTTTAGTTCGTACAATCACAGTTGCTTTCCAACATATGGCCGATAAAGCTGGAAAAGCTGGTAACCTGCGAAGTCTCGACTGGATTCACGTCACAGCCCTTTTACTACAAGCGATGCGTATTGCGATTCCTGCACTTATTGTCGCTGTGACAGTTGGTACCGATGTCGTTACTGATATGTTGAATGCTATTCCAGATGTTATCGTAAATGGGCTAAATGTAGCTGGCGGATTCATTGTTGTTGTAGGTTATGCAATGGTTATTAATATGATGCAAGCCAAATATTTAATGCCGTTCTTCTTCTTAGGATTTGTCGTTGCGGCATTTACTGCCTTCAACTTGGTAGCCCTTGGTGTTCTGGGACTTGTAGCAGCAATTGTTTACATCCAACTCAACCCTAAATATCAACTTAAAGCGGCTATTGAGCAATACGGCGGGGGCGGCGGAAAACGCCAATCAGATGATGACTTAGATGACGACTTGGATGACTAAGAGAGGGGGATAATAAACATGGCTAATGAACAAGTTACTGTCGGTGAAAAGAAACTAACGAAACGGGATTTAATGGGTGTTTTCATTCGCTCAAACCTTTTCCAAGGTTCATGGAACTTTGAACGTATGCAATCACTCGGATTTTGTTTTTCTGTTATCCCTGTGATTAAACGCTTATACCCTGAAAAAGGTCCTGAACGCGAACTTGCCATTAAGCGTCATCTAGAATTCTTTAACACACATCCTTATATGGCAGCACCAATTTTAGGGGTAACAAGCGCGATGGAGGAACAAAAAGCAAACGGGGCTGATATTGATGAAGGGGCAATAAACGGGATTAAAGTTGGTCTTATGGGACCACTTGCCGGTGTAGGTGACCCAATTTTCTGGGGTACTGTTCGACCAGTTCTCGCTGCACTAGGCGCAGGTTTTGCTACAGATGGTAGTATTATTGGTCCTATTTTGTTCTTCGTGCTCTTTAACGCAATTCGACTTGGTTTCCGTTATTGGGGTGTCGTCTATGGTTATACGAAAGGAACAGATGTTGTTTCCGATATGAGCGGCGGCGTGCTTCAGAAGTTGACGGAAGGTGCTTCAATTCTTGGACTATTCGTTATGGGGGCGCTCGTTAACAAGTGGACCACGATTTATGTGCCACTTGTAGCTTATACAACAACTGATGATAACGGTAAAACAGTAGAAACAACGGTTCAAAGCATATTAGACCAATTAATGCCTGGCTTACTTGCTTTAGGACTTACATTCTTATGTATGTGGATTTTGAAGAAAAAGGTCAATCCGCTTTGGCTTATTTTAGGTCTTTTCGTGGTCGGAATTGTTGGCTATGCTACAGGCGTTCTTGGCATTCCACCAGCAAACTATTCTCCACTTGGTTAAATCAATTAAAATGGCGAGGAATCTGGGGTGTCCTAGGTTCCTTGTCTGTTCTTTCTATGCTACAATGATGAAGAAATAATTTTTAAAGAATGTGAGTGAAGTATAAATGGAGTGGACTGCTACAAACATTTTTCTACTTATTTTCAGTATTGGCGCTTTAGCTTTTATTCTCTATGACGGGATTGTAATCACTTTCTGGAAGGGTCGGACAAAATTAAAAGCCCGCCTTCGTTCACGTGGAAAGTGGGATGGATACATATTTATTGGGTTAATTATTCTTCTTTTCGGCATGAATATTTCGCGAAATGGTCCTTTCTCAACCACGATTTTGCTCGGAATTTTAGCGGTACTCTTTATTTACATTAGCTTCTTTCGTAGTTCAAATGTCGTTTTTAAAGAAGAGGGTTTATTCTATGCCCTACTCTTCTTCCCTTACTCAAAAATTGAGCGAATGAATTTATCAGAAGACGGCGTTTTAGTGATCGAAACTGACCGCAGACGACTCATGCTTTTCGCAAAGTCAGAAGATGATTTAGAAAAAATGATGAAGGTTCTAGCAACATATAGTTAACCAACATAAAAGGGGATGGGTTTATATAAACCCATCCCCTTTCTATTTATAGTCCCACACTATTCAGCCTAATCTCAGAAACAAATACATCTATAAATTTACCGTGCAAATGTTCAATTTGCTCATCAAAATCTGTGTCAAAACAAATGATACTCTCTTCAAGACGCAAAACAGCAAAGCCGTCTTCCTCATAGTCTTCAAGTTGACCAACAATGTGGATTTTTCCATTTTCATCAACTTCAATTAAACAGTGCTTTTCTTCACTTTCATTTAAAAACTCAAACGTGATTTTTTCAGGAATCGTTACCTCTACCGTGTACTTACTCCCCGGGTCTGGCTCCTCGTCCATCCAAGTGCCAACACCTTCACCAAAATCACTTAGAAAAGCCACCTTATTATCTTGAATTTTACTTCGAACCATTATTTCCACCAATTATTTCCTCCTGTGTCATCAAGTTCTGTCACTATTATAGCACGGCTTTTTTAATCAGCCTAATTTTTTTCCATAATATCCAGAATTTTTCTCGTATCCACATAAAAAGCTGTTTTCGTTTCAGCGTTTCTAGCATTTGTTAATAAAATAATCGTTTTTGTATGGTCTTTCGTAAAAACATTGGCAGACTCATAACCATATAATACACCTCTCGAAATATAATAATTCCCAAAATCATATATACCAAAGCCATATTTCATAGCCCCTTTTTGCAAAAGGCGTTTCACTCCAGCTTGCGAAATTAATTTCCCAGAAAGCAGTGCATCATCAAATTTTTTCACATCCGTTGCTGTCATATACATGTCCCCAGCACCAAAAAACTGCGACAAATCTTCTTTTAACGGGGCCAAAATTCGTTCATGATTTTTTGAATAGTAACTCGTTGTATGTGCTGCAAGTTTATAAAAGTTTTCTCCAAAGCCCGCTGAACTCATTTCTGCAGGAATAAAGATATGCTCTTTAACATAGTCATTCAGCTTTCTACCTGAAATTTGCTCAATTAAGTAAGCAATTACGGCATAATTATCATCAGAGTAATTCCATTTCCCTGGTTTCTCTTTAATTCCTGCACGTTCGATCGTTTTCACAATTTGATACGGCGTTGTCGCTCCATTTCCTTTTTGGTGCTCTTTTAATCCACTCGTATGCCCTAAAAAATTTTTCATTTTAATGGCTTGGCCGTTCGGAAAATGAGGTAAAAATTTTTGAATAGGGTCATTTAAACTGATCTTTCCTTGCTCAACCAGTTGCATAAATGCTGTTGCAATCATCGCTTTTTGCATTGAACCAATCAAATAGACACTGTCCGTCTGATTTTTCTTCCTAGTAGCTAAATCGGCATTGCCGTAACCTTTATTTATCACATATTTGCCCTTGTCTTCAATATAAATGGTACCGTTAAAACCAATATCTTCCAAATACGTATCAATTGCTTTTTCAGGATCAACATTTGCCTCTACCACTCGTTGTGGTTTCACTAGCGCTTTCGATGTTTCTTTCACATTCTCTTTAGTTATGTAAAAATAAAAACCTCCACCCACTATACCTAAAAGAAAAATAAGACTCATGATACCATAAATATTTTTGCGACGCCGTTTCAACTTTCTTCGCTTATTTTTTTCACGACGTGTCTCTATCATGAATTGCTTCACCTCTTGCTTTCATTTGAGCTATCTTATCATAAAATAGCGACTCACTTAAAGAGGTCATATTGCCTATTTTATAAATAAAAAAGGGCGCTTATCATAAGCCCCCATTTAGTCCCCTAATTTTTTTGACTGACCATTTTCAGAAAATAATTTTGTAATTGCTTCTAGCCATTTTTTTTGTTTATTTACTACAAACTGATAAATTGTCCCGTTTTCCAAGTGAATTTCAATAATATTAGGAATAACTTCCCTCCCAAAAATCTTCGTCTTCACTCCGCGGATTTTAGCTACATCATCAAAAGAAATAACCAATTCCTCATCAAAATATTCATTTGGCTGATGTACCAATTTAGTTGGCGTCAAATAAAGTTTTCCCGGAACAGCCTTAAAATTCATCTTCAAATTTGCAAGCCCTTTATAGATTACATCAAGTTGTTCCATGACTATTGCCTCCTTTTACCCTTTCGCCTCTATTGTAGCAAATTCCCGCTAAATTAGCCTACCAAACACCTTTTTCTTATTTTGCTTTTCTGGAACAAACAGCTCCAAATGACTTGGCAAAACCTCAATTTTAACAGGTAAACTCGGTCCTGGGTCACCGTCTACATTTACAGAAATACCGTCACCACTTGCTTCAATCTCTAAATGGCTCGTCTTATAATACTGCACACCATTCGCCTTTTGAAGCGTTCCCCTGACAAGTTGCGGGAGAATATTAGCCGCATCAATCAAACCGAGCTTTGTTAGGATGAAAACGTGAAGTAAACCATCATCTAATTCAGCTTCTGGCGCCCATTTTTCCATTCCACCAACTGAATTCGTAAGCCCGGCAACAACTAATGCAGCTTTATCATCAAAATCCACTTCCTCACTCCGAATTTTAAAATGGAGCAATTCATGCCGATTGAATGCCTTTAAACCTTCAATAAAATAGGCAACTGGACCAAATTTTGTTTTTTGTTCCACACTCACTTGATCGACTGCTTGAGCAATCATCCCAATGGCTAACACATTCATAAAATATTGGTCATCAATTTTCCCAACGTCCATTGGTTTTAAAACAGCCGTTTCAAGCATTTTAATCGCTTTATCAGGTTTTAATGGAATTCCCGTTGAGCGCGCTAAATCGTTTACAGTACCAAGTGGAATAAAACCAAACGCTGGACGCTTATCATGTTTAGCAAGACCATTAATTGTTTCATTTAATGTACCGTCACCACCCATAGCAATCACTGCATAAAAGCCTTCTTCAGCAGCCGTAGAAGCAAATTCCGTCGCGTCACCACCTTTTTCAGTAAGCCTAACCTCTACACTCTCAAAACGATTTTTCAAAACTTTTTCTGCTTTTTCCATATAGGTTTTCGCCTTTTCTTTCCCTGATGACGGGTTTACAATGAGAAGAACTTTTTCCATGTGTCATTTACCTTCTTTCCTGACAATTCCTATTTTATTATACCCAAAACGTAAATTAAATACCATTTTCAGTTGATTAGACCTTCATTATTCGTTACATTTAACGTATATACTAAAGGAGGAAAAAGATGTCTAAATTTCGCGCTCTATTCGTAAACCAAAATGCAACTGTTACTATCGCCAAAACAGACTTCACTGCATTACCAGAAGGCGATGTCACCATACGCGTTCACTACTCCAGCGTTAATTACAAAGATGCTCTTGCGACTTTGCCAGACGGAAAAATCGTCACACACTACCCGTTTATTCCAGGAATCGATGCAAGTGGTGTCGTTACAGATTCAACATCTTCTCTCTTTAAAAAAGGCGACCAAGTTATCGTCACAGGCTACGGACTCGGCGTAAGCCATTTTGGTGGATTTAGCGAATTCATTCGCGTTCCAAAAGAATGGGTCGTTCCGCTCCCTAAAAATTTAACATTACGGGAAGCCATGTGTTATGGTACGGCCGGTTTCACAGCAGCACTAAGCGTGCAAGCCCTTTTAGATGGTGGTGCCAAACCAGATGACGGAACTGTTGCTGTTAGCGGGGCTTCAGGCGGCGTTGGAAGTATTGCAACAGGTATGCTAGCTAAAAAAGGCTTTTCAGTTGTAGCCTCTAGCGGAAAATTAGGGAACGAGACGCTATTACGCGAACTTGGTGCAGCGCAAATTGTCACTCGGTCCGATTTTAATCCCGAAAAAAAACGGGCATTAGATACGGAACGTTTCGCTCACGCTACCGATTGTGTTGGCGGTGAAGTGCTTAGTTACTTGCTTTCTGCTACAAAATATGGTGGCTGCGTAACTGCGTGCGGTATGGCGCTTTCTGGGAAACTGGAGACTACGGTTTTCCCGTTTATCTTGCGAGGTATAAGCCTTCTTGGCATTGACTCCGTTTATTGCCCGTATGAAAAGCGTGTACAAATTTGGGAGCAGATTGCAACTGATTTACGTGTGGATAAGCTACCCTCGTTATTAACTGAAATTACGTTAGAAACTTTGCCAGAAGCGCTACAGAAAATCATGGATGGTGGTATTCTTGGTCGCTATGTAGTCAAAATTGCTGAGTGAAAAGAGCGGAAATCTACTGATTTCCGCTCTTTATTGCTAACGATATGCTGATAAAATTTGAAATTCTGTTGCTTGATCTACTATCATTTTAGCTTCAAGATAATTTTCACATTCGATTGCATTTAAAAGGTCATCCAATTTACTAACGAGTTCTGGACCAGAATGTTCTAAAATAAAATTCACTTCATGATCTGCAAATTGACCAATTTTATCGAAATAAGCAACTAAAATTTCATGATAATATTCATTTTTCAAGCAGTTTACAAGTTCCAAAACAACCACACGACAATAATTTGTATAAGCCGCTTTATCGCCATTTTGAACCTGCCATTCAAACTCTACTTTTCTAGGAATAAGTACCCGATGATCGAATCTAATTTTTTTAGATTCAATTCGTTCAATCGTATGTTTTAAAAATAAACCGACAATATCCAAAATTTCAATATAATTATCTTTAGATATTTTGCTACTCTTTACGATTGCCCCGCGGTAATCTATATTTTCTACAAATCCATCCGCTGTGAGCATCGCAATCGCCTTTCTAACAGGCGTACGACTTATTTTTAGTTCTCGTGAAATCGTTGTTTCAATTAAACGTGTTCCCGATTCATATTCCCCTGACTGAATTCTTCTTTTGATTTCCTTGTAACATTTCGTCTCCATTGTCTCCTTTTGACCTTTTTCCATCTCGTACCCTCTTCTCTCTGTTTTTAGTAAACTGTATTATAAAAAGGATTTG
Organism: Listeria tempestatis; assembly: GCF_963575625.1. Taxonomy (NCBI): domain Bacteria; kingdom Bacillati; phylum Bacillota; class Bacilli; order Caryophanales; family Listeriaceae; genus Listeria; species Listeria tempestatis. The sequence continues at coordinate 291,483 of NZ_CAUYTK010000003.1, forward strand.
GAAAGAATGATTTCCTGTAAGAATGGATTTTCTCGCGTTTTTCTCTCTACTGCAAGAAAAGGACTATATTCCGTATTTTCACTTGTTAAAAGAACGGTTTGAATCGCAATAATCTGCCGCACTAAATAAGCTCTTAGACGCGCTTCTTTTTGGGTGAAATGCCGAAACAATTGTTCCATCATTTTTCCTAAATAATAAAGAACCAAGGCTAAAATAATAATGATAAGCGCAACAATAACTCTACTTTTCTCATCAAAAACTTGAAATAAGAAACTTCCACCAAAAATAGCCAAAAAAACAGCAATAAAAACACTCATGACTATTCCAAGTAAATTCCATTTTTTAGATGTGTTAATCTGTTTCGTTTCAGATTGAATAAACAAAATTAACTTATCCAAGTCTTCTCGCGTAATAAAACCATTTCTTTTTAAATAGGCATAGAGAAGATATTGTTTTAATTTTCCTAGCTCATTAAAATTACGAATTTGATAGTTTAGTTTAATGTATCTACGAGCTTTCCTTGTAACTAATACATGAAACAATAGAATCATTAAAAATAGTACTGCGCCTAGCACGCTCCAAGCAATTGAATTCGAAAGATACATAAAGCTGAAGATTGCAACTCCACTTAGCGAGATACAAATAAGTAAATACGTTACCCAGTAACCTTTTACAAAACTATAAATTAAATTCCAATTCCCTAGTTTCTTAAAATAAAAATGAAATAATTTGTCTACTGCCATTGCTACACTCTTTTCTATTTTTACCTATTCTTAGTTTAACATGGATACGCCTCATGTGGAAGTTTAATTCTACTTATCTCGTGTAAGTTTATACTATAAAATCAGCCTGCCTAAATCTCTCTATATACTAAAAAGCCGAAAAATGTTTAGGAAAAACTCCAACAAAAAACCAAGCAATACAGCCATTTCAAAAAATGGATTTGCTCGGTTTATTGTTTTAAATAGTATTTTTAGTCATTTTCAACATTTAATATGGAACCGTTTTGAGCATTTAAGCGAACTTCGGATTCGTTTGCACCATTTTGGATCGATACGTCATAAACTGTATCGTTATAAGAACGATCTAGCTCAACGCTTTCGACAGCACCTTCTACTTCTGCTACTGCTTTTTGCATAGCTTCGTCCATTAGGATGACATTCGTTACATCAATTTTTTCATTGTCGACTTCATTTTGATCATCTCTATCCAGTGCTTCACTTGAATCTTGTAGCACTTCTTCAGAGTCAGCATCAAATACCATTTCATATTCATTTGCGTTATCCATGCCTTCGACTTTATAAACAACTTTTCCGTTTTCATATTCCAGTTTTACCGATGTTAAATCCGCATTTTTATTTTTTGATTGGAATTTATTTACAACATCTTCCATTGATAAATTAAATGTTTGGCCCTTCAAATCATTTTGTTGTACGGAAGAACCGTTAGAACTTTTTGATGAAGAGGACTGTTTTGAGTCATTCTTATCATTTGAACGATAATCGTCATCATCTCCACAAGCTGCAAGAACTCCTAGCGATAATACTAATGTTGCGGCGATTCCTATTATTTTTCTATTTTTCATGTTGTTTCCCCCTTGTAAAATAATATACGTTTCTATTTTTATTATAAAGAGGATTCCTCGAAAACACGTCCTACTTTAGTCTTAACTTTCTCGTTTCAAATGGAGGCGCACAATTTCTGGATTGTTTAAAACACGAGGGATAATCGTCGTATTCCCGAGCCCCCTGCTTACTATCATTGCCCTTCCATTTGCCAAATGACAGCCAGCCGTTAGTTTTGGTAAAAATCCTTGTCCTGGGGAAAATAGCCCTTCTGTTAGCGGTAAGCGAATTTGTCCGCCGTGTGCGTGACCACACAAAACAAGATCCACTGGCATATTTTGATAAATCGACCAATATTCTGGACGATGGGCGAGTAAAATGGTGAACGCATCACGTGGAATATTCGCGGTCGCGCGTGTAATTTCATCTCTCACAATTTCACTCATATCAGATTTATGCTTCACCCAACTTGGTTTTTCCTCTTCGGGTAAATGAAAAGTAGGATCATCCACGCCAGCAAGCGCGATTCGTTCTCCGCCGCTTCCCAAAAATACGTGTTCATTGTGCAAAATTTGAACGCCCTCTTCTTTTAGCGAAACGAGTAAATCTTTGAAAAACGCGCTTTTTTGCTCATGATTACCACTTATATAATAGAGCGGACAGATTTTTTTCAACTTGCGAACTAATGCCATGGCAACATTATGCGGCTCGTCACCATCAATTAAATCGCCTGTCAGAAAAATACCATCTGGCTCCATCAAAGCAACTTTCTTAATAAGTTTATGGTTAAAACGGCCAAATGAACAACTGTGTAAATCGGATAATTGGATGTATGTTTTTTCATCAAATGACACAGGAATCTTGCTTGAACGTATTACATAATCTGTTACCACTAATTTTTTTGTCGCATAATACGAATGGCACATAAAACCAGCAAATGCCGCGATTCCAACAATATTTTTTTTCATGCTATTTCCTCACTTTGCATTTTCCTATTCGTTTTATTCTACCATTTCTAAACATAAAATGCTGATTATTTCATTTGGAAGGCATGAAACCTTTCCGCATCAACCGGGCTAACCTCGGCGCGTAGTTCAGCTCCAGATTCCGTATATTCCTGCGCTAACACGCGTGCATGTTCATTTAAGTATGAAATAATATCACCGCGATCAAACGGGATAAGGAAAACTATTTCTTTATAGTCTTCGAAAACTTGCTCAGCAATTTTTTGTGTTAGCATTTTTAAACTTCTTGTATCTTTTGCAGAATAAATGAGACCACCATCTTTTAGCTCGGGATACTCGGCTCCTGCTACTTTATCGGCCTTATTGAAGATGAATAAAACAGGGATATCCTTTATTCCAACAGCCTCTAAAGTCTTTTCCGTTGTTTCTATCATTGCGTGATAATTTTCATCTGAGTAATCCACCACATGTAGCAATAAATCGGCCTCTTTTGCCTCCTCAAGCGTTGAGCGAAATGCCTTCACAAGGTGCGTTGGCAATTTACTGACAAAACCAACCGTATCTGTTAATAAAAACTGTTTTTTGTCTGGTAAAATGATTTCGCGTATGCTCGTTTCAAGCGTTGCAAATAGCATATCTTTTTCAAAAACCTGTTTGTGGGCGGATTTGCTAAAACGTTCAACCAGGCCGTTCATCGTGGTAGACTTGCCCGCGTTTGTATAGCCGACGAGTGAGACAATTGGAATTTCATTTTTCTTTCGCTTGCGCCGTCTTGTTTCGCGCTCCTTTACAATCTCTTCCAATTCTTTCGTCAAGTGGCGAATTTGATTTTTAATAATTCGCCGGTCGCTCTCGATTTTTTTCTCCCCTGAACCACGGTTTGCCATACCGCTTGCGCCGCTTTGTTGGTCAAGTTTATCATCGCCAAAAGCAAGGCGCGGGAGTTCATACTTCAAGCGCGCAATTTCCACTTGAAGCTGAGCTTCACGTGTTTTTGCACGTTCCGCAAAAATCGCCAAAACAAGCGCTGTTCGGTCAATGATTTCCAGTTCAAGCTCCATTTCCAAATTGCGAATTTGCGATGCCGTAAGCTCATCATTCATAACAAGCGCATTCGCACCAAGCATTTCCGCAATTTGTTTTAACTCCTCTACTTTTCCTTTTCCAACATAAGTCGCCTTGTTTAGTCGGTCCATATTTTGCTTCACGACATCTAATACCTCGTAATGATTTGCCTCTGCCAAATTGCTAAGCTCAATCATTGAGTATTCAAAATCCTTATCTGAACCACTAACGCCAACTAAAATAACTTTTTTGTTCATAAAAAATGACCTCCTGAAAAAATTTTTTCTTTCAGTGCGGTCAGGAATTGTATAGATTTGCGCCTAAAAAAGCGTACAAAAAAAGAAGCATACACTTCGCCTCTTCGAAAAAATTTCCGTATCAAATTAAAGCCACGCAAATTATGAATAGACAAATCCCGTTACCCACGTCAAATAAACGTAGATTTCCGCACTATTTAATTAGTTGCAAGAACCGTTTCCGGAACGAAGTCTAATCCAAATCATAATTCGCCGAGCCTCCTAGCCTTTTAGATACCGCCATCATAACATGCATATCTTTAAATTTCAAGCACAAAAAAATCAGCCTGAAACTTTATGATTTCAGGCTGCTAGCATTTATTTGGGCCGATTTAATTGAAAGCGCTCGCCTAGTTTGGCATAATCACTACCCGCTAAGCGCGATACGGGCTTTATTTTGTCCGCAAGCAAATATCCTTTTTCGGCATTTAAAACCGACTCATCCATATCGTATTCCCGAATACGAACTAAAATCAAATCGGCGGTAGTCGCACCAGCATCATTTTGAACTGGAAGCACTTGCCAAACCTCTCCCGCCAGTTTAATTTTAGCTTCCTCGATTTTTGGCACATTAAAATTTTCATCATATGCAAGATGTAAATTCGTAAGCATAAGCTCACTTTCATCAGGCGGCAGACTAGCCGCGGTTTCATTTACATCACGCACAAAATCTTCGCTCACAATATGAATCATGAGTTCACCAGATCGAATCGCATTTCGCGCCGTGTCCTTCATCTCGCCATTTCGGCGCTGAACTGCTAACGATACAATCGCCGGATCACTCGACACAACACTAAAGAAACTAAACGGCGCCGCATTCACAATACCATCAGAAGATTGCGTCACAACAAAAGCAATTGGTCGCGGGATAATAGCACCACTTAAAAATTTATAATTCTCTTTTGGGGAAAGCTCGTCTGAAAAGAACTTCATGCTCCCGCACCCAAATTTTCATACCATAATTTTGCTGCCTGCACTTCATCTGCCGTCAAATTGTGCCCAGCTTCCGTCCAGACGGTTTCAATTTTTGCCGCGCGAGCTTGGAACAGTTCAACTAATTTTTTAGACGCAGCGAAGCTTACAAGTGGGTCATTTACGCCGGCACTTAGAAAAATACGGCGCGTCTTTAAAGAGAATTTTTTCGGAGCATTTTCAGCGGGCATGGCGTGGAACAAAATGGCATTTTGAAAACCGTCCACATCTTGCAAAATGGCATTCGCTGCAATATTCGCCCCGTTTGAATAGCCAATAACAACTAATTCACCAAAATCCAAATCATACGCTGCCGCAAGCTCTTGTGTCGTTCGTAGTAATTTTTCCGTCTGCAAAGCAAGGTCCTTAAGATCCAAACTGCCATCACTAAAGCGTTTGAAAAATCGATTTGCGCCGTGTTCCGAAATTTCACCACGTAACGATAAAATTGGTGCGCCTTTCGCAATAAGACTTGCTAGTTCTACTAAAGAATGTTCGTCACCACCTGTTCCGTGCAACAAAAGTAGCGGCTTTTTCGTTTTATCACCGGGAATGAAAATGTGTTCCATCTCTTCAACTCCTTTTTGTGTCGATTGGTCGTACTTGCGCCTCAATTTCCGCTCGTTTCCCTTCTAAAAAGGGAGGTAAGCTTAGCTTTTCACCAAGGGTTTCATATGGTTCGTCGCTAGTAAATCCGGGGCCGTCCGTTGCAAATTCAAAGAGGATCTGCCTACTCACAGGTACATAAAGTGATTCAAAATAGAAGCGGTTTACAAAGCCACTGTTTGGTGCCTGAAAAGTATTTATTCGCTCAATCCATTTCATCAGTTCCTCGTGATCGCTAACGCGAAAAGCCACATGATGAACGCCGCCAAAACCTTGCATCGCACTAGGAATATCCGTTCTTTCCTCCACAATCACTTGCGCTCCGTTTCCACCCTCGCCCACTTCATACAAATGCAAACCATTCTCCTCGCTAACAAAACGGAAGCCAAGAATCGCTTTTAGCACCGCATCCATGTTTTCAAGTGAGGGAACCGTAAGGAATACGGGGCCTAAACCGTAAATCGCATATTTTTCGGGAACTGGGCCGTTTTTCCACGGCACGCCAGGTGCGACCCCTTCATTTTGTTCGTCAGAAATTAACTGTAAGGCTTGCTCGTCAAAGTCTTGAAACGCAAGCACTTTTTTCCCAAATAATGTTTCAATCTCTCCGTGCGGCACATCTAATTTTTGGAACCTGTCCTTATAGTATTCAAGCGCCGCATCACTTGGCACACGAAAGCTCGTTTTGGAAATGCTATCCGTTCCAGGTCTACCTTTTGGCAAATTTGGAAAATCGAAAAAGGTCATATCTGTCCCAGCATTTCCAGCATCATCGGCATAGAACATGTGGTACGTCTGGATATCATCTTGATTGACTGTTTTTTTAACTAAACGCATACCTAGAACGTTCGTGAAAAAATCATAGTTCTTCTCAGCACTACTTGTCATGGCTGTTACATGGTGAATTCCTTTTAAATCTTTTATCATTATTTTTCCCCTCCAAAATAAGTTTCAATTTCATTTCTTTTTTCTTCTAAAAATGGTGGTAAACTAAAATGTGTGCCGAGTTCTTCTACCGTTTCATCTAATGTGAATCCTGGCTTGATGCCTGCAAATTCAATTCTTAAACCAAATGGATCAAGGATATAAAGGCTCATAAAATAGCCTCTGTCAACATATTCTTCCACTTCCATTTTATTTGTTTTGGCAAACGTGTAGAGGGCTTCTAATGCTTCGTTGCTTTCTACAAGGTAGGCGACGTGATCAATTGTGCCTCGACCAAACCTCGTTTTTTCTAAAGAAGAAGTTTTTTCAGTTGTTAATTCATTTACGTCAAACCTAGCTAGAAATTTTTTCGTCTTATCTGGCTCTGGTATATGATAAACCACATCTAAAATACGAATAATTTGTTTATCTAGCGGAATATCCGTGTGCGTTGTTGCATTTTCTTCACGGATTTCCTCTCTCAATTCGAAAAGCTCAATTGTAAGTCCATCTGGGTCGGTAAAATATAAATTCCCTTCTTGAATAGATGTTTCTACGCCAAAATCTGTTAAACGTTTTCGCCAAAAACTCATACTGTTTATCGGTATCGCAAGTGTGATGCGTCCAAAAAAGGCTTTTTCATTGTATGTGCGTCCTATCCGCGGAATTTCAAAGAATGTTAATAGCGTACCTGGATTCCCTCTTCTATCGCCATAAAACAAGTGCCGCATTTGAATATTCGCCTGGTTGACTGTATTTTTCACAAGCCGATAACCTAAAATATCTTGATAAAAATGATGGGACTGCTCAAAATTTTTAATAAACGCAGAAATATGATGGATTTTTTTAGTCATGTCGCGCCTCCTTTCGATATCTAAAGTTTATAACTAAACAATTAAAATGTAAAGCAACTTGCTTACAAAAAATAAGTGCATTAGCTCCTTTTTAGTTTTACGTTTTGGCAAATGACACCACTTGTCTCTCCAACTAAAGCATAGGTGCCCATGGAAGTGACTTTTAAACTATTTTGCTCATCTAAGTAGGTAAGCGAATAAGGTTTCATGTAAATTGAACCGAGCGTTGATGGCAAGAGGCTACTATACTCCGCTAAATCTTCATTTTGTGGGACGATAATTAAATCGAAATAAAGATCTGCCGCACAAGACGCGCAGAAATCAGAATATTTTCCAGCACCGTCGTTTAAATTTAATACGAGCCGTTCATTGGATTGCCGCAGTGCTGCAATTTTTTCTTGAATGATTTGGCTAATGGAAAGATACATCAATAGCACCTTCTAACGTAAATTTTTTCGTTTCATCCAGATATAGCGGTCATCAAATGGTTTGATTTCTTCAAAACCGAAACTTTTGTATAGCTTAATAGCGCGTGTGTTTTCTGGCAAGACGCGAATAAAAATATCATCATAGGGAAATGTTTTTGCTTCTTCAAGTAAATCTTCGACTAGTTTTCTCCCGTAGCCTTGTCCTCTCATTTCTTGTGATGTAATGAGATGTGCAAGTTCTAAGTCACCTTCCTCCTCGTCTACCCAAATTTCGCCATATGCGGTTGGGATATCTTCTTCATAGGCGACAAACGGAATTTGATCAGGCGTTTTGAACCATGAAAAAATATCTGCTTTTTCAATAATCCTTTTATTTGTAGCCATATAATTATCGGCTTCATTTTGGAAAAGTGGTAAAATCCGAATAATATCACTTTCTTCTACTTTTTTCATTTCATCGCCTCCGTAAAATATCTATCAGTCATTTTAGTATAACAGAAAAAGAATCCCTATGATTATTACTTAAAATACTTTAATTTTTACATATTAATATGATTCATTTGTGATAAAATTCATTTGAAAGCGTTTACTTTTTGCTTTCAACAATAAAAAAAGGGGTGTTTACATGAAAAAGAAAAGCTTTATAGTTGGTTTAATTCTGCTACTCTGTATTAGTTTGATTCCCGTAATCCCTCCCGCAAAACATGCCGAAGCGGCGGAAAGTAAAAACTTTATGATTTACTACCGAGCATGGCGAGACAAAGAGATGAAAGGTGTTAACACAAGTTTGCCAGATGAAAACTGGCTATCTATGAGCGACATTCCATACGGGATTAATATTGTGAATGTGTTCAGTTATGTACCTCCTGGTCAGGAAGACTTAGCAGAGCCTTTTTTTAAAAAGTTAAAAGAAGTCTACGAGCCAGAGCTTCATGCGCGAGGAGTCAAATTGATTCGTGGTTTCGACTACACAAAATTACTCGAAATACCTTATGCTGGTGATTTTCCAACTGAAAAAGAATTTGATGACTATGCTAAAGCCTTGCTAGATGAACTGATGTTACCTTGGGGACTTGATGGTCTTGACATTGATATGGAAACTTTCCCAACTGATGAGGAGGTCCGTATCTCTGATGGTGTCATTCAAGCACTTTCAAAATATATTGGGCCAAAAGCAAACAATGGCACTCTCTTCCTCTATGACACAAATGGTCAAAATACGAAGCCTTTCCAAAATGTAAGTGATAATTTTGATTTACTAGCCTATCAACAATACGGAAGTAATGCTGATCGAACGGCACGTGCTTCTGACGCCTATACTCCTTTTATTCCGAAAAGTAAGTTTTTACCTGGTTTGACTTTCCCAGAAGAACAAGACCCTGTTAATCGTTGGTATGATGCAACCCTTCCATATGAACAATCTAACATTTATCAAGTTGCAAAATATTCCCGAGAAAACAATTTAGCTGGTATGTTTCTCTATGCTTTTGATAGAGACGGGAAAACCTATGAAGAGCCAGATATAAGTAGCATTTCTCCGTCTAATCTTTTATGGACGAAAACTGCGATTTTAGAAGTGAATGGCTACTCTCTTCTTAGCGCAAAAAATTTCGCTCTTCATCACTTAAATCGGATTAAATATGCGAAAAATTTAACTGCAAAAGAAATTCAAACGATTGAAGGAAAGATTCAAAATGCAAAAAATTTATATGATGTAAATGTTGCTATTTTAGGAGCTACTTATGATGAAGCGGTAAACCCAACCTATGATCCTATTTTAGAAAAAGAACTTATGGCTACTGATTTAACTAGTGCAACAACCGCTTTAGACGAGGCAGATGCACTTCTACAAAGCCATGATTTACCGGCTCTAAAAGCAGCACGTGAAAAACTTGCTACTTTGTTAGGCGAGAAAAAATATACTGCCGCAGAAGTTAATTCGCTTACAACGGCACTTCAAAAAGAACTTCAAAATGTAGCTGCCAAGCCGGCAACAGCTAAATATCAAGATGAAAGTGGTAATAAAATTGCAGATGATGTTGTACTTACGGGCGAATTAGGCGAGAGTTTTGCTTTTTCAAAAAAAGAAATCCCTGGCTATACGTATATGAAAACAGTAGGAATAGCAAATGGTACTTTTTCAAGCCAAGCACAAGAAGTAACCTTTGTGTATTCTAAGAAGGATTCAGCAGTACTTGTTAGCGGGGATAAAGCAAAGCCAGAAAAAACAAGCGATCCAAAAACAACGAAACTGCCACAAACTGGTGATAGCTCTGTTAACATTTGGGTTGCGTTTGCTACGATACTAGTAGGCTTAATTCTACTTAAGAAGAAGAAAGTAACAAAATAAGACTAAAAGAACCGCTAGTTAGCGGTTCTTTTAGCTTGAAGAAAAACTTAAAGTTTACACAAAACGAAACGACCTACGCAAAATCAGACTGCTGACAAATGGTGAGATTCTAGGCAAAGCCGAGTACCGAAGTGGAGCGTACTCGAGTACGTGAACATCGGAACGGAGGGTTTAACGACGAAGATTGCCGTTTGTCAGCAGTCTGAAAGAACTGCTAGTTAGCGGTTCTTTTATTTGCACTTCTCTTCCCAAATTTCAAACAATACATCACATTCTTCTTGAATATCTTCACGCGTCATTTCTGGTTTTACATCTACGCGTTCGAGCACTTCAAACGTGATATTTTCCACACCTGATTTTCGTGCCTCATCAGCCATATAACGAGGTAACATGCTTCCCTCTCCTAGCTTTAGACCAAATTCAAGCTTGGAAGAAGCACCTTTTAGGTTCATCGTTTTTCCAATTAAAAATACACCTGTTTCTTTGTTTAAAAAGCGGTACACACCAGCGTCAGGCGGCGTTTCTTTATACGCACGGATTTTTGCTTTTCTGTCATCGCGATTTTGTCCCATTTTACCAACTCCTAGTAGCCAGATTCTTTCAGCAACTTGCTTAAAACTCGTAAACGTTCACTTAAAAGTTCATCATCATCATGTAAAGCTTGCTGGAATAGCTTCATATCTTCATCAATATATGGATTTTCTTCACAAACTTGAACCGTCATCGCATCACCTTGAAGCCCAATGCGATCTAATTCAGGTTTTTCTTTATCATAAAAGTGATCATATTTATATGCATCGTTAAAATGAACTTTTGCACGTGCAATTAAAATAGCTAAATCTAACACACGATGTAGTGGCATTTCTTCTGATTGGCGTGACCATTTACCACCTGTATGGCGCCATATCTTAGCGGAAATATCCACCTTGCCGCGGTCATTCCACTGTGCTAAGCCAAGTGAAAGTCCTTTAGCATCTGAATGATAGGCGAGTTTTCCATCAACATCTTCGTAGTTTGGCACAACAAATACTGGTTTATGTTTTAAATTTACAGGAATCATATTTATTCTCCTTTTACTAATTTACTAAATTAGTATATTACTAAATAAGTAAAATGTAAAGCGCTCTACTTTTGCCTATTTTCAAATAAAAAAGCCCAGAAAATACTGGGCTAGGGCTAGCTTAATGATGGAGTGGCTATAAAACGGAGCGTATGCACTCCATCTGATAGATCGACTTTTATTTGATGATTTTTTGTAATTTGGACGAGACCGTGGTTCGTCTCATAGCTTGTAGCGGTTGGCAGACAATAATCGTCTAGTCCTGTCATAATACCGTTTTTGACTTCACCAGACACATACCACGGGTGACCTAACCATTTTTCAGCTTCCCGAAATTCTGCACGCCGAATCATAGCACGGATATCCGTCGAACTCACTTTATTTTTTCCGTCCTTTTCCACAGGAACAGCCGTCACTTGAATATTAAAAGGCTTACAAAGCTCTGATAAGAGATCCACATCAGAGGCGCGACCTTTCCCAAAGTTAAACTCTTCACCGACAACTATACGGGATAAATGAAGCGCGGCCAAATGTTCATATACAAAAATTTCGGGTGTTGTTTCTGCATATTTTGGTGTAAAATCTGTTTCAAATAGCACATCTACACCGTAATACGCGAGCCAGCGTTCCTTCTCTGTTCCTGGTGTAATCGCTTCCCGGTACTCGGGCAAATTTTTTAAAGCCCAGAGCGGGTGCGGACTAAAACTTATCACCGAAAGCTGCTCATCCTGCCGCTTTAGTTGATGTGCTACTTCCAAAATTTTTTGATGCCCAAGATGAATACCGTCAAATTTCCCTATGGACAAAACGGCTTTTCGTTTATCGGGCACTGGCCCCATTTCCACATGATAAATCTCCATAAACTTCACTCCCACTTTTACTGTAAACGTCACACTCAAAAAGTACAAATTAAACGCTTAGAATCACTTTTTCAAGCTTTGCAAGACGTTTTTCATCAAGAGAAAAACCACGTTTCGTACAAATTTCCTGTACTAATGCTGAAAACAAATCAAATACCTCGACAACCTCATTTTTTCGGAATAAAAGCTGAATTTTGTCTAGCCACACCGTTGGTAGCCAGTCGGCCATGCGCCGACCAAGGAAATGCGGCTTCTTGCCAGCTAAATAGGCGATTTCCTCTAAAAGTGGCAGAAAATAATTTTCACGTATGCCAGCTTCCAGTTGCCCGACAAACCAGAAATCGCCACGCTTTAGAAACTTCGCCACATAATGCATCTCCAAATAAAATTCATCGACGAGCGTCTGAAATTCCGTCTCTCCTATTCTAGCCTCATCTTCTTTTTGCAAAAACGGAATAAGTTTTTCGCTGAATTCTTTTTTATCAAGCAAAACTAAATATTTCTTGTAATATGGAAACGGAGATTCAAGTAAACGAAGTGGCCAAAATGAAAAATCAACTTTAACACCATTATCAAAAATCACAATTAGTGAGCGCATCTCTTTTTGAACAGGAAAATCAAGCGGCACTGCTACGAGCGGATATCCAATTTTTTCAAGCCAAGTGAGCTCTTTTGTAAAATCACGGCTTCCTTCGAACCAAACATTTATATCTAAATCTGACCATTTGTCGATATGCTCTTTTTTGGCGAAGGAACCTTCTTGAACTAGCATTTTGACGCTCTCTTCTGTTTGAAAATACGTAACTATCTTTTGTAGAATTTCATCTGTTTTTATCATTTTACACCTCTTTATTATTGTTTTTCGATAAAATTATATTGTTTTTTAGAATCATATCGTTTATAATGAAAACATGAAAGTGATACTTTCAATTTATCATAAAAAATCGATTTTTTGAAAGGATGAAAAAAATGAATTTAGCATTTAAATATAGCGGTCCTATTTTTATTGTTTTAGGTTTTGTCTCGTTTGTTTTATCCATGCTCTTTGACGTTACAGTTGATGCAAATGGGATTGTTCACGAGCCTGGTTTGGCCTATGTAGCATTAGGACTTCTTAGCATCTATTTTGGAATATTCCTCGTCATCGTTTACTGGATTGTAAAACTTATTAAAAAACGTTCAGCTAAAAAATCAAATTAGTTTGCAACTAAAAACACCCCACTATGCATTATCGTTAAACCGAGTTAGCATAGTGGGGTATTTTAACAACTTGATTAACTATCCTTCCGATATTCTCTAATCACAAATATTCCTGCTGAGCTAACAAGTAGCAAACCTAGAATTAGCCACCAATTCGTACTACTTGTATCCCCTGTTTCAGGGAGTTTTGTGAAATCTAAATGAGATGTGCGGTTGGAATTGCCGCTATTCGTATGATCTGCTGGGGTTACATTCGTATTTTCATTCGCCTGATTTATAGCTGTTAGTTCAATTCGTTTAGGCTCTCCTGCTGCTTCAGCTACAATATTAAATTGAATTTTTGATTCATCCAGAACATAGCCATTTGGTGCCTTAGTTTCGATAAAATAATAGCTCCCCGGCAAAAGATTTGAGATTTGGATGACACCGTTTTTATCCGTCACCAAATTGCTTTTTACAAGAGTCCCGTCCTCTTCATATAAACTAAAAATAGCACCAGAAAGCGGGTCTTTGGAATCGTTTATTTTCAGAAGTTCAACGCTTCCTCGGTAATTCACGAGCGCATCTAATTGCATCACACCCGGGTCACCTGAATACTCACTAGGAATCGTAAATGTGACCGGTGTCGTATTCTTAATATAACCACGAGGGGCACGAACTTCAATTAAACTGTATTCACCAGGAGCTAGATTATCTACTGAAACTCGCCCATTTCGATCAGAAATAACCCGTTTCACTAGATTTTGCTCAGAATCTCTCACTTCAAAGATTGCTCCGGGTAAAATTTGTCCAGATTCGCTTTGCTTCACAGCTTCAATGCTACCTGTATAATTTATGAATGGCCCTAGCGTAATATCTGGAATTTGACCTTCAGCCGTTTCTGAAACCGTGAATAAGATAGGTTCCGTATTTAAAATATAGCCTGCCGGAGCATAGGTTTCCGTCAACCGATAATCTCCTGGTAGAAGCCCATCAATTTCAAGTTGTCCATTTAAATCCGTCTTTAGTTCTTCGTCCGTTTGAACCGTACTCCATGAACCTGCAATGTTTTGCTCCAATTTAAATTCTGCGCCAACTAAAGGCTCACTAGAATCATTCTCTTTTTGAAGAATGACTTTATTTGGATTGTTCACAATTTCAATTGGTGTTGTTCCCGCTGTTGTTCCCTCATCAATTGTGACAACTTTTCCATTTAGAAGCTCATCGCTAATCGTATATCCAGCAGGTGCTTCAATTTCTTGCAAAATATAGTCGCCATATGGCAAATTACCAAAAGTCAACACGCCGCTTGCATCTACTGCTCCTTCTCTAAGAATAATCGTTTTATCTTTATTCCAAAGTACAAACTTCGCTCCCGTAAGCGGCTCTCCAAGGTCGTTAACTTTTTGGAAACTAATGCCACCTGTTTCGCCAACAGCGGTTCCAGAACCGTTTATGACTACCACATCGACGGTCGTATCCGCACCATCATTAATCGTAACATCATTATTCCCGTTTACCGTAACGTCATTTGTAAGCTTTTGCTCAGGCGCATTACTTATAAATACAAAAGAACGATATTCAATAATATAAGGCGCTTTAATTTGATGTAGAAATTCAATCTGCAATTCCTGCTCTCCAGTTGCTGGGTCAGTTGTTAAAGAAACCGAGTAATCCGTTCCTTCAACTAACGGTAAATATGGATTTTTAACAATCGTCCCGTCTGGTTTTACAATCGTTCGATACACGACAATCGAATTCTTATCTATTGCTTGATTCTTCGACGGATGATCGGTTACAACCACATCATTTAACGTCGAACCACTTGGATTCACAGTAATGGACCAGTGCGCAAACCCCTCTTCATCCTGATAGCCCGTTTTATTTACAAAATCTCCACCATTTTGGATAGAAACCTCAGCCGTTAAGTGGTGCGGCGCGGCATCGCCGTTTGTAAATGTTGCGTCATTATCATAAGTTGGCTGAATAACTTCACCATTTAGTGACGTTTTAAATTCAACAATATATGCCGCAGACTCCTCATCCGGGAATCGAACCGTAAGCGTTTGATTATTAATATCAGAAGGCTCAATAATGGTGAAGTCACCGTAGTTGTCGACCTCATCTCCTTTTTCAACACTGCCATCTGGGTTTACTGTATAATGGTAAATTTTAACTGATCCTGGCACAAATTGTTGATTTCCTAAAATCGGATCAACTAGCGTAGCGTTCTTTAGTTCTTTTGAGTCATAATTGATTCCAATTGACCAAGTAATTCTTGAAGTCGTTGCATTATAGCTCCCGTTTTTAAATCCATCATATTTGGCTGGATCATTCGGATCAAAAGTTGCTCCATCAGTACTCGTATGAGTGTCACTATTTTCATCCGTCCAAGTTGTTGTAGCTGTATTAGGGAAAATCCGATTTGGATCATCAATTCCGTCCACACTCGTATTAAATATCGTTTTATACGTAATACGGAAATCATGGTCCGTTCCCGCCGCGTACGTATTTAAAAATTTAACTGTAAATTGAAGATTGGGTTCATCATAAACTAAAGAATAATCCTCATTTTCAACAAGCGTATTCCCTGTTACATTATCTACCATAACAAACGTTTCAGGTACGAGAGTCAAACCCGGACTCAGTTCATCTGTCATTTGCCAATTGGTCATCATATAATGATTTTTATTAATGTCAATCTGCCAAGAAACCTCTTTTGCATCATAATCAACCGTTCCAAGCGTTTTAATTACATTTTGTTGCACAATACCGCCTGAGGAATTGCTCGTATCCCCAGTATCTGTAGTGATGGAATTATTAATCGTCACATTGTCATCAACAAATCCCGTTAGTTGTGTCTGATATTTAATTTTCACAGCATAGTCAATATCATGTAGAAAGACAATATCAAATCCGTTACTTGTATTTTCAATTCTATAGTCGACACCTTCAATGAGTTGCCTACCCTGAACTTCCGAACCGTCTGGATTAAATGTAATCACATGAAGTTCCATAGAACCATCTACAAGTTTCATGCGACTATCCCCAAATTCATCGTGCAGTGTCGCATCTTCTTTCGCAATTGTTTTTTCACCGTAGTTATATTTGACAGTCCATTCCGAAGTTTGTGTATCAGAATTATAGTTACTTGCCTGTTTCGTTAAGAGTACTCCGTATGAACTCGCAACAGATGCTTTAGCCGGAAGCTCCGTCCCGTCTGCATTTAAAACAGCCGTATTTTCAAAGGTCTTATTTCCGCCATTTTCAGGTTTTGCGTCCTCATCAATTTTTGTTGTATATTCTAAGCGGTAGGCATCACTAATTGGTGTCGTGAACGTCACATTACCGGAAGCATCCACAATATAGCCCGAAGTGACAAGCTCTTCACTTCCCGGATAGATTTCCCCGTATAAATCCACTTTTACTTTATAAACTTCCACAGATTGATAGGTTGTACCTGGTGGAAAACTCTCTGTTACAACAGCTTGATTAATTGTATCAAGCGCTTTATTAATATCCACTTGCCAGTAAATAAAATCTGGATTTAATTGTTTATCAAAGTGCCCACTTTTTTCAATTGTACTATCTACAGCAGGTTTAACGTTAATGTCAACTGGAGGGATGTTATCTTCAAAAGGAATTTTAATCGTAATTTCCCCAGGTCCATCAATATCTTCTGGATTTAGCTGTGTATCAAATTCCAAAGTTCCGTGCACGTTGGAATTTTCATGAACAGCATCAGTAAAAATAAATTTTATCGTCCCGTCCGTATTCACTTCAACATTCGCATATGGATCAAGCGATATAGTTTGATTTTGTGATACTTTTACCGTATCTGGTAACACAAAAGTATAATAGTCCCCTGCATTAATTTCTGCACCAACATCATTTGGTATCGCCCATGTGAATTTAAAATGGACGTAATCATCAACAGTTGGTTCGTCAACAGGGTTTCCATCTGCATCAAAATAAGTTAATTCCATCCCTGTTAGAATCGTTGAGTCCTCCGCGGGATAGCCAAGACTTTCAAAAATGTCTTTTACATCTTGTGGCTCATCTGCAGCAACTGCTCTTTGCTCAGGCTTTTCAGTAGAAGCCATTGTATCACTCTCAGTTTGTTCATTTTGTGTTACTTGTTCCGAATCACCTGTTACATTTGGCGTTTCCGCTTCACTTTCATTTGGCTTAGCAGGTTCTTGATAAAGGGAAACTTCTTTGTTTAAATGATTTAGACTTGTTGAAAAATCAATATTGTCTTTATCCGGCACAGTTTCCTTTTCTAAATAAGTGGTTGAAACCACAAGCGAAATATCTGAGTCAAACTCTTTTGGTATATCAAATAGCAATTGATTGCCTTTAATTTCATAAGTGCCAACCGCCTGATTGTTTGAATCTAAAATCGCTCCCTCATTTGCTTCTTGTAGCGAAAAATTTTCAGAAACCGAAATTGTTTCACTTTTTGATTGTATTTCACTATTTTTTGCATGTGCTGTCAGTTTAAATGTCACTTGATTCTTTTCATTTACTTCTTCTTGCTGATCTATGCTAAGTAAACGAACCCCTTCTTCTTCCGAATCAGCATTTACAATGTACGGTAAAAACATTTGCGTTATAAGCAGAAAACTAAACAACAAATAAAAGGCCTTTTTCAAACCAATTCCCCCCCTAAATATATTTTTTAAAATAAAAAAAATCTATTTTAGTTATTCCCCGCCCTTTCACCAACGAAACAAAAAAAGACCCATTCACATGAACGAATCTTTTTCCTTAATAAGCCATATTTATTTTTCTTTTTTCCTAACTTTTGGTACTAAAAAGCCAACAAGCCAACCTAAAATTGCAGAAATAGCTATGACCATGAAGAGAGGAATCGTCATTTTACCAAATAATAAGTTGATCGTGACACTTTCTCGGTT
Source organism: Listeria tempestatis (assembly GCF_963575625.1). Lineage (NCBI taxonomy): Bacteria > Bacillati > Bacillota > Bacilli > Caryophanales > Listeriaceae > Listeria > Listeria tempestatis. The sequence continues at coordinate 309,526 of NZ_CAUYTK010000003.1, forward strand.
AAGAATCATAAACAAAACAACAAGCGCAATGATAATACATATGACGATGAGCCTTATGGATATTTTTTTGGAATCATCTTCCATGTTGTAGCCCCCTTTTTTAATTTATTCTTCTCTTCTTTTCCCTTTTCTTACAGCTAGAAACGTTCTTTTTAAAACAAGTTTTTCGTGGTAGTCTGCACATAGATTTTAGGTTGTATTCCTTTTTTGGCTTCTCGATTTATTTGTTTTTTAGGCTTCCGATTATTTATAAGCAGCCTCAAGCCGTTTAAAATGACGAGTATTGTGCTACCCTCATGCCCAATGACGCCAAAAGGCAAATTAATGGACTGAAATACATTTAAAATGACGAGTGAAATAATCACCGCAATCGAGAAGAAAATATTTTGTTTAACAATACGGGAAAGTCGTGCTGAAAGTTTTCGTGCATACGCTAATTTTTCTAAATCATTTTTCATAAGGACTATATCCGCAGCTTCCATCGCAATATCAGTGCCTTCCCCCATCGCAACCCCGACTGTTGCATGTGCAAGCGCGGGTGCGTCATTAATACCATCACCAACCATACAAACGCTACCGTAAGAGGCTTTTAAATCGTTCATTACGGCAACCTTATTTTCTGGCAAACAACCCGCGATAACATAATCAATGCCGATTTCTGAGCCGATAGCAAGACCCGTTTCCTCGTTATCTCCTGTCACCATAACCGTTTCTAGCCCTTCCGCTTTAAGCGCAGAAATCGCCCAGTAAGCCTCGATGCGTGCCTCATCTCGAAGCGCAAGTACCGCAACAACAACATTGTCTTTTGCTACATAAACGATAGTTTTCCCTTCTTTGGCTAAATTTTCGGCGTATTCATCTGCATATTTGGCCGTATTTTCTGCGCCTATAAAACGGGCTTTGCCGACTTTCCAGTTATGACCCGCATAAGCGGCCTGAACACCAAATCCAGGTACATCTTCGGTCACTAAATCGGACAAGTAGATGGCGCCTCGGCGTCCTAGTGCTTCTGAAATCGCTCTTGCTAGCGGGTGAGTAGAATTTCTTTCGAGCGTATAGGCGACATTTAGTAGTTCAGCTTGGTCTTCCGTTTCTACAATAAAATCGGTGAGGGTGGGCATTCCACGCGTTAGGGTGCCCGTTTTATCGAAAGCTACCGCACGAACGCGTTTTAAATGCTCAAGGTGAACGCCCCCTTTAAACAAAATCCCGTGTCTTGCTCCGTTTGAAATTGCGGCAAGTGTCGCGGGTGTAACAGAGGCAACGAGTGCGCACGGCGAGGCGACGGTTAGGAGAACCATGGCCCGGTAAAAGGTTTCATTCCACGTCCAACCGAGTGCAAAATGCGGTAAGAACAGCATGATGCCAACTAAAATGAGTACGGCTTTGACGTATTTGTCTTCAAAGCGCTCAATAAAAGCGGCGGTTTCAGATGGCTGATTTTCGGCGTCCTGCACCATTTGAATAATTTGGCTAAAAAGCGTCTCTCCTTCCGTTTTGCTGACGGAAACTGTGATGGCTCCAGTCAAATTGACGGTCCCGCCAAACACATCAGCGCCATTTGCTTTTTCCTTTGGCATCGATTCACCATTTATCGCGGACTCATCCACAGTCGTTTCCCCGCCGCAGATGGCGCCATCAATTGGAACGCGCTCACCGGGGCGAACTAAAATGAGGTTGCCAATTGCTAGGTCGCTGACGGGCACTTCTGTCAACTCTCCTTTTTCCCCTTGTAGAAATGCGGTTTTGGGCTTTAAAGCCATCAATTTCGTAAGCTCGCGCTTGCTTTTGTTTGTCGTGTAAGTTTCGAGCGCCCCGCTTAGTGAGAAAATGAAAATCAAGACAGCCCCCTCTAGCCAATATCCGATGATAGAAGCGCCTGTAGCAGCCAGCACCATCAATAATTCAACGTTCAACTTATGCGTTTTAACAGTGTCCAAAATGCCAGATTTTGCTTGCTCAAATCCGCCAATGATGAATGCTGTTATAAAAATTATCGCGATGCTAGTGTCCGAAATTTCACCTTCAAGTTGCCAGCCAATCAGAATAAGTATCCCGCTTACTGCTGTTGCGATAAAAGCGATATTTTCTCTTAATTTTTGCATTTTCACCCACGTCCTTTCTACTTGAGAATCATTTTCGTTGCCCTAAAAAACACGAAAATCTGCTCCCACTAGTGTGAGAAACAGATTTACAATACATTTATATTATTTTCAACTTCATTATACTAAACTTGTTAAGGTATTTCAATATAAGGAGCTATCTTTCATAACATTTTACTTAACCTCATAAAAAAAGCCATAAAAACATATTCTATGGCTTTTTAAAATTATTATGGCAATACATTTCCTGCTGCACGGTAGATTTCGTACCATTCTTCACGTGACAGTTCAATATCTGCGCCTTTTCGAATTCCTGCAATACGTTCTGGGTTCATCGTTCCAAGCACCGTTTGAATCTTAGCCGGGTGGCGTAATATCCAAGCCACAGCAATTGCAGAATTTGAAACTTGGTATTTTTCCGCCAATTTGTCGACTGCTTGATTTAACTCCGGAAATTTCGGGTTATCCAAAAACACGCCTTCGAAAAAGCCGTATTGGAACGGCGACCATGCCTGAATGGTCATATCATTTAAACGACTATAGTCCAAAATCCCACCATCACGAACAACACCAGCGTCAACCGTCATATTCACATTCAGCCCGGCATCAATCATGCCCGTATGCATAATACTAAGTTGCAACTGATTCACAAGCAAATCCTGCTCGACATATTTCTTCAAAAGCTCAATTTGTAACGGATTCTGGTTACTTACGCCAAAATGACGCACTTTCCCACTTTTTTCAAGTTCAAAGAAAGCTTCCGCTACTTCTTCGGGACAAACAAGCGTATCCGGACGGTGCAGTAACAGGACATCCAAATACTCCGTACGCAACCGTTTTAAAATGCCATCAACCGAGTTTATAATATGTTCCTTCGAAAAATCAAAGAAGCCATTTCGAATTCCACATTTCGATTGTAAAATAAGTTTTTCACGTGGCACCGAAGCCATTTGAACCGCCTCTGCAAAAATTTCTTCCGATTTTCCGCCACCATAAATATCCGCATGATCAAAAAAGTTTAAACCATTTTGAAGAGAAGTTTGAATCACTTTATCTGCTTTTTCAACTGATAAATCAGCCATACGCATACAGCCAATTGCGATACTAGGTGCAGCGAGTTTGCCGCCAAGTTTTAACTGTTCCAATATATCCACCTCTTTAATTATGATAGTTTCATTTTACCACTTCATGAAAACGATATCACCTTTTAATAAAAAAACTCGCTAAATCCCCTATTTTAAACAACTTGCAGTTGCTTTTTAAAGTGTTTTATTATACAATAACTTTTGTCGTGGAGAAATACCCAAGTCCGGCTGAAGGGGACAGACTCGAAATCTGTTAGGCGGGTCTAACTCGCGCCGGGGTTCGAATCCCCGTTTCTCCGTTCGCACAAAACAAAACGACCCACGCAAAATCAGACTGCTGACAAATGGTGAGATTCTAGGCAAAGCCGAGTACCGAAGTGGAGCGTACTCGAGTACGTGAACCTCGGAACGGAGGGTTTAACGACGAAGATTGCCGTTTGTCTGCAGTCTGAAAGCCTTGAATTTTCAAGGCTTTTTGTTTTAACAGAATACTTTTTATTATTCTTAAGATCATTATCCATATTTTGTGATTTCGAGTTATTTAAAATAAACATTTATAAATTCTCATCCTTCTTTTCCGAAGGCTTTGTACCGATAATAAGAAAAGATACGATTACAAAAATATTTGCAATAATTAAAAGTAAAAAAAGAATGTCCGTAATTGGTGGAAGGAAACTGACGATGATATAAGCTGTAATCACTGTTATTTTATAGCCTTTTCCGACACTCGCATCATTACAGCGGCGCGCAATTAACGCAATAAGCGGAATAAATAGAATAAGCTCAAACACACTAAGCGAAATAAGAATGATTAGTGACTCGTTTAAAAAGAAGCCTAATGTTCTTCCAATTGCATAGTACAAAATAAAATTGCACCAGAACTCCATTCTACCTGCCCTTCCCTTGAAATTCGCAAAATTAACCCAAAACGATTGTAGTCCTTTAAAAAATGTCATGTTGTTAGCCCCTTTTTGTTGTATTTTAAAATTCTTTTTATAACTGAAAGAAATCAAGTAGCAATATTTTATCAAGTCGCCAAACGATTAATTAGTGAACGCATAGATAAAGATAAGCTTTTACTACTATTTTATAAGTCAAGTTTTTCTACCCAAATTCAAGACGCCTATTTTACGATACATAGATTTAAAGCGATTGAAGCGCTCGTGAACATTTATTTCGTTATATTATCCACTTACATGACAACAGATGAATTTTTCCAGTATATTACTATCTGTCTGATTCTGACAACCGCAAAAACATAGCAGGCATAAATATGCCTGCTATGTTTTTTAATTCCGAATCATATAATCAAACGCACCCAGCGCAGCTGTCGCACCTGATCCCATCGAAATGATAATTTGTTTGTAAGCACTATCCGTACAGTCACCGGCAGCAAATACACCTGGCACATTTGTCGCGCCACGTTTATCTACTATAATTTCACCCATTTTCGTACGTTCTACGGTGCCTTCTAGCCATTCTGTGTTTGGTGCCAGACCAATTAGAATGAAGACACCTTCCACGTCAATATGTGTTTCCTCGTTCGTTTCGCGGTCCACATATGTGACGCCATTTACTTTGCTGTCGCCCGTAATTTCTTTCGTTTGGACGTTTTTCAGCACCGTTACATTTGGTAAGGAGTATAGGCGGTTTTGTAGCACCTGGTCAGCTTTTAATTCTGGCATAAATTCGAGCACCGTCACATGTTTGACGATTCCCGCAAGATCAATTGCGGCTTCAATTCCCGAATTACCGCCACCCACTACAACGACTTTTTTCCCTTCAAAAAGAGGACCATCGCAGTGCGGACAGTATGCTACACCTTTATTTTTAAACTCCTGTTCGCCAGGAACGCCAATATTACGCCATCTAGCGCCCGTTGAAATAATGGCGGTTTTACTCGTCAATACAGCACCATTTTCAAGTGTTACTTCTACTTGTTCGTTTTTCGAAAGGCTTGCTACACGAACGGATTTCATCACGTCAACATCGTACTCGTTCACATGTTCTTCCACTTGTGCCATAAGTTTCGGGCCTTCCGTATATTTCGTTCCAATCACATTCTCGATGCCTAAAGTCTCTAAAACTTGGCCCCCGAAAGTTTCAGCTACGATACCCGTTCGAATGCCTTTTCTAGCCGCGTAAATCGCCGCGCTAGCACCAGCCGGCCCGCCGCCAATAACGAGGACATCAAACGGTTCTTTCGTTTCAAACTCGGATGCGTCAGATGCACCAGCAATTTTAGTTACGATTTGTTCGATTGTCATACGGCCGTTTCCAAATGGCTCACCGTTTACAAAAACGGTCGGAACCGCCATAATGTTTTTCGCTTCGACTTCCGTTTTAAACATACCGCCTTCAACCATCGTGTGGCTAATATTTGGGTTTAAAATGCTCATGATGTTGAGTGCTTGAACAACGTCCGGGCAGTTGTGACAAGTTAGGCTAACGTAAGATTCGAAGTGGAACGTTCCACTAATTTTTTTAATCTGCGAAATGATTTTCTCGTCCACTTTCGGTGCGCGACCGCTCACTTGTAAAATCGCTAATACGAATGAAGTAAATTCATGCCCGAGTGGGATGCCAGCAAAAACGACACCCATATCTTCATTAACGCGTTCGACACTAAAGCTAGGCGTTTTCGGAAGACTCGCTTTTTCCATGTGGATTTTAGGCGACATCGTAGCGATTTCTGTTACGAATTCTGCCAGCTTCTCTGAGTTTTCATCTGATGCGACACTTACTTTTAACACAATATCTTGCTCAAGTAATTCCAGATAACCCGCTAGCTGTTCTTTGATTTCTTTTTCCAAAGCCATCTTTAGATTTTCCCTACAAGGTCAAGGCTTGGTTTAAGTGTTTCAGCGCCTTCTTTCCATTTCGCTGGGCAAACTTCGCCTGGATTGTTTCGCACATATTGACCTGCGCGGATTTTATCAATTAAAGTACTAGCGTCGCGACCAATACCATCTGCGTTAATTTCTACAGCTTGAACAACACCATCTGGGTCAATAATAAAAGTCCCACGATTTGCTAAGCCTTCCTCTTCGTCCAACACATCGAAAATCGTTGAAATGGTGTGTGATGGATCGCCAATCATTATGTACTCAATTTTTCCGATGGCCTCTGAAGAATCGTGCCATGCTTTATGTGTAAAGTGTGTATCAGTAGAAACTGAATAAACTTCTACATCTAAATCTTGAAGTGTTTTATATTGGTCTTGCAAATCCTCAAGCTCCGTTGGGCAAACAAATGTGAAATCTGCTGGATAAAAACAAACCACACTCCATTTTCCTTTAAAGTTTTCAGATGAAACATCAATAAATTCACCTTGGTGGAATGCTTTCGCCGTAAATTCCTCTATCTCTTTTCCAATTAATGACATATATTTTCCTCCTAAAAGCTTTAATTTGTGATTGCTCACTCTTAAATTATCAACTGATTTTAGACAGATGTCAACAGTAAATTATAATATTTATAAACTAAAAATAAATACAAACTGAACATTCTAAGCTTTACACCAGCTTGAAATCTTGATATAAAGCCATGTTCAGTTTGTGAAAACATAAGTTAAATTTGTGATATTTTTACCATTTTATCAATTAGCTAATTATTTTTCTCTATCAATGCGCGCATTTGGATGCTTATCTTCTATTAAGTTCAACATAATCCCATGTTCTAAATAAGCTTTCAATCCACTTAAAACGAGCGTGTAACCTTCCGTTGCATCAATTATTTCATGCAGCTCATCAAATTCACCATTTTGAATTTTAACGATTGTTTCCGTCTCTGAATAAGTTTCAAATTCCCAAACCGTTTCTTTCGTGTTAGCATGGCGAATGTGAATGCGCGCATTTGGAACGATTTCTAAAACTAAAATTTCTTCGGAAACACCATACATTTCCCATTCCCATGTTATTTTTTGACCAGCAACTAACTCTCCTGAACTTTTTGTAAACCAAAACTTGGTTGTAATTTCTGGATTAATAAAGGCTTGAAATACAGTTGCAGCAGGTTTTTTTATTAGTAAACTTACATTGGCTTGCATAAGACTCCCCCTTTTCTTCTATTGTAATAAAATCTATTCTTCCTCACAACTTTAATTCGCGGTCTACTAAATTTTTATAAAAATCAGCTTCATGCGATACTAAAAGTAAACTCCCGCCATACACTTGAAGGGCCTCTCTAAGCGCTTCTTTCGCCAGCGCATCCAAATGATTGGTCGGTTCATCTAAAATTAAAAAATTCGTTTCCAAAAGCAGCAACTCCGTCAATTTCACTTTCGCCTGTTCGCCTCCGCTAAGCGTTATAATTGGGCGTTCTACAAACTCAGAGCGGATGCCGCCATGCGCTAAAATTTGCCGCACTTCTTTTGTCCCTTTTTCAGGAAACTTATTTTTAATGTAGGTAAGGGGCGTCATTTCTGGTGCTTCGAAAATGAGGTCCTGTTCAAAGTAACCAACACGCACATTTTTAGCAAAAACAGCTTTTCCAGAAAGCGCTGGTATTTTGTCAAGAATCGTTTTCAAAAGCGTCGACTTCCCAATACCGTTGAACCCAGTAATCACAAGCTTTTCACCGGCATGCAAACGAAAATCAATCTCTTTTAAAAGCGCACTCTCATATCCGACCAAAAGTTTTGATACAACAAGACTTTCGCCACTAACTACATCCATTTTTTCTTTAAAAGTAAAGCGAGGTTTTTCGTGTGATGTCGGAGGGGTAATCCGTTCCAGTCGATTCAATTGCTTTTGTCTCCCCCGTGCCATTTTAGAATTAACACCGGCCTTATTTTTTCGAATATACGCTTCCGTTTCCGAAATCTTCCTTTGCTGTTTTGTATATTCACGCGTATAAGCTTCCTGTAGATGTTTTTTCTGTTGTAAAAACGCGTTATAGCTTCCCGTATATTTTTTTATTGTCCCAAATTCAACATCTAAAATATGCGTCGTCACATCCTCTAAAAACGTCTGATCATGCGACACCACAATGAAAGCTCCCTTTGTAGCTTTTAATTCGCCTGAAAGCCACTTAATATGGAATTCATCTAAAAAGTTGGTCGGTTCATCTAAAATTAGAATATCTGGCGCAGCAAGGAGTAGCTTCGCCAAAATCACCTTGGCGCGTTGACCGCCGCTTAAACTTTTCACCTTCTGCCCTAAAAACACATCAATTCCAAGCCCCTGCGTCACTTTCACAATCTTCTGGTCAATCCCATAAAAATCCATTTGGAGCAGTGTTTCTTGGATTTTCGCCGCCATTTCAATTGCTTCTTCGTCACCAGTCGCATATAGCTCATTCATCTTTTCTTCTTTATGAAAAAAGTCAGAAAAAGCGAGCTTCAAATAAGCTTCAACGTCATGTTCTCCGTCTACTTCCGCATATTGGTCTAAATGCCCAATTTGTAAGCCTTTTTGCCACCTGATGTTGCCACTGTCTGGCAAAAGCTGTCCAAGTAAAACTTGTAATAACGTGCTTTTTCCAGCACCGTTTTGACCTACGACACCAACGTGTTCCCCTTTAAAGATACTAAATTCCGCCTTCTTATAGAGCAAACGGTCTGGAAAACTTTGTGTCAAATTTCTTACTTCTAAAATACTCATTTTAATCTCCTCTTCAAACCAAAATAAAAACAGGAAGCATTCCGTTCGCCTCCTGTTTCAAGTCAAACAAAAGGCCAAAGACAATCGCAATTGTCTTTGGCCTTTTACTGAAATTTTAATTACTGCCGGTAAATGTGCAACACAAATAAACTTCCATAAATGTGGCTTTTACCGACAAGGAATTTCAAATTTATTAGCCTCTACACAATGCCTTGTCCAACTCATTTGTGCAGAGGAAAATTTTTCTATTAACGGTACAATTAGTCTCAATTTCAACACTTCCTGTTCAACAGAAGAATAAACCATAATTTAATTTCTGTCAAATGCGTTTTAACTAAACTGAAAAAAGGTATAAGAACCCTAATTAGAATAGAGGGAGGGAATTTTATGTGGCTCTATGAAAAATCTGTAGCTGAACGCATTGTCTCCGCGCCAATTGATAGAGTTTGGGAATTATTAGCTAATCGCAGTAACGTTTCTTGGCGAACAGATATTATGCATGTAGAAACTGAACTTTCTCAAAATAAAATAACTGAATTTTATCCGAACGGCCAAAAATTGGAATTTTTTATCATCGATGAACAGCCGAATAAATATCGCATTTATAAAATTAAGCATCGTTTTTTTAGTGGCTACATCTGGGAGGAATATAAAACCGCGAAGAACAATCAAACGCGCATCATTATTACAGAGAAAATTCGTTTGCACAATGACGTACTAGGCGTTATCTCCCGTCTCGCTTTTAATTTAAAAAATGGGCAAATTAAATATTTACATGATATTGAAATGGTTTTAACGCATTAAAAGTCGTCGTCCCTTCCTATCTCGTGTATACTAAAAACAGTTGAATGTTTAGGGAGGGATTTTATGATTCATCTACGGCAAATGGAAGTGGCTGATGCAGAAGATTTGCTTGCGCTTGAACTGAGGAACCGAGAATTTTTTCAGGGCTATACTGGACTACGAAACGAAGATTTTTATACACTCGCTGGGCAAAAAATCCGCATTTTAAAAGCCATCTCAGATAGTGAAAATGATTTAGCTTATTCCTTTGTGATTGAAGATAACCAAACTATTATCGGCCTTATCGCGCTCACGGGTGTACTACGCCATAGTTTACAAAGTGCTTGGGTTGGTTACTTTTTAGATAAGGAAATGAATGGTCGCGGGTATATGACGGAAGCGGTCAAAAAAGTGGTCCATATCGCCTTTTCAGAACTAAAGTTGCACCGCCTTGAAGCTGGCGTCATGCCACACAACATTCGAAGCATGCGTGTTTTAGAAAAAGCTGGTTTTGAAAAAGAAGGTATTGCACGAAAAAACGTTAAAATTAATGGAAAATGGGAAGACCATATGACCCTTTCCATTATTAATCCAGAAGATATTTAAATAAAACAAATGACAATGAGCGACTATCCGCCCATTGTCATTTGTTTTTCTTTTTCGCTTCATAATAGCCTAGTTTAAAGAAATCATACCACTCTAAAATTTCCTCTTTCGGAAAAGCTTCCATCGCGAGCATGACTTCCTTGCCAAATTCAAAAATGGCAGAACCATTTGCTGTAACGATTAAACCATCTCGAACAGCTTGTTTTTCTTCAAAGTGTTTTTCACCCGTATAGACAGGAACATCTTGCAACTCTTCTAAATAGTTTGCCGTATGCTGTACTTGATTTAAGACGCCATGCGAGCCAATAAAGTAGGCAGCATCACAAATTGCTCCTAAGACGGCATTTCGCTTAATTGCATAATGTACAAGCTCCATCACATCTTCACTTTCTTTTTTGCGCCATGAGTTCCCACCAATTAAAATAAGTGCTGCAAAATCGGTTGGAACTTCGTTTAATGCATAATCAGGGAGTACTGTCATTCCACCAATGGATTTAATTGGCTCTTTCGAAAGTGACACGGTTTCCACTATATAGCGCTTTTCTTCGCCATTTTCTGGCGTTTCATTGATAGCCGCTGCGAGGGAGGCAATTTCCCAGTCGGCGAATTCGTCTAGCAATACGAATAGTACTTTTTCCAAGATTAACACCCCTTTTCTAAAAAAAAAGCCTGATTCCTCTATGTAAGAAATCAAGCTATTTTTTAGTATTGTTCCACTATAGAACTTTTTTAAACTATATCAAAGCCTTCAATGATTTTATTTTCTTCTGCTGCTTTAAAAATGGCTTCGATTAAAAGTAATACACGATGAACTTCTGTATTTTTAATAATCGGTTCTGCGTTTTTCAAAATGACGTCTGCGAAATTGTTATATAGCGTTGTTTCCATTTCGAGTGGTGCGGGAAGCGCGGTTGTTTCAGTTGCTTCTTCTGATGGTGGCGCCATTGTTTTAGTTAGACCTTGTCCCGCTTGAATCGGTGTTGGCTCCGAATTATGCAGATTCTCCGTTGCAACAACCATCTCGCCGCTCATATCCCAGTCGTGAATGACCGCCGTTCCGTTCGTGCCGAGAACATACCAGCGCGGCAACTTAATAAAGTTTGTTGTTCCCACTTCAATATGAGCTATCACACCATTTTCAAATGTGATTAAACTTGTGAAACCATCATCCACTTCATCTCCTAAAATAAAGCTTAGATTTGCAGATACACTTTTGATACGCGAATCAACCATAAATAGTAGCTGGTCGAGCAAATGAACGCCCCAATCAAGTACCATGCCGCCGCCTTGCGCTTTCAAATGTCGCCAGTCACCTGGGATACCATTTGCCCCTTGCACTCGCGATTCAATTCGAAATACATCACCAATTGCTTTTTCTTGCAACATGCGTTTAATGATTAAGAAATCTTGATCAAAGCGCCGATTTTGATGCACCATAAACGTTCGCCCCGTCTTATCTGCCACCGCTAAAATTTCTTTTAGCTCCTCGCTATTTAACGTAACTGGTTTTTCACATAAAACATGCTTACCAGACTCTAATGCTCGAATGACTAGCTTTTTATGCACATCATTTGGTGTCGCAATTAAAACCGCATGGACCGAATCATCTGCTAAAACTTCCTGATAGCTTCTATACACGCGTAGACCCTTTTCTTGAATCTTTTCATGCACTTTTCCATCAATATCAAACGCTCCCACAGGAACAACATGATTACTCATCTTAGCGAGCTCCACATGGTAGGTTCCCATGCCACCAAAACCGACAATAACTAAATTCACTTTTTCCATTACGCCCACCACATATCTTGCGGCGTATCACGAATCAAAATCGAACGTAAATTTGTTACCGCACGCTTGAAACCTTCATCAACCGACATGAGTGGATCTTCATGCTCGATGCTCACAACATAGTCGTAGCCGTACGTACGAAGCGCACTCATCATATCAGACCACTCCGACAAGCTATGACCACACCCCACTGAACGGAATGTCCACGCACGCGTTTTCACTTCCCCGTATGGTTGCATATCTGTGAGACCGTACATATTAATATTATCTTGGTCTAAATAGGTGTCTTTCGCATGGAAATGATGTATCGCACTGGCTTCGCCTAAAATTTTAATTGCGCCAACCGGATCAATCCCCTGCCACCACAGATGACTTGGGTCAAGGTTGACACCAATTGCGTCACTTGTTTCTTCCCGTAATTTCAAAATTGTGTAAGGTGTGTGACAAAGGAAGCCGCCGTGAAGCTCAATGCCGATTTTGATGCCGTGTTCCTCCGCCAATTTTCCAATTTCTTTCCAATACGGGATAAGTTTTGTTTCCCACTGCCACGTTTTCATATCACTATAAACCGTTGGCCACGGAATGACAGGCCAGTTTGGCGCTTTCGCTTCGTCCGAATCCCCTGCAGTGCCCGAAAACGTATTGACAACTGGCACATTTAAAAGTGCCGCAAGCTTAATTGTTTTCCGCAAAATCAAATCCGCCGCCACACGCTCCTCTTTTACCGGCGAAATTGGATTATCGTGACAGCTTAACGCACTAATTTGAATCCCACGCTCTTTAAATTTCGCAAGATACGCCTCGCGCGCCGCCGCACTTTCCAAAAGGTCATCTGTCGGACAGTGGTGATTTCCAGGATTCCCTCCCGTTCCAATTTCCACCGCGTCAAGTCCACTTTCCTTTGCCTTATCAAGCATCTCTTCTAAACTCAAGTCCGCAAATAGCGGCGTAAAAACTCCTAATTTCATCACACATTACTCCTTCCCAATTGAATAAAATGGTTGCTGATTCCCGTACTCTGGATACGTCTTCCGATTTTCCGAACACCATTTAACCCCGTTTACAATCACCTTTTGCACCCATTCATGATAATAAGTTGGGTAGGATTCATGCCCCGGTTGGAAGTAAAAAATTCGTCCATTACCGCGTTTATACGTAATCCCACTTCGGAACACATTTCCACCTTCAAACCAACTCAAGAAAACTGTCTCATCAGGCGCTGGGATATCAAAATGTTCGCCGTACATTTCTTCTTTTTCAAGCTCAAATGATTCTGGAATACCTTCTGCAATTGGATGACTCGGATCAACTACAAAAATCCGCTCACGCTCATCTGCCTCGCGCCACTTCAAATCACAACTCGTACCCATTAGGCGCATAAAAATTTTCGACATATGACCCGAATGAAGCACGACAAGCCCCATGCCGCGGAGAACATGTTTTTGCACACGTGAAACAATTTCCTCCGACACTTCCGCATGCGCCACGTGCCCCCACCAAATCAAACAATCGGTTTTGTTTAAAACTTCTTCCGTAAGACCGTGTTCAGGCTCATCAAGTGTAGCTGTCTGCGTGTCAAAGCCCGCCGCCTTTAAAAATGATGCTATCTGACCATGAATTCCGTCCGGGTAAAGGCTTTTTACAACCTCGTCTTCTTTCTCATGGCGAAACTCATTCCAAACTGTGACTTGTGTCATTTTACAACCATCCTTTCTAGGCTATGAAAGCCCGCTTCAACACTCCTAAGTGGTTCAAATTTCTGAAACGCTTCCTGCTCCACAATAAGCCATTCAGTTCCATTTTTAGATGCCACATCAACAAAACTTTGAATATTTAAATGGCCATTGCCGATTTCAGTACTTTCATCACCCAAACGGTCTTTTAAATGTACAAGTGACATTCTTGTTTTATATTTATCCATGTATTCTACTGCCGACACACCAGCGAATTCCGCCCAGTACGTATCCAGTTCGAGCGAAACATGTGGCGCTTTTTCAAGCAAAAAGTCTAAAACATATTGGTCATTAATTGTTCTAAATTCATGCGCATGATTATGGTAACTAAATGTCATCCCCTCTTGCGTTACGAGCTTTGCTATTTGTTCAAACTGTACAGCAAGCTCCCCCCATGCTTCCGCCGATTTAAAATCCGCATACGGACAGATGATATGCCTATTACCGAGTATTTTTTCATATTCAATCACTTCTTGAATATCACCAAGCAAGCGGTCGAGCGGAATGTGTGAACCCGCTACCGCGAGCCCTAGTTCAGCTAGCTTTGCCTTTAAATCCGTCGCACTCACACCGTAATAGCCCGCAAATTCAACGCCGTCGTACCCCATTTCTGCAACTTTTTCAAGCGTTTCAAAAAAATCGCGCTCCGCATCTTCCTTCACACTCCACATTTGTAGTCCGATTTTCTGTTTCATAAAACCCCTACTTTCTAATTAAAAAATACTGGTTTTCCAGTTTTAGCCGACTCATAAATGCCTTCTAAAATTTGCGTCACAACAAGTGCCTGTTCTGGCTTCACAACTGGTTCACGTCCTTCGCGAAGCGCCTCAATCCAAGTTTGCGCTTCAAGCACAGCAGGATCCTCACCAGTCCCGTCATAAAAGTCAACGCCACCCGTTTCAAGATCAATTTTTTTCTCATACGTTAAGCCATGAGCCTCCCCGTTAATTCGAAGGCCATCTTCCATGTCCGCGCCGCCTAACGTCCCGGAAAGTACAGTTTTCGCTTCTCCAACATCTAACGTGTTTAACGCCCAGCTCGCCTCCAGCACAATTGTTGCACCATTTTCCATCGTAATAAAGCCGAATGCCGAATCTTCCACAGTAAATTTAGCCGGATCCCATGAACCCCACGCATTTGCAGCATTCTCCGTTCCGGAAAGTTTATGGTAGCTATTTCCAACCACATATTTTGGCTTATAATTATCCATCATCCATAGCGTCAAATCTAGCGCATGTGTGCCAATATCAATTAATGGACCCCCGCCCTGTGCCTCCTCATCTAAAAATACACCCCAAGTTGGCACAGCACGTCTACGAATTGCTTTCGCCTTTGCATAATAAATATCCCCTAGTTCCCCGTCTCCGCACACAGTATGTAAATAGCGCGAATCTTTACGGAAACGATTTTGATAGCCAATTGTTAATTTCTTTCCTGTTTCTTTAGCCGCATCAACCATCGCCTGTGCTTCCTTAGTCGTTTTCGCCATTGGTTTTTCACACATCACATGCTTATCCGCATGAAGCGCTGCAATTGTAATTTCTGCATGAGAAATATTAGGCGTACAAACATGGATAACATCAATACTTTTATCCATCAAAAGTTCTTTATAATCTGTGTATACGCTTGCATTTTCAGTCCCAAAATCACGTTTTGCCGCCTCTGCACGTTCTGGAATAATGTCACAAAAAGCGATCATTTCTACCCCTTCCACTTGTGCTAAACTAGGCATATGTTTTCCGTTCGCGATACCACCACAACCGATAATTCCAATCTTCATAAAAAATCCCCCATTCGTTTTTGTATAGCCTAATCATACAAAACAAATGAGAGAAATTCTTCCTACTTTATTGTCCGATTCTTCCCGTATATTGTCTTCCTAAATTTGAGCGGTGCAATTCCCATCGCTCGTTTAAAAGCATGATGAAAAGTTTTCACACTGCTAAAGCCCGTCATCTCTGCCACTTCCGTAACCGGATAGTCTTCATTCATTAAAATCCATTTTGCTTTATTTAAACGATAATCATTTAAAAAGGTCACAAATGTCATACCCGTATTGCGTTTAAAAAACTTTGTAAAATAATAAGTGCTAAAACCTGTTAAATCAGCCATTTCCTGTAAGGTAATCTGCTCCTTGTAACGTTTTTCAATGTATGAAAAAATTTCATCGAGCATCTCTAACGTTTCTTGCGACTTTAAAACAGCTTCATCCCGTAATAGATTATCTGTACTAACCTCAATTTTTGGTACTTCTCGATATAATAAAACGAGCATCTCTAACATTTTTGCTTTTGTCGCATATTCAAATCCATGTTTCTGGCTTTGTTCTTCTTCATGAACGTCTAAAATTAGTTTACGCATCTGTGAACGAATGGCGTCAGCCCAGTACTTACTTGAGCTTTCGCATGTTTGAAACAAACGCCTTAAATCCGCCTGTTCATCCGTCTTTTTATCTTGCTGAAAAAAAGCTAAATCAAATTGAATCACGATTCGCTCACTGTTCGGGGAAGCTAGAAAATAGTGCACATCTCCTCCGTTAATAATTTGAATTTCTCCTGCATTCATTTGGATTGGCACATCATTCACACCTAGATTCAAGCTACCGCTAAGCACATAAATTATTTCAATTTCTTTATGCCAATGAGGATACACAAGAACTTCACCGTCATTTGTAAATGTACGAAATGGAAAATTTTTGTCCAAATTCGGGATTTCAAGATAATTGCCCATCAGATATGCTCCTTTTCACTCAGGCTTCTTCTCCATTTTACTATAAATCACGGACAGAGTGTTACCCTAAATCTTGTCCCGTTAAGACGATATAACATAATAAGAAAACATTAAGCATGACAATTAAAGCCGTTAAGCACCATGCTGTCACTTTTACTAGCCAACTATTCGCAAACTCACCCATTTTCTTTTTACTACTCGTAAACAAAACGAGCGGAACAACCGCAAATGGTAGCTGCAAGCTTAGAATCACCTGGCTCCAAAGTAAAAGCGAACCCGTTCCTTTTTCGCCTGCTAAAAGCGTCACAATAAATACTGGAATGACCGCAAGAAGACGCGTAATTACACGCCTCAGCCACGGTTTCATCCGAAGGTGAATAAAACCCTCCATGACAATTTGACCGCTTAAAGTACCCGTTATGGTCGAATTTTGCCCAGAAAGAAGAAGTGCCACAGCAAATAACGTACTCGCAATTCCCATCCCAAGCGTTGGACCGAGCAGATCGTAAGCCCCCTCAATCTCCGTCACATTCAGCCCCGTTCCGTGAAATGCTGCGGCACCAAGAATAAGAATCATTGAGTTAATAACAAAAGCTACGGTTAGGGAAAAAGTGGAATCAATCTTCGCAAATTTAACAGCTTCCTTCTTCCCGCGAAGCGTCCGGTCGTAGCGTCTCGTCTGCACAAGTGAAGAATGCAAATACAAATTGTGCGGCATTACCGTTGCCCCGAGTATCCCAAGGGCAATAAAAAGCATCGCAGGATTTGTTGCAACTTCTTTTTGCGGAATGTAGCCTTTCATAAGTTCAGCTACATTTGGATGCGAAACCACAACCTCAAACCCAAAAATCAAAAGAATCGTTGTCATTAAAACAATCACGATTGATTCAATAATACGAAACCCTTTTTTCTGTAAAAGTAAAAGCAGCAAGACATCAAGCGTTGTAATCGCCACCCCTAAAATAAGCGGAATACCAAACAACAAATTAAGCGCAATGGCTGAGCCAATGACTTCCGCAATATCCGTTGCAATAATAGCAAGCTCCGTCAAAATCCACAACACCACCGCTGTTTTTTTCCCAACAGCAGCCCGAGTTGCCTGTGCGAGATCCATTCCCGTCACAATTCCAAGTTTCGCCGACAAACTTTGCAAAAGCATCGCAATTAAGTTGGAAATTAAAATAACACTAAGTAATGTATAGCCAAATCTTGCGCCCCCAGCAATTGATGTCGCCCAGTTCCCTGGATCCACGTAACCAACCGCAACGAGTGACCCTGGGCCCATAAAAGCTAATAATTTTTTCATGAAACTTGCATTTTTAGGAACCCGAATCGTACTATGCACTTCTTCCAGGCTAACATTATGTGCTTTTTGAATCCAAGCATCTTTTTTCTTTTTTTTATTTATAATAAGCTCCTCTGACTCCATACGTTTGCCTCCTCTCTATCATTCTGATACATATATTTTGCATCAAGGCAACTTTTTTGTCAATAGGAAAGTATTGAGTTTTATGAAAAATAATTCTCACCTTTCTAGTAGTCCATTAACTACGGTTGAACCAAGCGCTTCTTGATTTTAGAATGCATAATAAAAATCAGACAAGCGACCACAGTCACCCATCTGATTTCACATAAATTCACTTAGCGCGCACTTGCCGCGTTTTCCTAAATTGCAGCGCCAAATCAAGAAACGCAATAAGCCAGAGCGAAACGAAGCTTGCAACAACTGGTAAAGTCGTCAATTGGTTGATGAAAAACGCGGCGACTAGAAGCAGCACTAAAAAGGTGTCTTTCCAAAAAGAAAATTCGATTTCAGCTTTTTGATGATAGCTAAACACAATTTGTTTCGCAACAAAAAATACAGCGACCGCACCATAACTAAACAGCAGTAAAATATTCTTTTCAAGATGTCCGGCAAAAAGCAAATGAATATTTGCGGCAAGAATCATGATAGCCACAATAATAAAATAATGTCCGTACAACAACACTTGCCCATTTGTTTCTTTCCCGTGGTCCAAAGCATGCTCAAAACTATGAAAGTAAGACACAAAAAGTGTGGCAATCAGACCGAAACTGAGTATTGTATAAAGTAACGTATATAAGTCTTCCGTGCGTCCAACTAAAAGGCTTGTAATTGCAACGATACTTTCCCCAAAAGTAATAATGACAAACAAACCAAAGCGCTCCGCCAAATGCGGGAAATCTACTGGTACCTTTTTTAGGCGGCGAGTAAGCAAAATCGGCATAATGATATCAAATGAAATCCCAACATACATAATAAAATAACGAATTGGACTAGCGAAAAACACCGAGCTTAACGAAATCAGTATACCTACTAGAAAAACTGTTCCAAGTAACTTAGAAACGTGCCTAGCATCCGCCAAAAGCCTTTTTCTCACAATAAAATATTGCAAGACTGTAATCAGCCGAATTCCCGCATACCCAATGATAAATGTGTAGAACGTATTGTTAAAATTCAAATCGAAGCTCGCCGTCATTAAAATTAGGAAAAACATTTGACCAAGCATAAATATTTCTGGTTTTTTCACCTTTTCCCCGTAGCGATTGAAAAACATCGTCTGACCAATCCACGCCCAAAACATCGGGGTTACCATCAGCAAATATTCACCAAAGTAAACAGCCACTTTCCCTGGATGCTCATCAATTTCTAGCAATAAATGCGTCGTACTCGATACCGCAGTGACGAAGACTAAATCGAAAAAGAGCTCAAGCCAGGAAACTTTTCGCTCTTTTTTCAAGTCTAAAACATTCATTTACGGTTCGCTTCCACTTCTTGATACTCCTTCTTGCGTGCAAACTCTGCTTTTGCAAACGGACAAAGTGGAATCACTTTTTTGTTCTCCCGTCTCGCTTTTTCAACAGCAAGCGCCACTAATTGACTAGCGATTCCTTGACCACGCATTTTATCATCCACACCAGTATGGTCAATGATAAACATCGTTTCACCTGCATCCGTAAAAGTAATTTCGCCTACTTCTTCTCCGTTATCACTAAGCGCGTAAATTCGATTTTCACCATTTTTAAATTCCATCACACATCTCTCCTACTTTTCATTTTCAGTCGTATGAACAATGTACTTTAGCGCCCCGCTTGGACACGTATCAATAACACGAATAGCCTCCTCAGGCGCCACATTATCTGGTAAAATCCACGGTTTCCTATCTAAATTAAATAGCTCACCATTGCCGCGCACACAATTTCCAGAGTGCGCACAAATTGACGTGTTAAAAAAAACATCTACTTTTTCCCCACTATATTTGCGATAACCTTTTTCAAGTAACTCCTGCTCACTCACCAAACATTCCTCCTAATTAAAATATGGATTTGTCGCTTTTTCAAAACCTATAGTAGAAGACTCACGGTGCCCCGGGTAAATAACTGTTTCATCCGGCAAAGTAAATAGCTCATTTTGAATGCTACTAAGAAGCGTCTCCGTGTCACCCGTATAAAAATCTGTCCGCCCAATACTGCCTTTAAAGAGAGCGTCACCAACTACGGCAAAATTATCAAAAATAAAACTCACACTCCCAATCGAATGTCCTGGCGTCGGAACGACTTTAAATTTGATACCAGAAAAATCATACTCGCGCATCTCCAGTTCAAATTCCGCGGGACGCGCTTTAATCAAAGAAAGTCCGTAATCTTTTAGCATAATCGAACCATTATGTTCTGGATTTCCGAGCCATTCCTGCTCAAGCGGACTCACATATACAGGAAGCCCGTAATGGTCGCGAACAGCGTCTAACGCACCGATATGGTCATAGTGCGTATGCGTCAGCAAAATCGCCACCGGATTTGCACCCGTCTTTTCAATCATCTGAATGATTCTCTCCGGCTCACTCCCTGGATCAATCACAAGAAGTGTTTTCCCGTCATGAACAACGTACGTATTTTCCTCCACTGGTCCTGTTACAATATGCTCTACTTTTAGCATGCAAACACCCACACCTTCATCATAATTTCTAGCTTCATTATAACGCAGGAATCAAAACAACGCGAGTCCTCGCAATTGAAATTTGTAAGCTGCTATACTAAAATAAAACAAGAACCAATAGAGGAGGAAATAAAATGACAAACATGCTACATACATGCATCCGCGTCCAACATTTAGACAAATCCCTTGATTTTTATACAAATGCTTTTGCTTTAAAAGAAACCCGTCGTAAAGACTTTCCAGAACATGAATTCACACTCGTATACCTCGCTTTTACGGAGGGCGGTTTTGAACTTGAACTCACTTATAATTATGATAAAAAGGAGCCTTATAATATTGGCGACGGCTATGGCCACCTAGCTGTTGGTGTAGACGACTTGAAAGCCTCTCACCAAAAACACGTCGAAGCGGGCTACAACGTTACAGACTTAAAAGGTCTTCCAGGGAGCGATCCAACCTACTACTTCATCACCGACCCAGATGGTTACAAAACAGAAGTTATTCAAAATCGTTAAACATAAAAGGGCCAAAAATGAGCAAAACTCATTTTTGGCCCTTTTTTAAATTCCGTAACTACAATACAACCTAGTCCCAAGTAAATTCCTCTTCACTCATCGAAATAAACAATCATATATTTCCGTCCGCGCTCTTTGTCGTATCCTTGCACAAAATCATCTTCATTCAAGTTTTCCAAATCCTTAACCGTAAGTGTAATATTCCGCCCTAGTTTAAGTGTTTTTCTCACTTTTTTAGAAAGCTTCTCCGCTTTTTCCTCATCTACCTGAAATTCCTTCGGCAAACGAAAATTATTTTCCTGCTCAAAATTCTCCACAACCGTCTTAAATTCAGCCTGTTGGACAGGGCTTTCAATCGTTTTCTCAACAAATTTATCCACATCAAGCATCTCAGCAGACTGTATATATTCACTCGTTGCCTTCACAAAACTTGCCTTCTCCATGAGCGACTCCTCTTTTTGCTTAATGTAGTCCGTACAAATATTGACAAAGCTCTCCGTATAAAATTTCTCATCCGCCGTTTTTTCAATCGCTAAAAAGCGGTCCTTCCAGTATATTGAGTCATTTTTTGATAGCCGACTGAGTACTAAAACCTTGCTGCCATCTTCAACCATATCATTAAAAATAAAACAACCCTTATCTAAATCAGTCCCCGTAACCCCAGAATCATAACTAATCGTGAATTTTTCTCCGCTGAAATCATTTTTTACATATACTTCTTTATTTTCCACTTTAAAAATGCCAATTGCATTTGTAATATTTCCATCTACAACGCAGCCTTCCAACTCAAAAATCCAAACATCCCCACTTTTAATGTTAGGATGAGTCGATTCACTATATAAATGCTTTAAAATTTGCTCCGTATCTTCTAAAAAATGCGTATTATCCGCAAAAATATTATTCGAATATGTATATACCTCATTAAAATCCAAGCTTGTTTCATGTGTAAAATGAAAAAAATCATCGCTTTGAAAACCATCACAAAAAATCGAAACAAGTGTCCGGTTTAAGTCCTCGGAAATATCTGTTAAGCAATTTTTTGACACCTCATAGCCTTCCTCCTGCGCTTTATTCCCCACAAAATGAACGACAAGCTGCTTCACTTTTGCATATGTAAAATCCACCATTTACTTCTTCACTCCAATCTTTCCAATTATCAGCATACCTGACATTCCAAAAATTTGCTATACTAAACTAAAAAGGAGTTTTTTCGCATGGTTACCCAAGCTTTTATCGATAGCGTTTATTCCATCATAAAGCAAATCCCAGAAGGAAAAGTCACAACGTATGGTCAAATTGCCTATATGATTGAACGCCCGAAAAACGCTCGTCTAGTTGGTAGCGTACTAAAACATACAGATCGCACACTTAATATGCCGTGCCACCGAGTTGTAAATGCCTCTGGGCGCACCGTCCCTGGTTGGCCCGAACAAACAACATTACTACAGCAAGAACACGTTCCATTTAAGAAAAACGGCTGTGTCAATTTAAAACAGTGCTTCTGGCAAGGCTAGAAGTGCTTATCAAGCTCGGCAAGCACACCCGAATCATTATTTGATTTTGCCTCAAAATGAGCAGCTTTTTTCACATAATCTGGCGCATTTTCCATAGCAAAGCTAAATTTTGCTAACTTTAGCATTTCCAAATCATTACCGCCATCCCCAAAAGTCATGACTTCTTCTTCAGAAATGCCCCATTTCTCCATCAAAATCTGAATCGCATGCCCCTTATGGTTACCCGGCTGAATAAGATCAATAGAACCATGCCCACTACTAACAGGCGTCGCCAAATGACTAATTGACCCACTTAATTCATCTAGGAGCCGATATGTTTCCTCCTCCTTACAAGAAAGCGCAAATTTAAACACCATATCATCAACTTCCGAAAAGTCTGCCACTTTTATTAAAACAGGACAATAAAATTTTACAAAATCACAAAATTCTTCTGACACTGTATCAAGTACATACGCGCCTTTTTTTCCACAAATAATAGTCTCAAAATCCGTTTTTTCACGCAAAACTGCTGTAATTTCAGCAAATGCCGCCTTATCAAAAACACCAGCAAAAATATCCTCGCTACCCTTTCGCACATAAGCCCCATTATCCGAAACAAACGTAATCTCATCTTTAATCTCTTCAAAAAATGTAGCCAATTGGATATACTGGTTGCCACTTGCAACAACAAATTCCGCTCCCACGCGCTTCATACGCCCGTAAATATCCAAAAACCTAGTTCTATCATAGTTCTTCTTATCATCTAAAAAAGTCCCATCCATATCTACTGCCACTAATTTAATCATTTCAACACACCTTTCCCTATCTCCACTATATCAAATGAAATGCATTTCATGTCAACTTTTTTCTAAAAAACGAAAAAAGCCGTGGACTATAGTCCACGGCTCCTTTCAGCGCAATCAAAAGGAGAAATTCACACAATCAAATAAAGGGGGTATTTGTTTGTGATATATTTCACTGTATAAATATAACATACTTCCCCGTTTAATTCAATACTTCACAAACTTTTTATTTTAAATTCATTCCCACCTAATTATTAGTATAAAAAATATTATTTAAACAGGATACTACTAAACAATGTAACACCTCCATAACTTGCTCTTAATATTACACCTAACTGTTTTCATCTAGCGCTCAAAAACTATAACAAAAAGAAGCCTTCTCAAATAGCAAAGCTTCTTTTTACAAGTTTTTTAAAACTTTTTTTCATACAGCCAATATTTCACAAATTTATTTTGTTAACGACTCTAATTCATTTAGCTTATCTTCAAAAACTTTGAGTGCATCTTCAACAGGTTTTGATGTCGTCATATCCACACCAGCGCGCTTTAATACTTCAATTGGGAAATCTGAGCTCCCAGCCTTTAAAAATTGCACATAATCTTGAACTGCCTTTTCACCTTCATTTAAAACTTTTGCACTTAATGCAGAAGCAGCTGAAAAACCAGTTGCATATTGGAATACATAATAATTCATATAAAAATGAGGAATTCTAGACCATTCATACCCAATCTCATCATCATACTTCATATCATCCGTCCCGTAATAGTTTTGATTAATTCTAAAATAGTTTTCCGTTAAATATTCTGCTGTAAGAGCCTCACCCTCTTGATCCGCCTGATGAATCAAGTGTTCAAACTCAGCAAATTGTGTTTGACGGAAAACCGTGCCCTTAAAGCCATCTAAGTAATGATTTAACAAATATGCTCGAACTTTTTTATCCTCATACTGCTTCAATAAATAATCTGTTAATAGATTTTCATTTGTTGTTGATGCCACTTCCGCTAAGAAAATAGAATAATCCCCGTATACATACGGTTGATTTTTCCGCGTATAATAACTATGCACACTATGCCCTAATTCATGCGCAAGCGTAAATACATTATCAATTGTATCTTGCCAATTCATTAATATATACGGACTTGTACTATATGCACCTGACGAATACGCGCCACTGCGTTTTCCTTTATTTTCCACAACGTCAATCCAACGTTTATCAAAGGCTTCTTTTAAAATCTCTTGATATTCCTCACCTAAAGGACGTAGGCCATTTAAAACAATATCTTTAGCATTTTCATAGGTGAACTCAAGATTCACATCATTTGATAAGGGCGTATACATGTCATACATATGCAATTCATCTAAGCCTAAAAGTTCTCTTCGAAGAGCAACATAGCGGTGCAATAAAGGCAAATGCTCGTTAACCGTTTCAACAAGTGAATCATACACCGATTCTGGAATATGATTTGTTGACAACGCAGCTTCTCTTGCCGATTTGTACCCTCTTGTTTTCGCATAAAAATTAGACTTCTTCACTTGACCGCTAAGCGTCATTGCAAGTGTATTCTTCAAGCCTTCATATACCGAGTACATTCCCAAAAATGCATCTTTACGAACTCGACGATTTCCACTTTCTAAAAGCTTCCCGTATTGACCATGAGTAATTTCAATTTTATTCCCATCCTCGCCCTCAATTGCCGGAAACTTCAAATCAGCATTATTTAAAGTATTAAATGTTCTAGACGGACTTCCTAACACTTCACCCGCACTTGCTAAAATGGTTTCCTCTTTCTCCGATAAAATATAAGGACGACTTAGATTTAAATCATCTAACAAATGTTTATAAAGTTTCAAGTCATCATTTTCTTCTAAATAAGCAGCTAGCACATCTTCATTGATTGCCAAAATTTCTGGATCAAAATAGGATAGCCCTGAAATAACTTGTGTAATCAAACTTCCAGCACGACTATTTAAGCCTTGATATTTCGCATCTGCTGTATCTTGGTCTAACTTCAAATGTGCGTATACATATACATTTTCTAATTTATTTAATACATCATCTCTAAATTGTAAAGCATTAAGTAACTGATTAGCACTTTTGCCAAGAGTCCCTTTATAAGTAGCACTCTTTTCGCTTAATTGTTGTACCTCTTTAAATGCTTTTTCCCATGCATCATCACTTTCAAAAATAGTCGTTAAATCCCATGTTAGCTGTTCAGGCACTTCATTTCTTGCAGGAATCGTTTTGATTTTATTTTCCGCCATAAATCTATAACCCCCAAAGTCATATTTCTTTTTATTATGAGCTAAGAAAACCTAAATTGCAAAAAAATTGCTACTCTTTAGCTAAACTGTTTTTCCATATAAAGAATTTGTCGTTTTATTCGAAAACGCCCAGAAATATATTCAACCAAAACACCTTCTTCTTCTAAGAAAAGCAAGTATTCCTCAAGTAGCAAATGACATTCACTAAGCGACAAAAAAATCATTTGGATTCCGACAACATACTTCCTAAAATATTGAATAATATGATCTTTACTGAAGGTATCCCCCTCTTCAAGTAATTTAAAGAAATTTTCCCATAGCAAAAACTGCCATTCTATTGCTGGTGTATGGGTTAGAAACTGTCGTGACAATTGAACCCCAATTTCTTTTGGAAGATTCAAAATCGCATAGCCCGACTGATACAGCTGTTTTAAAAATATACTTTTACTTTTATATTTTGCGTAGAAATAACTCAAATGTTCCCGTTCCATTTTACGGTTGCGTTTAATATATAAACTTTTAAATCTAATTTGCGCTATTTTAGCTTGCATCTCTTCTAAGGGAATAGAAAGCGGTAATTTCATCGAGGAGGCAAAAAAATATTTCCCTATATAATGATGAATATGATAAATTAATTCAAAATAATTTTTCTCTGGATGAAAACAAAATAGATAGTAACCTAAATTTTTATCTTTTAGTAAAAAAGCTAATTGGAAAGCAGAAAATACATATTTACCTCCGCGAATAATTAATTCCTGTCCTAATATCCAGTAGGGCTTTAATCCAAGAGATAAGTAGTTCTCTGTACGTTCTATCATTTCTTTAATTGGGATTGTAGAACATTGGTATTCAAGCACAATATTCCCTTCAATAAACAAATCTGCTTGGCGCTTGATTTCTGGAAAATAATGTTCTAAATTTACTCGAAAAGCTTGAGCGGTTAGCCAGCCTAATAGAAGCTCTTTAGCCATTAGATGCTTAGTGGATTCACCCTCAGAAGCTGCTTTACATCTCCCACTTTTTTTATGAGCAAAGTGCGGGACTTTAATATCACCATTTTTTAAAATAACTTCTTCCTGACAACAACAACATACATAACTTGCAGAACTCTTCTTCAAAAAATCACGATTGATCTTTGTAACCGTCACAACTTCACCAGTTTCAGTTTGAGCAGTAAACATAGTTGCACCTCTTTTATATTTTAAATTCGCCGTAAAGCCTTAAATTCCTTCTTTAGCCAAAAATTTTCGTAAAAAAAAGACTTACCCGCACACGGCGGAAATAAGTCTCTTAGTATTTTTAACTAAAGTGTTTCTTAATTTGTTCTAGAGCAGGTGTATCTAAAACCAAATTGCCATATTCCTCAAGAATATAACCTGTTAGGCTTGATTCTAAACCATATTCAAGTAAAATACTCACAACATTGTCAATGTTTTTTTCATTAATTTCTGCTTCAGGAAACTCAACATACAAATAATAGTTATCCTCATATGAAAATAATTTTGTCGTTACATGTTCAAGCCCAGTTGCTCGGCTCATTGTAATCAAATCTTCAAAATCATTAAATTCTAAAATAAACTCTAATGCATCTTCAGTATTTGAATTATCCTTTTTAACTGGATTAAAATTTTCCTCCAGCATTTTTTCAATTCGTTCTTCCGCTAATTCATCACCTTGCGTTACACTAAGGTTCAAATTACCTTCACCTTTACCAGTAATACTAGCTTTTGTAACAAATACTTCTAAGCCATGCTTTAGCGCTTGTACTTGAATCCAGAGCGGACCTTCCGGAGAGAACTCTTCTTCATATTTCAGCTCGTCCATCATTTCCCAGAAAAGTTCTTCACTTTTCTCACGGTCATACCAGACATCTTCCTGATTAAAACCACGCTCTTCTAAATCAAGATAAGAAATATAAAACTTGATTGTATCTTCATTAATTCGTTCAATTTCCATCGTCACACTCTCCCTTCCAATTTAGTCATTGACAATGAAGGGTATTACTTTAATTATATTTTAGCTCAAAATAGCATTTTATACCACCATTATTTACTGGTAGTCATATAATATTAGCCGAAAATCCAAAAATAAGCAAGAAAAAAAGTTGCTGAACAATAAATCATCCAACAACTCTAGTATAATTAGTTTAATTAACCATTTTTTGCGCTTCTCGAAGTTGGTAAGTTCTTACTTTTCTTGGTAAAAAACGACGGATTTCATCTTCATTGTAACCAACTTGTAAACGCTTTTCATCAATGATAATCGGACGTCTAAGAAGACCCGGATTTTTTTGAATCAACTCATACAACTCTTGAAGAGGTAAGCTGTCTAAGTCAACGTTTAGTTTTTGGAATGTTTTAGAACGTGTTGAAATAATTTCATCTGTTCCATCTTCCGTCATACGGAGGATTTCTTTTATTTCATCTAAACTTAGTGGTTCAGAAAAAATATTTCTTTCTTTATAAGGGATTTCATGTTCTTCTAACCATGCACGTGCTTTACGGCAAGATGTGCAACTAGGTGAAGTGTATAACGTTACCATTAGACATTCACACTCCTTAATCGGTTTTAATTTTGTTTCATTCACAAACGAATCGCTAATTCATTTCTCTATATTGAAAATAGCAAGTATAAGAACTTATATTTCCATTATACACTAAACTTGTGAAATTCTATATACTATTTTCGAAAAAATTATAACAAATATGTAGAAATGTTTTTAGTAAGTCGCTCTTAGTATGTACCCCTACTATACTTGGTTTAAACTAGAATTACATGAAAATTTCACAAGATTTATTAAAATTCCATGAGAATTCACTATCAATATTTCTCATAAAACAAAAGAGTTCTAGCAACACGCTAAAACTCTTCTGCTTATTATACTGTCGTTTTCAAACTTGCATGCTTTTCTTTATACATTTCAAGCTCCGCCAAAGAGCAATAAACAAAATGTCCTTCAGCAACTTCACGCATTTTCAATTCTTCACCATCTTTATAATCATGCACTGCCGGATCATATGCTTTACGCACACGAGTACGTTCATAATTCGGATCTGGAAGTGGAATAGCTGATAAGAGTGATTCCGTATAAGGATGTAGCGGAGCACGATATAGTTCATTAGCTGGTGCTAATTCAACTAACTTACCAAAATACATAACGCCAATTCGGTCACTAATATATTTTACCATGGAAAGGTCATGTGCAATAAAAAGATACGTTAAACCTTTCTCTTTTTGCAATTCCTTCAACAGATTTACTACCTGTGCTTGGATAGAAACGTCAAGTGCCGAAATCGGTTCATCGGCAATAATAAATTCAGGTTGAACAGCAAGTGCACGAGCAATTCCAATCCGTTGTCTTTGTCCGCCCGAGAATTCATGTGGGTACCGACCAGCATGTTCCTTACTTAAACCAACCGTTTCAAGTAACTTATAAACTTGCTCATCTGCATCTTCTTTAGATTTCGCAAGTCCATGGATATTGATTCCTTCAGCAATAATATCTCGCACTTTCATACGTGGGTTTAAAGATGCATAGGGATCTTGGAAAATCATTTGCATTTTACGGCGAAATTCATGCATCTCTTTACGAGACTTTTTCGCATGCACATTATTGCCATTGTATAAAACTTCGCCATCTGTTGCGTCATATAAACGAATAATGGTACGACCAGTGGTTGATTTCCCACAGCCCGATTCACCTACAAGGCCAAGTGTTTCGCCTTTATAAATATCAAAAGAAATATCGTCCACAGCACGAACTTCATTCGCTTTGCCTTCGTTAAAATATTGTTTTAAATTATGGATTTCAAGTAGTTTTTCACGTTCACTCACCTTGTTCGACCCCCTTCGCATGAACAGCTTGCATACCAGGATGTTCCTTCGCAAATTGTTCTTGACGTCTCAATACAGCATCTGGAGGCGTCACTTCAGGCGCATCAGGATGAAGTAACCAAGTTGCAGCATAGTGCGTATCAGATACTTTAAACATCGGCGGTTGCTCCTCTAAATCTATCGCCATCGCATATTGGTTACGCGCAGCGAACGCATCACCTTTTGGCGGTTTTAATAAATCAGGAGGGGTCCCTGGAATAACATATAATTCTTCATCATCCGTATCAAGCGTTGGCATTGAGCTAATCAGTCCCCATGTATATGGGTGTTGCGGATTATAGAAAATTTCATCTACCGTCCCAATCTCAACAATTTTTCCTGCATACATAACGGCGACCCTATCAGCCACGTTCGCTACTACACCAAGATCATGCGTAATAAAAATAATCGATGTATCAATTTTTTGCTGAAGATCTTTCATCAGGTCTAAAATTTGGGCTTGGATTGTTACATCTAGTGCTGTCGTTGGCTCATCCGCGATTAAAATTTGCGGGTTACATGCGAGTGAAATAGCAATAACAACACGTTGGCGCATCCCTCCGGAAAATTGATGCGGGTACTGTTTAATACGTTCCTCAGCATTTGGAATCCCCACCAGTTGAAGCAAGCGAAGTGCCGTTTTGCGCGCTTCCGCCTTGCTAATTTTCTGATGCTTAATAAGTGGTTCAGCAATTTGTTTCCAAATTGGCATTGTTGGATTAAGTGATGTCATCGGATCTTGGAAAATCATCGAAATATCTTTACCACGAATTTTTTGCATTTGCTTTTCAGATGCTGTTGCCAAGTCTTTTCCATCAAATAAAATTTGACCAGATTTTATGCTAGAGTTGCTTTCAGGTAGCAATCTCATAACTGCTTTTGTCGTAACTGATTTACCAGAACCTGACTCTCCCACGATAGCAAGAGTTTCACCTTTATGAAGATCAAAATTCACTCCACGAATGGCTTGGACTTCGCCGGCATAAGTGTGGAAGGAAATGTGTAAATCTTTAACTTCTAATAGTTTTTCCATTTTTCCTCACCTCTCCTTTAGTCCCGCATTTTCGGATCGAACGCATCGCGAAGTCCGTCAGCTATTAAGTTAAATGCTATCATAATGATACATAATACGATTGATGGATAAAGAACCATGTACGGCAATACTTGAAGCGTTTTATAGCCATCATTAATTAACGTTCCAAGTGAAGCTGTTGGTGCAGGTAAACCTAAACCGATAAAACTTAAGAATGCTTCAAAGAATATCGCACTTGGAATACTGAACATAACATTAATGATAATAACACCGGCTACATTTGGTAAAAGATGCCTACTTAAAATCTTAGGAACTGATTCACCTAGTGTCAAGGAGGCTAGAACGAATTCTTGGTCTTTTAGTTTTAATACTTGCCCTCTCACAACCCTGGCCATCGTTATCCAACTGGTTATTGCTATAGCAATAATTATGGATATAATTCCTGGCTCTAGAACTAGCAACATTAAAATAACAACAACTAAATTGGGAATGGCTGATATTATTTCTAAAATACGTTGCATTATATTATCCGTACGACCACCTACAAATCCTGAAATAAGACCGTAAGAAACACCAATTATTAGATCACAGAGAGCTGCTACCACAGCTATGATAAGCGATACACGTGTCCCAGCCCAAATACGAGCAAATTGGTCACGCCCTAGAGTATCACTTCCTAGCCAGTAGTAAGTGCCCTCTTTAACATTTTTTTGTTGATAAACATCTACTTCCGTGCCACCAATATTTTGCTTTCCATTCCAAAATGGTAGATTCTCAAAACCCGGTACTTTAGGAGGCAAACTAGCATACTCGTTTTTTTGATAGTTAACACTATTATTTGGGCCTAAATTGGCTGACATATACTGACCAAAAATCGCCATTAAAACAATAACCCCAAGAACTATAATAGAGATTAGAGCAGCCTTATTTTTTCTTACTCTTATCCATGAATCTTGAAGGAAAGTCAAACTTGGGCGTGAAATTTTTTCAGCTTCTGCATCTTTAACTTGAACTGGCTGAAACATTTCTTTTGCAATTTTTTCTGACATTATCTCTTACCTCCAGACACACGAATTCGAGGGTCAATTAATCCATATAAAATATCCACAACGAGGATAACCAAGATTAACATTACTGCAAAGAGGAGCGTTGTCCCCATAATAACAGGGTAGTCATTCGTTTGAATTGATGATACAAATTGGCTACCAATTCCAGGAATTCCATAAATATTTTCAATGACAAGTGAACCTGTCATTAGAGACACTGACAATGGTCCTATAACAGTTATAAGCGGAATAAGTGCATTTCGAATAGCGTGTTTTACTGCTATTTCAGGTCTACTGTTTCCTTTTGCTTTTGCAAGCAAAATATAGTCAGATGCAAAAACATCAATTAACTCAGTTCTCATAAAACGAGCCGCTGTTGCAAGCGGGAACATTGCAAGCGCAAATGCTGGTAAAATAGATTCAGCAAAAGTACCCCAACCAGCTACGGGTAACCATTGCAGTTTTGCTCCAATCCAGTATTGCAGGACTGTAGCGAAGACGAAAGAAGGAATCGATTTACCTAGTATCGCAATAAAGGTACTGGTATAATCCGGCCACCTATTCTGATACATGGCGGCGATAACTCCTAAAATTATACCAAAGAAAAGACCAAAAACCATTGCTTCTAGTGCGAGTGTGACAGAAGGACCGATAAGCGCGCCTAGAATTTCAGATACTGGACGATTGTCAAGTTGGAAAGATACCCCTAAATCCCCTTTTACTAACCCTGTCATATAGTTGAAATATTGAACAGGCACCGGATCATTTAAACCATATTTTTCATTCATAATATGAATTTGTTCATCAGATAATTTTTCCTGATTACGATATGGTGTACCCGGCAAAAGCTTCATTAGGAAGAATGTAACCGAAGCAATAATGAAGAGTGTTATTAACATGTAGAAAACGCGTTTTAACGTATATTTTGCCATCTATCTCTACACCTCCCAAATTTATTTTTATGTGTGAAAGGTTCTCAAAAAATTGTCTATTGTATTAGAGCCTTTACTTCATCAACCTATGTTAATGAAAAACAATATTCTCAAAACCTATTTTTTCCAAATTTAAATATGACGTTAAAGCGTTTTGATAAGTCTCGCAAAACATCAGCAAAATGAGAGAGTATATCGAAATATACTCTCTCTCAAGTCAAGCATTTCTTAAAAACTTATTTAGTCAAATACGTATTTTTGTACGTATAGTCTGGACCAAATGGATTTTTTTGTAAATCCTTAATATAAGATTGTTGCAAGTATGCATTTGAACGGTGATAAAGTGGAGAAATCGCTACATCATCTGTAAGCAAGATTTGTTCCGCCTTAACCATTTCGTCCCAACGTTTTTGTGGTTCAGCCGCATAAGTGACTGAAGCATCTTTTAAGATTTTATCATAATCAGGGTTAGAGTAACTCATTCTGTTTTGAGCACCACCTGTTTGGAATAAATCTAAGAAAGTAGATGGATCTTGATAGTCAGGACCCCAACCACTCATAGAAACGTCATAATCTTGGTTTTGATCATTTTGTAAGCGAATTTTAAATGGTACATTTTTAAGGTTCACTTTCAAACCATCAAGATTTGTTTCTAATTGGTTTTGAATAAATTCAGAAGATTTTTTAGCATTTTCAGTGTCATCACTTGTAAATTCTAAAGTAAGGTTACTTACACCTAACTCTTTCAAGCCTTGTTTCCAAGCTTTTTGAGCTTCTTCTTTATTATATTCTAAGTGTGCGCCAGATTCTTTTACATAATCCTCTTTGTTACCAGGATCAAATGTGAAATCTGGTGGCACCAAGTTATTAGCTGGTTTAGAACCATTTTGAAGAACAGTATTTACATACGCTTCTTTGTCAATTGCAAGGGCAAGTGCTTTACGGATGTTTTTATTTGCAAGTGCTGTTTTCTTACCTTTACGTTCTTGGTTAAATTTAATATAGAAAGTTGAAGAATCATTAACTACAGTATAGTCTTTATTGTCTTTATTTTGTGCAGAATACTCAGCACTTAAAAGCGCACGGTCAATTTTGCCCGTATTATAAAGGTTTAAGTTAGTTCCTGGGTCTTGAACAACCTGAACATTGATTTGTTTCAATTTCACAGCGTCTTTATCCCAGTAGTTATCATTTTTAACGTAAGTCCATTTTTTATTCGTTCCTGTCCAATCTTTCAATACGAAAGGACCGTTATATAAAATGTTATCACTGTTTTGAGCATATTTTTCGCCTTTTTCCGTTACAAACTTCTCATTTAATGGGAAGAACGTAGGGAATGCGAATAATGAATTAATATAAGCAGCTGGTTTAGATAATGTAACTTCAAGCGTTGTATCATCTACTGCTTTAATACCTAATTCTTCAGGTTTTTTCTTACCTGCTACAATATCTTCACCATTTTTGATAGCGGAGAATAGGTAAGAATAAGTTGCAGCTGTGGTCGGGTTAACCGCACGTTGCCAAGCAAAAACATAATCTTTTGCTGTTACAGGGTCACCGTTAGACCATTTTGCATCTTCACGTAATTTGAAGGTATAGACTGTTTTGTCATCACTAATTTTTGGTTCTTCAGCGGCTCCAGCAATTGCAGGAATGCCTTCTTTGTCAAGTGCGTACAGACCTTCATTTGTTTGGTTAAGTACATTTAAACCAACTTGGTCATCTGCTTTTGAACTATCAGCAGAAGGAATTAAAGCTGATTCTGACAAGTTAAGAACTTGTTCTCCTGATGCTTTACCATCACCTGAGCCTTTTTTATCGTCGGATGAAGAATCATTTCCTCCTCCACATGCTACTAAGACTAAGCTCAGCACTAGTGTCAATCCAAGAGTTAAAAATAATTTAGATTTTTTCACTAAATATACCTCCCTTTTTTATTTTTCTGAAAAATTGTTTCACTTGTTATTATACCCCAGTTTTTTAAGCTTTGTAAATTGATTTAACCAAATCTTTCAAATCAAGGCTAAAAGTGATAAATTTCAAAAAAATTCTCACAACGGCTAAAAAACAAGAAAAGTCTGACAAATAACACATACATTCGTACATTGATTTGAAAGATTTAATGCCGTTGATTAAGTTTTCAGAAAATAACCCTAGTTTAGTCAAACAACTTTTTTTCCTTGAATTCGGAATTCGTCAACCAAAAACCGAGCAAAACTAAAATAATAACAAAAAGTGATGTTAATCCCGAATAATTTTAGGATTATATTTATTTATATACTTTTTTTTTGCTCTTGTCTATATAAAAATACTAAAAAATAAATTAAATTTATGAATCTTTATAAAAAAGGTTGATATAATGGGATTTTCTAAAACAAAAAAATGTTATAATACATGACATCATCGAAAAGCTAGTCTCTCACTCGTTTATTACTAATTGTCCACTTTTGACAGAATATTCTGTTTTTTGTTATGAAAATCAATTAAAATTCGTCTACCTTCTTTTTTTATGCTAAAGTAATACAAGAATCAAAAACGCGAGGTGACATACTTTTGTTAAAACGATTAGTCATTTATACAATTATTCAGGAAGTTCTTATTTTAATTCTTATGCTTTTTCAACCAAATTTTACGCTTTTACAATATATTGACCTTTCTTTTTATGTTGGTTTTAGTGTATTTATAATTGGTCTTATCATCTATATTATGCGTTCTGGTTTTCTTGACCGCGCGCATGATGGCTTTCGTAAAGTATCCCGGAAATTTAGAGGGGAAGAAGAAAATGAGTTTTCGGATATGATGCTTTCTGAACTTGTAGGCATTCCATATCTCGATATTTTATTTAGTTCGCTCATTGTCCTTGCCTCAAGCTTTCTTGTTATGTTGTTTTATTACCAATAACCGTTTGACAGTTTATCCCATTTCTTGATAAACTATTATTACTATAATAGATGCGTTAGAGGGAAAATAGTACATTTTGTATATACTATTTATAGAGAGCTTGTGTTTGGTGGAAACAAGCATAGAACAAAATGGAATGGGCTTCCTGAGAACTACTTGTGAACATTTAGTAGCAAGTGGCGGCTTAAGACCGTTATCTTATGAGTGCTTTTTTAAAGCAATTAGGGTGGTACCGCGGACAACCGTTCGTCCCTAGCAATTTTTTTTGCTAGGGACGAACGGTTTTTATATTCTCTCAATCGCATATTAATTTTAGGAGGAAAATTAGGATGAAAAAAGTTATTTTTTCTGGTATTCAACCAAGTGGTGATTTAACACTTGGGAATTATATCGGCGCATTAAAACAGTTTGGTAGCTTCCAAGATGAATATGACTGTTACTACTGTATTGTTGACGAGCATGCTATTACGGTGCCTCAAGACCGCTTAAAACTTAGAAAGCAAATTAAAAGTTTGGCCGCGCTATATTTAGCGGTTGGTTTAGACCCCAAAAAAGCGACCTTGTTTATTCAATCAGAAGTTGCAGCCCATGCGCAAGCCGCGTGGATATTGCAATGTAATGTGTACATTGGTGAGTTAGAGCGCATGACTCAGTTTAAGGATAAATCTGCTGGTAAAGCTGGTGTTAGCGCTGGTTTACTAACATACCCGCCGCTAATGGCTGCCGATATTTTACTTTATCAGACTGATCTTGTTCCAGTCGGGGACGACCAAAAGCAACATATTGAATTAACACGTGACTTGGCCGATCGATTCAACAAAAAGCATAATGAAATCTTTAAAATGCCTGATATTTTTGTTCCAAAACAAGGTGCTCGCGTGATGTCTTTACAAGAGCCAACGAAAAAAATGAGTAAATCCGATGAAAATATAAAAAGTGCCATCTATTTGTTAGATCCACCAAACACGATTAGGAAGAAAATTAAGAGTGCGGTCACCGATTCATCTGGTGTGGTGCAATATGACAAGGAAAGTAAGCCTGGTATTTCTAACTTGCTCTCCATTTATTCAGCCTTAACAGGAGACTCCATTTCTGCAATCGAAGGAAAGTACGCTAATAAAGGTTATGGGGATTTTAAATCCGACCTTGCAGAACTTGTTGTTCAAGAATTAGAGCCCATTCAAGCGCGCTATGAAGACTTTCTTCAATCGGATGAATTGGATAGAATTCTTGATGAAGGTGCTGAAAAAGCTCGTTTTGTCGCGAATAAGACCCTTAAAAAAATGGAAAACGCCATTGGACTTGGTCGCAAACGCCGTTAAAAAAGAAAAGCCAAAATCAATTTTGATTTTGGCTTTTTGCTTATACAATTTGCAGCGTGACATCGATGTTACCACGTGTTGCTTTGCTGTAAGGGCAAACTTGGTGGGCTTTTTCAATCAATTCTTTGGCAGTCGCTTCGTCTACGCCGTCAATATGTGCCGCTAAGTCCACACCGACTTTAAACCCGTTATCTTCTGGATCACTATAAAGGGAAACCGTTGCAGTTACTTCACTTTTGCCAGTTACACCAGCTTTTCCCATGACGAGTTCAAGTGCGCTGTTAAAGCAAGAGCTGTACCCAGCAGCAAATAGCTGTTCTGGATTCGTACCCCCACCCCCGTCACCACCCAGTTCCTTTGGTGCCGAAATATCAAAGAAAAAAACATTGTCCTCCGAATGCACTTCCCCGCTTCTGCCGCCTGTATTAATAACCGTTGTTTCATACAATTTTTTCATTCTTTTCTCCTCCTAAATTAAATGACTTTTAAGTGTTTCATTTAAGCGTTTCATATCTGCAAGTAAATTTGTCTGTCCTTCCTGTTCAGAAAACAGTTGCTGAATGCAAGCATCCACTTCGCCGATAACAGCTTCTTCCAATCTACTACCTTTTTCCGTCAAAGAGATGACAACAACACGCTCGTCGCTTTGATTACGGTTCCGGAGGACTAGTCCATCTTGTTCCATTCTTTTAAGCAACGGAGTAAGTGTTCCGCTATCTAAGTCTAGGTGAGCTCCGAGCTCCATTACACTCTGCGCGTCTTGTTCCCATAGCGAGAGTAAAACGATGTACTGAGGATAGGTTAAGTGAAAGGGGCTGAGCGCTTTTCGATAGTATTTTGTGAAGTTTCGCTGGGCATTATAAATCGCAAAACATAGCTGCTCATCAAGTAATCGATGATTTGTTCCCATAAAACCATCTCCTTTATATTGTTCACAATTTAATTGTAAGCAATTTTTTAACAAAAAGCGACCATTTTGCTCAAAAAAAGAACTTGAACATTCTTCAATGTTCAAGTTCCTGAATGATTATCCTTCAAATTTCTTAAATACGAGTGTTGCGTTATGACCGCCAAACCCAAATGAATTGGACATAGCCACTTTTACATCTTGCTTCCGTGATACATTTGGCACATAATCAAGATCACAAAGTTCATCTGGATTTTCAAGATGAATAGTTGGTGGTATTACACTATCACGAATTGTTAGGATTGAGAAAATCGCTTCAATCCCCCCTGATGCGCCCAGTGTGTGCCCTGTCATCGATTTTGTGGAACTAACAGCTAGTTTGTAAGCATGTTCGCCAAAAACGGTTTTAACGGCAGCAGTTTCAAATTCATCGTTATAGCCTGTACTTGTCCCGTGTGCATTAATATAGTCTACACTTTCTGGTTCTAAACCAGCATCATTTAGTGCTTGCTTCATAGAACGAGCTGCTCCCTCACCGTTTGGAGCTGGTGCAGTAATATGATGCGCATCACTTGTTGAACCGTAGCCGACAACTTCTGCATAGATTTTAGCGCCACGTGCTTTTGCGTGTTCATACTCTTCTAAAATAACAATTCCTGCACCTTCACCGATAATAAAGCCATCGCGGTCCTTATCAAATGGGCGACAGGCTGTTTCAGGATCAGGATTGAGTGATAGAGCTTTGTTAGCACAAAAGCCAGCTAGTGACATTTTTGTAATTGGTGCTTCACTTCCACCCGTAATCATCACATCGGCATCACCGCGCTCGATCACTTTAAAAGCGTCTCCAATTGAGTTTGTACCTGTCGCACAGGCCGTTACGGTTGCTGTATTAATCCCTTTAGCACCAAAACGGATAGATACTTGACCAGAAGCCATATCTGGAATCATCATGGGAACAAAGAACGGACTAACCCGGCGAAGCCCACGATTAATATACGTATCATACTGTGTTTCAAAAGTTTCCATTCCGCCAATACCAGAACCAATCCAAACGCCTACACGTTCAGCATTGGCATCATCAATTTTAAAATCAGCATCGTTTAACGCCATTTCTGCACCAGCAATTGCATAGTGAGTAAAACGGTCCATCTTACGAGCTTCTTTTTTCTCAATGTATTTCTCAACATCGAAGTCCTTTAATTCAGCAGCGATTTTCACTGGGAAATCATCAGGATTTAAACGCGTTAATTCTTTAACCCCGTTTACACCATTTTTCGCGTTTTCCCAAGAAGTCTCTGCATCATTTCCAAGTGGAGTAACTGCTCCAACACCAGTAACGACTACTCTTCTTCTTTCCATGTACTCATCTCCTTGTCTTTGGGCTCATGAAAAAACAACTTCTATCAACTGACAGGAGTCATCCTTAATATTTGTTGCTTCAAAATTATAAATAAAAATATAGCAAAAACATATAGCCAATATACTGGCCACTGCACAAAATAAATAGAGCTTGGTTTGAAGCAAATTTCAAGCCGATTTTATTATACCACAAATGAAAGAAAGGTGTCTTTATCTATACATAAAAACACCCTAGGTTGACAATCAGAACTTCTATTTACCCCAACGAAGCACTAAAGCTCCCCACGTTAACCCTGCACCAAAGCCAACAAGAAGCAAGTTATCGCCGTCTTTTACGCGACCTTCTTCAACTGCATCAATTAGAGCAAGCGCGATAGAAGAGGAAGATGTATTACCATATTTGTGAACTGTTTTCATTAATTTTTCCTCTGGCAAGTCAAGTCGCTCGCGCGATGCTTCCATGATGCGAATGTTTGCTTGGTGAGGAATAAGTAAGTCTAAATCTGCTTTTTCTAATCCCGCCTTTTCTAAAACTTGCATCGACGCATCGCCCATTTTACGCACAGCAAAACGGAAAACTTCACGTCCGTTCATATATAATTTGTCATTTTCTTCTTTCAAATTTAAATATTTCCCGCCAGAACCATCTGAACCTAAAACAAATGATAATAAGCCTTTATCTTCAGAAACTGGTCCCATCACAATTGCACCAGCACCATCACCAAATAATACAGCTGTACTTCTGTCATCCCAATCGGTAATTTTGGATAGCTTATCCGCACCGATAACAACAACATGTTTATAAGCCCCGGTTTGAATAAACTGGGATGCAGTTACAACACCATACGTAAACCCTGAACATGCTGCTTCTAAATCCATTGCCGCTGCATTTTTAGCACCTAAACGGTCCTGAATAATATTTCCGACAGACGGGAAAGTAGCTTCTTGCGTTACAGTAGCTACGATAAATAAATCGATATCTTCAGGCGTTAGCCCAGCATTTGCAATTGCTTTTTTAGCTGCTTCATAAGCCATATCGTGTGTATATTCATCATCACGTGCAATTCGTCTTTCCTGAATTCCTGTACGTGTTCGAATCCATTCATCAGATGTTTCCATCATTTTTTCCAAATCAAAGTTTGTTAATACTCTTTCAGGAACATATTTCCCTACTCCTAGAATACCTGCGTTCATTGCTTCTCCTCCATATATAGCTGTCTTTATGACCTGGTACTAATTTTAACAGATATTAAGCTGTTTAGCAATTGTATTGTTTTTCTATATACAAAGAAATTCGTCTTGATGTGTCTTCCCAAAACTTATTGAACCTTCTAAAATACGTTGTAAGAGCGCGTCTAGAAGTTCTTTCACTTTAAAAGTAAAGAAAGAGCAGTTAGTTTTTAAAATTAACTGCTCTTTTTAATGACTGCTATCCTATTGATCATTTTCTTAAACGCGATTAAAAACTAAATTTTGGGTTAAATTGTCCTTTATACGGCTTATGCTCTACAAAAACGACAACATCATTTCCTGCCGCATCTTTACCCATGCGTTTATACGTAAATTTATTTGGATTTAATTCAGTAAGCTCAAGCGCTGCGCCGTATTTATTTGTCCCAATTGAAACGTGTGCACGAATTTTATTTCCATGTAACACATCGAAGTAACCGAAGTCCGTCCGACTTTCTCCCGTTTGTAAATTGAAGAATTCATACTTATTTGTTTTGCTATCGAATTTGGCTAGACTTATGAAGTTACGATTTTGTGCTGTTACATCATTTCCTTTTTCATCTAAAACTTTTGTACCATTCCAAAGTCGGTTCCCTAAAATTTTGTCTCCATCAACATATTTCAAGATTCTTCCAGTTTGTGAATTTAGTTGTTTATCTGGTTTTGTAAATTGTAATTCTTTCCCTTTGTACGGAACATGCTCTACATAGACTTCCACGTCTTTGCCTTCCTTATCTTTCCCCATGCGTTTATAAGTGAACATGTCACGATTAATCTTTTCCATCTCCACAACGGCTTGATAATTTAGTGATTCTGAAATTAAAATGCGTTTTTTCCCATCGTTTGTTATAAAGAAAGTTCCCGCATCGTTTCTTGATTCTCCGGTTTTAGCATCAAAAAATTCATATCGTCCGGTTTCAGACTCGTATTTTGCCAAACCTATAAAATTTTGATTTTCTGCTGTAAGGTCATTCCCCTTTTCATCATAAACTTTTGTGCCTTGCCAGTTTGTGCTCCCTAATATTTGTGTTGCTTTTTTCCCTGAAACCGCCTGGTCGTATTTTTTCGCTTCAACGTTTTTTGTCTCGCCAAAAGAAGTTTGCTCGAATGCTGTTGTAAATAGCACGGTTGTTCCGAGCAAAAATGCCCCCATTATTTTTACTTGTTTATTCATTATTTTTCCTCCTTTATTTATTTCTATCGTCATCTTACCGAAAGAAACTAAACTACAACTAAAGAAAAAATAAACTTTTTATGAACAAAAATCCCATACCCTTCTTTTACTATTATTCTATATCACAAATCAAGTCATATCAATAATTTACGGCATGATAACAATTTGTGAATATCTATTTAAAAATATTTAAAACTAAAAAACAAGGGTAAATGAGGAGCAAGCCTCAAAGCGCGGAACGAATAAATAAACAGGCTGCTGAATAAACATCAAAGTAGCCTGTTTTTATTTGCTTATAATTCCCTCGTGTCAATTTCACAATTAACCACTTTTCAATAGGAAGATAGACAAAAAAAGCGATAGTCTATGCTAACGCGTCAAATGTCTTCAAACTTATTTCTAGCCTCTTTCAGCGCTTTTTCTGCCGAGTCGAACCATTTCCCCTTAATCGCACGGTTAAGGCTCTTCATTTGTTTTTTATTT
Source organism: Listeria tempestatis (assembly GCF_963575625.1). NCBI lineage: Bacteria > Bacillati > Bacillota > Bacilli > Caryophanales > Listeriaceae > Listeria > Listeria tempestatis. Next base: position 351,248 of record NZ_CAUYTK010000003.1, read on the forward strand.
TTATCTTTAAAAGTTTTAATTTTTTCTTTTTCTGTTTCTTCGGTTAACTGCTCTCTATTTTCAGCGCTTGCAACTGCGTGGCTTGCGGTAAAAGTAGATATAAGTAACTTGTCTAACTTTTTTTCTGCTTCGCCTAAGGCATCACCTATTGGGTTGCTCATGCGGGTAATCCTCTCTTTCTTGATTAGTCCTCAATAGTTCATCTAGTAATCTCTTTTCATCTCACCATTAGTCACTTTTTGGCATAACTGATTGATTGTAAGGTCGTGTATAAACCTTCACGTTTCAACTATTCCGCCCCCTCCTCTCTGTTCTTCTTGAATAATTCCCCCTCTAATCGTTCAACCTCTTTTCTATATTGTCCATCTGCCTCTTCTCGCTTGTTTTCAAGTGTTTCCAGCTCACTTCGTACAATATAATTAACCTCGTCTTGCGTATGACTAATCATATTATAGCCATGGGAAAGTGGCGGAATGCTTTCAGGGTCATATTCCGAAACAATAAAGCGCAAGCGATTGGCTTTGTCATCTAGCCTTTTAGAAAATTGATGATTTGTTTCTCGAACCTCTTCCTCTTTCGCTTCTATTCGTCTAGTTTCTCGTTTGTGGTCCTCTTCTAAGTGGTCTATTCGTTGTAAGATTGCTTGTTTTGATATGTCCAAATGGTTACCCCTCTGCAATTGTTCGCGCAAGTTCTTGATCTTTTTCAATCACTTCATTAATAGCCTGTTGTATTTGATTGATGACTTTAGTATAATCTTCTTCAATTTCTTTCAGTTTATTTAATTTCCTTTTACGTTTCTCAATGGGCTTAAGTTTTATTTTCTCCTCTGTTGCCCCACCGTCCGCCAACGCCTCAATAATTTCATTTTCTGTTAGTGAATCTCCGTAGTGTCTTGCATCTGAATGTGTTTTCTTCCAAAGTTCGCGGGCATTTTCCATGTCTTTTTTATAGAGCTTTTCTAACCCCTCACAAGCATGTTTCATTTCCATTTGCATCGTGCGAACGTAAACGAATGCCTCTGATGCTTCGAGAAATTTTTCTTCTGATGATGTCAGCCCGCCTCCGCTTGCGCTAAGTTTTTTCTTAAGCTTAGCTACATCTTTCAACCCTTCCGCTTGAAGTACTGCGGCTTTTTTGCTGTTCCCTGCTTCTGTTAATTTCAAATTGCCGTCTTTGTCAAACTGGTATCCTCCCCACATGTGTTGTTTGCCCATGCTCCCTGTGTCTTTCCCGTCCACAAAAAGAACATTTCCAACCGCCTTTTTATCTTCACCGTACCCCAAAGGCACAACGTCGAGAAGATCAGCATAGATAAAACCTTTATTTGAGGCTGTGAAAGCATCAGCGGTTTTCTTTTGCTCGGCATCTAGAAGATTGTAAACATTGGGGCATTGGTACAAGTAAGCTCCGCCTATTCGCTTGAGTTGTTCTTTACTTAAGTCGGCAATGGCATAGCTCCCATTCATTCCCCCCAGAGAATGCGCATATACATATCCTTTAGCATTGGGATAGGTATTCAATGTCTTTTTTAAAGTTTCCGCCGAACTTTTTAATTGGGGGGTAGCTTTTCCTTTTCCCATCAATATCATAGTGGCGGTAGGTACATCATTTTGAAACCAGTCCGCCGCAACATCGTTATTTATATCTGGCTTACCCAAGCCCATTTCATTAGGGGCTGAAGAACCGCGATAGAGAATTGTTACTTCTTTAACCTTTTCACGTTCGGAAAGTGGCGAATTGGCGGTTACCTTCTTTCCTCCGTTTGTGATAATATAGGTCTGTTCGCCTGTTGCTTTGTTGTCGATGATTTGGGAGACTTTCCCTGATACAGTATTTCCCTTCACAATATAATCATCTCCGACTTTTACCTTATCATATTCTTTTTTGCAATTTTAACATTTTGTTTATCTGTATATTTACTCACTTTGTTTCAACTCCAATTCACTTGAAAGTTCACCTGCTATACTTGAAACAATATCAGTATCAAAATCCCCTGAACTATCTTTATCAAGGTTAAAATTAATATATAAATTTTTGTCATCATTTACATATATTTGCCCATTGATGCCGCCCATTGGATTAGCTTTTATAGTTTCGTTGTTAACTCGATAGCTTTTGATAACCCCTTGATTTGTTAAAGCTTTACTATCTAATTTCTTTAAACTATGCTCAAAAATGCTTTTCGCTTCCTCACTATGTACAATTTCCGTCATTTCTTTTTCTTGTTCATTTTGCATATGCTTATCAACTCCTATTTTTATACCAATTCCGATAACAATAACTAGCATAATACTTATAATAATTATTAGCGTCTTTTTCATTTTGTCGCTCCACGCCCCTTTTCTCTATTTATATTAAGAAACACCTCTTATAATGTACAATAAGAGGCGCTTTTTTAAAATTAAAATCCAAAATTCTGCGACAATTGTTGGTCTTGTTCTTCCACTGCACTCGCCGTTTTTTGAAGTTGTTGTTCGATTTGATCCATCAAATTCGCGAACTCTGTCACTTTTGGTTTTAGTTGATTGAATTGGTCGTCAAAACGTGCGAACGCTTGCCCTTCCCATTCACTGCGTAACTGTTCTTGTGTTTGGGATAAACGTTGTAATAATTGTTCAATATCTCGCGCACTTGTGCCATACGTTTTTGCACGGTCGCGAAGTTCTGCCGGGGTCATTCTAATTTGTCCAGACATATCATTCATCTCCTGTTTATGTATTTTTCTTACAATTATAATATAACATACTACTATTTTACCGTCCATGTAGATTTTGTAAATTTTTTG